>NZ_CP066801.1:0-370000 GCF_016598575.1 Streptomyces sp. HSG2
GATTAGCCGACCCGAGCCTGGTGATCCTGGACACGCAGAGCATCCACGCCGCAGTCGGCGTCCCGGCCACGACGACCGGCAAGGACGCCGCGAAAAGGGTGCCGGGGAGGAAGAGATGCCTGGCCGTGGACGTACTGGGCCTGGTCGTGGACTGCGTCGTCCTGCCCGCCTCCGCGCACGAGAACACCGCCGGCATCGCCCTGCTGGACGGTGTCGCCGGGCAGTGCGACACCGTGGCCAAAGCCCTGGTCGACCAGGGCTTCAAGAAGAAGGTCGTCGATCACGGCAAGAACGTGGGCATCGACGTCGAGATCGTCGAGCGCAACCCGGCCGGCAAGGGCTTCGTCGTGCAGGCCAAGCGGTGGATCGTGGAGCAGACGAACGGGATCCTGATGTTCTACCGCCGTCTCGTACGCGACTACGAACACCGGCCCGCCTCCTCCCGATCCCGCGTCTTCTGGGCGATGACCTCCGTGATGAGCCGCCGACTCACCGGAGCCACCCTCGCTTCCTGGAGGACCACGTGAGCGAGAACCCACAGGTCAAAGCCATCCTGGAACACATCGAAACCCGCGAGCGTGAACTAGCCGACCAGGCCGGGCAGTTCCGGGACCGCATCGAGGAGCTCAGAGTGCGGCTCGGCGAGATCGACGCGGAGAGCGAGAACCTGCGCATCACCCGCAAGACCCTCCTCGCTCTCCCACTGCCCACACCCGCCACTGAGCCGGACCGCCCCGACATCCCGGACCACCCCGCCTACCAGCAGATCCTCACCGCCCTGGCCGACGAGGGCCGACCGATGCGCGCCCGCGACCTCTGCCAGGCCCTCGACCTGCCGACCCTCCCGAAGAACACCGAAGGCATCCGCTCCAAACTGAAACGCCTGGTCAGCCGCGGCATCCTCGTCGAACCTGAACCCGGCTTGTTCACCCGCCCCGAGACCTGAAGGCCACCCCGAACCCACGACCAGCGGTCCTTCCCCAACCCTCAATCACGAAACGGACAAGAGCTCACGTTCCGCACTCTAAGAAGCCGTTGCCCTATCGATCTTGAGTGCGGTGTGATCGAAAGTGACCCTCGGGGCGAGTGATTCTGCCGTGGCCGTGCATGAAGACAGGGCCTCTGGTGAGAAACCGATCACGCCAGGAGGCCCTGTTGTCACCGTTCTACGCGGTCGAGGCTGCCGGTTACAACTCGTCCGGCGGGGCGTGCGATTGCCTCGTTCACCGGTTCGGGAACGCGGCCGACCAGCCCGACCGGGTCCGGGCCTATGGCACGGACCTGACGGATGCCCAGTGGCAGGAGATCCGGCCGCTGCTGCCGGTCCCGGCATGGCTGGAGGGCCGGGGCGGCAGGCCGGAGAGCTACTGCCACCGCGTGATGTTGGACGCGGTCTTCTACGTTGTCGACAACGGCATCAAGTGGCGCAGCCTGCCGGTCGACTTCCCCCGCCTGGGACCGGGTCTACGCGTTCTGGCGGCGCTGGCGCCGATGCGGGCTGATCGGTGAGATCTTCTTGGCCCCGTCATAGCCGCGGCTGTCGGCCCCCACTACCGCGTCGGCCTTCACCGACTGTGAGTCGATCACCGCGGCCGTCGGCTCCGGATCGCGCCCGGCCGCCTCGCGCACTTTCCCCCGCAGCCGGTCGTGGACGTGCCGACCGAGGTGTACTGGATGTACGTGCGTCCGCCGAACTCGATGCAATCGCCAGTCGAACAGTTGCCGGGCCCGGCCGCCCGTGGGCAGTGCCCAGGTGAACGAGATGGGGGTCGCGCCGGAGGCGTCGAACCCGCCCTGGCAAAGCATCAGCGGCGAGCCGAGGTAGTCGCCGTACTGCTGCATGCCGGACCATGTGTCGCCGAAGACGTAGCCCCAGGTGCCGTCGTGTTCGCGGTAGTACGGGATGGCGAGGTCGCTGGAGCCGATCCCCTGGGCGGCCGCCGAGTCCCCGGGCTCGTCGCACAGGGGGGTGCCGCGCTGTGCGGCCCAGGCGGGAGTAGCCGGGGCGACGGCTGCCAGGCCTGCGCCCAGGGCAAGGCTGCCGCCGGCCCTGAGGACGGTACGGCGCGAGAGGTGGGGTCGGCGGCCCGTGGGAGGCGATTCGGTCATGGTCGTTCCTCCGAGCAGAGGGGGAAAGGGGGCAGATGGTGCCTGTGAATGCGATGCGATGGGGTGTGCGCGGGCCCGGGGGCCTGGGCGTGCGTCAGCCCGCCGCGGCGAAGGCGGCTTCGAGGCGCGGAACGTAGTCGGCGAATGCCGGGGCCCAGCAACCGTAGTTGTGGCCGCCGTTGCAGCCCGGGGCCAATGAGGCGCCGTTGCCGTAATTCACGAGGCGGCTGGGGATGCCGAGCTGGTCGAGGCGGGCCTTGACGGTCTGGGAGGCCGCCGCGGTGTGGACGTCGATGACATCGTTGTTGCCGGTGTAGAGGGTGATGCCGGTGCGGGACAGCTTGGCGAGGTTGGCAGGCGCGGCCGGGTCCACGGCCTTCCACACGCGGTCGGCGTTGAAGACCGGGTACGGGGAGCCGAAGACGGCGTCGCTGTCGACGTAGGGACCGTAGCCGGTGCACTGGCCGGAGCCGGACGTGCTGGAAGAACTGCTCACGGCGCACCAAGCGCCGGTGAGGTTGAGCTCGGTGGCCAGGACGGCGGCGCGGACCTGGGGCATGCCGAAGTCGATTCCTCCGGAGAGCGCGGCGACGTGACCGAACAGGTCGGGGCGGGCCTCGGCGTAGTGGAGGGAGCCGTAGCCGCCCATGGACAGTCCGATGACCGCCCGGTGGTCCCGGTCGGTGTGGGTACGAAGGTTGGCGTCGATGAACGGGACGACCTGGGTGAGGTGGAAGGTCTCCCAGTTCGCGGCGCCTTCGGCGGTGTTCTGCATCTGCCAGTCGGCGTACCAGCCTTTCAGCCCGCCGTCCGGCACCACGGTGATCATCGACTCGGAGTGGAGTGCCGGGGCGGCCGTGACGTCGTCGACGGTGCCGCCGCCGCCGTGCAGGAAGTAGGTGACCGGCCAACGCCGTTCGGGGGCGGTGTCGTACCCGGCGGGAAGGAGAACTCGGATCTTGTGCTGCCCCGAGAGCTGCTTCGTGGTGACGGTGAGCGTGAAGTCGGTGGGGCTGTGCACCTCGGTGGCCCCGGGGAGCACGGTCAGCCCGTGCCCGTCGGTGAGACGGGGAGAGCGGCGACGGTAGGGGGGGTGCTGACCGCGGGCGCGGTCCTCAGTGTGTCGGCGTGCGCTGCGGCGGTGCCCGTCAGGGCGGCAAACGCGAGGGCGGCGCCTGCGGCGGTGCGGCGGAGGGACATCATCGGGAACCCTTCATCGAGGGGTGTGCCCGCGGCACGATGAGGTACGGCGGGCCGGACTCCCCGATGTTGGTGTCCCGCGCTGTTCGATGGACAGGCCGTGCCACCGGCCATATCTGACCGGCATTCACCGGAGTGGGCCATCCTCCCCGCCCGGACCGGTCGTCCCGACGGTCGTCCGGTATCGCACGCCCATGGTCAGGAGGCGCCGGCGCCAGTCCGTGGGGACGGAAGGGTGACCGGGGCGAAGGCGGCGTCATGTCGGCGGAACGCGCTGCCGAGGTGATGCTGCAACCGCAAGTGTCGGAACTGGTACACGGCGCCGGTCTGCCGAAGTACTCCGCGGTGGTAGGCATCCTCCAGGAAGGCGACGAGATCCCAGGGGAGCCGACCGGTCAGCGGCAGCCAGACTCGGGCGAACACGAACCACTGTCCCCATGCGGTGAAAGCGAGCACGTAGGACCCCGCGCCCCCGAGTCCGCCGATTGTTCCGGCGTGGGCGGACATCCACGACCAGACGAAGATCCCGGCGTACCGCCGGCTGTCCCTGACGGCGACGCCGCGGATCTGGTGGGTCTCCGACGTCGAACCCGGCTCCACCCCCGACATCATCGCAGCCCGCATCCACGCCCTGCCGACCCTGGCCGACAAGGGCTACATCGGCGCGGGCATCGGCATCCGCATCCCCGTCCGCCGCCCAAGAGGCAAGTCCGAACAGGCACTTCACGCCGACACCCGCATGCTCAACATGCTGGTGCGGCACATCCGGGCCCTCGGCGAGCGCACCGCCGCCGAGCTCAAGCAGCGGTGGCGCACCCTGCAGCACGTCACGCTCAGCCCCAGCCGGATCGGCGACATCGCCCGCGCGGCCCTCGTCCTCAACGGAATCTGGAAGTGACCACCGTTGAGAAAACCTCACTGCATTGCTTTAACAGGTGCACCCGTTCGACACATACGTGCTCTTCCCCGACTCCCGCCGTCACCCCTTCCTCCAGGGCGCGGTCCGTCGGTCACACCCGCCGGAGGGGTGCGGTCGCGCGACCGTACCGGACCAGGGCGGAACACAGCGCCCCGAGGCTCAGCACGCAGAGCACCGTCCGGACGATGTTCACCGGAACCCACACCGACTTGAAGTCATCGATCACCTCCGGGAGATCCCTGGCGGTCGCAGGGTCCCCGAGGGCCGCGAGCTCCGCGTTGAGCGGGAGGTTGATCGCAACGGTGATCACCAGAACCGCCGTGTAGCAGCAGGCCGCCGCGATCAGCGGCAGGGCCACCGCACGCCACTTCCTCCGGAAGGCCAGTACCGCCGAGGCGACCGTGGAGGCCAGTGACGCGAGCAAGACCAGGCCGAACAGCGCGCTGCCGTCGATCACGGCGTTGAAGCGCTGCATGGCCGCCGCGTACGCGCGGTCGTCCATCTCCGCCAGGCCCGGCATGACGGAGATGTCGTAGGCGAAGAAGAGCCCGGCCATCAGGCCGGTGCAGAGGGCAGACGCTCCCAGGAGCGGCCCCGCGGCCCGGTCACGGCCCGGCGGGGGCGCGGGCCGGCGGCCGGGGGCCCACGGGGTCGAGACGTGGGGAGGGTTGTGACTCACGTTGCCGTCCTAACGGTCGGGCGGACTCTCCCCGGCTGCCGACGGGCGATACGCGGCCGAGACGCACCATCCGTACTTCTCGAAGGACCATCCCAGCATCCGGCGGGATGTGCGGTCCATGTTCCACACGCTCGCGCACATACGCGGTCGTCACCGGACGGAGGTCGGGACGGTTGCCAGACACTCCTCCAGGAAGGCCAGCGCGCGCAAGTGGTAGAGGGGAGCGGCCAGTCCGAGACTGAGGTTGTGGCCCGCCTCCGGGACGCGTTCGACGACGGGCGGGCGCGTCCGGGTGAAGCAGGCGGCCATGGCGGCCATTTCGTCCCGGTCCAGACGCCACCAGCCCTCGTGCTCCCCGAAGGTGAGCCGCACGGGGCAGCGCACACGGGCCGCGACGGCCGGGAACCGCGCCGGCCAGTGGGCCGTCTCGGCCTCCTCGGCGGCCGGGACATCGCGGAGCAGGGCGCGGCTGGCGTGGAAGGTGCTTCCCGGATAGAGCCGCAGCGGGCCCCAGTTGAGTTGGCCCGCTCCGCCGTTCATGGTGTCCGGGAAGTGGGCGGCGGCCGGGGAGTAGTGCCAGCCGCAGCCGTTGAGGTCCAGTCCGAGCAGGCGTTCCGCCGGGGTCTCGCCCCACTGCTCACCCGCGAGGTACAGGGCGGTCTTGCCGCCGTCGGAGTGCCCGACGAGGAAGAACCCGGCCCCGACCGGGTGCTGGTCGGCGTAGTCGGCCATGGCCCGGCGCAGCAGGAGGGCCTGATCGGCCAGCGGCAGCCCGAGCGGCAGGGACGAGCGGGAGAGGCCGTAACCGGGCCGTTCCACCGCCAGGACGGTGTGGCCGAGGGAGGACGCCAGGGCGAGCAGAGAGGTGTGCGGCGCGACCGGCCCGGCGAAGTAGCCGGGGGACATCGCCCGGCCGTGGACGGCGACCAGCACGGCCCGGGGGCTGCCGGTGACGGGAGCGGCCCGCCAGGCACCGAGCCGGTGGCAGCCGCGTCCGAGCACGATCCGCTCCACGCCGTCGGTGGGCACGCTCGACACCGGTGGCGCGCTCACGCGGGTGCTGCTTCCGCCTCGGCGACGGGACCGGTCGGCGGCTCGGCGGCGCGCGCGGTCGCCGGGACCGGAGCGGAGGTGTCTACGCGGCAGGCGTCGAAATCCCGCAGCCATGACTCCACGCTGGGCGCACGCAGGAGCGCAGTACCGACGAGCAGGGCGGCGTAGCCCTCGGCCAGCAGTCCGGCCGCGACGGCGGGACTGCTCACTGCGCTGGCGCTGACCGGGCAGAGGGTGCCCGCGGCCCGAACGGCGGGCAGCAGCGCACGGCTGCGATCGAGGTCTCCCGCGTCGCGCTCCCCCATGGTGATGTCCTTGTTGTTGACGGCGATCACGCAGAGGTGCGGGTGGGGAAGCCCGACCGCCTCCTCGGCGCGGGTGATCTCCACGAAGGGGGTGAGCCCGCGCGCCTGGCACTCCCGGGCAAGTCCGTGAAGGGACTCGCCCGGCAGCAGCGCCGCAGTCAGCAGCACCGCCGAGGCGCCCGCCTCGGCGGCGGCGGCTATCTGGTCGTGGCGCGTGACGAAGTCCTTGAGCAGCACCGGGACATCGACCCGGGCGGTGACCTCCCGCAGCATGCCGGCCGATCCGCCGAACCACCGGCCGGTCACGACGGACACGCACGGGGCACCGGCCCGCTCGTAGGCGGCGGCCAGGTCGCCGGGGGCCTTGCCCCGCAGGAGGTCGCCGCCGTGCGCATCGCGGGCTTTCACTTCCATGATCAGGGGGCGCTCCGCGCTGAGGAGTGCGGAGAGGAAGGGCAGCGTCATGTCGAGTTCCCTCGGGGGGTGGGTGCGGACGGGGCGGGAGGGGCGGCCGCCCGGATCGGGGTGTGGGTCGCGCCGTCCCGCCGGGCATGAGGCAGTACGTCCGTCCCGGTCCAGGCACGGTCCAGAGCGGCGACCCGGTGGGCGCAGAGCAGGCCGTCGTCCCCCCGGGCGGCGCTGTCCACGTCCACGCCCCGGAAGCCGGGGTGCGCCCCGAGGGCCGGGCCGCGTACCGCGTCGGCCGCAGTCAGGCCCCCCGCCAGCAGGAAGGGCAGCCTGAGGGCGGGCAGCAGCGGCTCCAGCACCTCGGGCGGGAGGTGCCGGCCGGTGCTGCCGACGCCCCCGTCGCGGGTCGCGGCGTCCACGACCAACAGGTCGGTGCCCGCCCGCGCGTAGGCGCCGAGGAAAGGGCGTTCGGCGCAGTGCCCGTCGAGGACGTGCACGGCCTTGACGACGACCGCGCCGGGCAGCGCGGAGTGCAGGGCTGCCACGGTCCGGGGCGGCTGGTAGGCGTGGAGCTGGATCCAGCGGATACGGGCGGCCCGGGCCACCCGCGCGACCCGGTCGGCGTCGTGCAGGAAAGTGACGAGGACGGGTTCGGCCCGGCCACTGCCGCAGACGGCGTCGGCCAGCTCCGGCAGGGCGGCGGCGGCCAGGTCGTGGGCGCCGCCGTCGACGCCGTACCAGAGGCCGACCAGATCGGCCCGCGCGGCGACAGCGACGGCCTCCCGGGGGTGGGTCGCCCCGCACACCTTCAGCAGCGGCCGGGGCGCGGACGGCGGGGCGCCGCTCATCTCCCCAGCCCAAGGGTCGAGGCCACCCGGTTGTACTGGATGTCGTTGGTGCCCGAGTAGAGGGTGCCGGCGACGGCGGCGCGCAGGTCCTTCTCCAGTCCGACCTCGGTGAGGTAGCCGGCGCCGCCGAACACGCGGATCGCCGAGAGGCTGGTGGACAGCGCGGCCTCGCTGGCGAGGATCTTGGTGATGGCGAGGTCGGCGGTGATGTCCTCGCCCGCGGTGAGCTGCTCGGCGGTGTCGTACAGCCACTTGGCGGCGGTGTCGGTACGGATCTTCATGTCGACCACGCGGTGCGAGACGGCCTGGTAGTCGCCGATGGGGTGGCCGAACGCGCGGCGCTCCCTCGCGTACGCGATCGCGCGGTCCAGCCGGTGGCGCATCTCCCCCAATCCGACGGAGAACCCGAAGAGGATCTCGCGCTTCATCACGTGGTCGAGGACGAGGAGCCCGCCCCCGACCCGGCCGAGGACGCGGTCGGCCGGCACCCGGCAGCCGTCGAGGTGCAGAGTGGACAACGGTGCGGTACGCAGGCCCATCTTGGCGGTCGGCTCCCCCACGAAGAGGCCGGGCGTGCCGCGTTCGACGAGGAAGGCGGTTGTGCCGAGGGGGCCGCCGTCGGGGTGGGTGCGGGCATAGACGACGAAGACGTCGGCGATCGGGCCGTTGCTGACGAACGCCTTGCCTCCGGTGAGCACGAAGTCCTCGTCGTCACGCTCGGCGCGGGTGGCCATCGCCATCGCGTCCGAGCCGCTGTCGGGTTCGGTGACGGCGTGGGCGCCGATCAGTTCTCCGGAGCAGATGCCCGGCAGGAAGCGCTCCCGCTGGGCGTCGGTGCCGAAGACGGCGAGCGGCACTCCGGTGCTGGCCATCGAGGTCGTCACGCAGAAGCTGAGGCCGGTCTCACGGCAGGTCTCGCCGAGTGTCTCCAGGACGTGGAGGGTGGTGGTGAGGGTCTGTCCGGCGCCGCCCCATCGCTCGGGGAAGGGCAGCCCAAGCACTCCGCTGCGGCACACCTGTTGCCAGCGGGCCGGATCGAAGGCGGCCTGTGCGTCGGCTTCGACGTGTCCTTCGCTCAGGGCCTTGCCCCACTGGACCATGCCGGCGCACAGTGCCTGCTGATCTGCGTTGCGGTGTCTCACTGCGGAGCCTTCCGTACGGGCCGTGCGGGTGACCACGGTCGGTTGCGGACGGGTGGGTGTGCCGGTGACCGGCTGCCCGGACCGCTGTCCGGGCCGGTTCTTTCGGACGCGGCCTAGTAGGCCGACGAGACGTGCTCGTCGAGCTGATGAACCTCGTCGCCCCGGAGGGCAGGGGCGAAGACGCAGACCAGGCGCAGGTCCTCATGGGGCGAGGCGACCAGGAAGTGCGGGTCGTGGTTGTCCAGCGCATACAGGACGCCCGGCGTGAGCGGGTGGCTGGTGCCGTCGAGCTCCACCACCTCCCCGGAGCCCTCGATGCAGTAGCAGGTCTCCAGGTGGTTGCGGTATTCCAGCCGGGACTTGGTCCCGGCCCGCACGGTGGTGTCGGTGATGCTGTAGCCCAGCCCGTCGGCGGCCAGGATGAAGCGGCGGCTGAGGCCGTTGCCCCACTCGACGGTCTTGACGTTCTCAAGGTTCCGGATGATCACGTTCTCCTCCTCTGGGACGTGGGACGGCGGTGCAAGGGCGGCCGAGTGCGGCGGTGAATGAGCGGTAGGCGTTCACCGGGTCTGCCCCGGTTTCGCGGGCCCGCTCCAGGGCCGACACTCCGGCGGAACCGACGATCGCCGCGTCCGCGCCGCTCAGCGCGACGGAGGCGAGATCCTCGGCGGTCGATACCCCGAAGCCGACGGCTATCGGGGAGGCTGTCAGGTCGCGAAGGGCGCCGACGAACGGGGCGAGCCCGGCGTGACCGCCGGGGGAAGTGCCGCCGCCGCTGCGTCCGTAGCGGGCGACCACATAGAGGTAGCCGGTCGCGTGGGCGGCCGCCTCGGCCACGGTGGCCGGGGGGCTCGCCGGGTAGCAGGTGGTGACCTCGGGCAGTCCGGCCTCGCGCAGGGCCTCGTGGTGGGCGGCGCGGGCCCGGGGCGGAAGGCCGTGGACGAGCAGGGCGTCGGCTCCGCTGTCCGCCACGGCGCGCGCGTAGGCGGCGGGCGGCGACGTGCGCAGGCTGTGGCTCCAATCGGCGAGCAGGGCGATGCGCAGCCGCTTCAGGGAGGGTCGCACGGCCTCGACGAAGGCCAGTGTCTCGGCGAGGGCCACCCCTTCGGCCAGTGCCCGGTCGGCGGAGCGCCGTACGACGGGCCCGTCGGTGGGCGAGTCCGGGAAGGGGACGGCCAGTTCCAGGCAGTCCACGCCCGACTCGTCCAGCATGGCGACGCAGTCGGCGAGCACGGGCAGGGGCGGGTCTCCCGCGTTCAGGAAGACGGCGAGTCCCAGTTCGTCGCGGGTGCGGGCCTCGGTGAAGAAGTCAGCCAACGCGGCTCCCTCCTCGCAAGCGGGAAGCGGTGAGACGCTCCAGCAGTCCGAGCGCGGCTCCGTCGTCGAGCGCGGCACCCGCTTCGCCGACCGCCGTGGCCCAGTCGTCACGGTGGCCGGAGGCGACGGCGAGCGCCGCGGCGTTGAGGCTGAGGGTGGCGCGCAGCGGCGCGCTTGTCCGGCCCGCCAGGACGGCCCGGAAGTGGTCGGCCGCTTCGTCCCGGGACACCGGGGCGAGGTCGCCGAGGGTGCCGTCCGCGGGGACCAGCTCACCCGCCGGGAGCGTCCGTGTGTCGCCGCCCGGGAGGTGGACGGTGTTGTCGGTGAAGCTGAGCAGTTCGTCGGCGCCCACCGGATTGGTGGTCAGCCAGGTCACCGGGCCACCGGGCCGGGCGGCGAGGGTACGGAGCGGGGGCGGGGGCTGTGTCGCGGACACCCCGGTGACCTGCGCGGCCACCGGTACGGCGGCCAGGAAGGGGCCGAGGGTGTTGAGAAAGCGCCCGAAGACCCGTATGGGGGTCGGGACCGCGAGCAGCGCGAGCCGGGCGAGCTGGCCGGGGTAGACGAACGGGCCGGCGAAGGCGATGCCGTGGGTGGCCAAGTGGTCGGCGGTGTGGTCGAGCGAGGACGTGAGGGGGACGCCGAGCCGGTCCAGGAGGTCGATCGAGCCCGTCCGGCCGGTGTGGGCGCGCGAGCCGGACTTGACGACGCGGGCCCCGGTGGCGGCGGCCAGGAGGGCGGACGCCGTGGAGATGTTGACGGTCGAGGGGCCACCCCCGGTGCCCACCACGTTGACGGTGCCCGGCCAGGGCGCGGACGGTGGGGCCGGGCGGCGCCGGTCCAGCGAGTCGACGAGCGCGAGCAGGCTCGGGCCGTCGGGGAGCGCCGCGGTGAGCGAGGCCAGCAGGGCCAGGGCGTCGGCGCGTTCCAGCGCTCTGTCGGCCAGCGCCTGCCACAGGGCCTCCCAGTGGTCCGCGTCGGCAGGGGCCCGCCGGTCGACGAGCGGGACGAGGGCGGGGTGCACGGCTCAGCTGCCTGTCACGGGGGCGCCCTGGCAGCGGGCGACGTAGGCGTCGATGGCGTTGACGCTGCGGAAGTTGTCCGGGTCGAGGTCGGTGTCGCCGACGGCGAGCTGGAAGTGGTGCTCCACCCAGGCGATCAGCTTGAGGACGCCGAGGCTGTCGATGACGCCGTCGCCCAGGAGGTCCTGGTCGGGCGGCAGCTGCGTGGCGGTGAGGTCGGGCAGGAACTCCCGGACGATGTACTCGCTGATCTGTTCGGCGTTGCTCACAGGGCGCTCCTTGACGGTGTGTTCGTGCTGGGGATGGTCGTTGGCGGGGTGTACAGGTGCGGTGGCCGCTGCCCGAGGCGGCGAGGGCTCCCGGCGTGACGGAAGGCCGGCGTGGTGCTCCACGCGGCCGTCAGGACCGCGTACCGGCGGGCGCGGCGGGGCTCACCCCGGCCAGTGCCCGGCGGTCCACCTTTCCGGTGCCGGTACGGGGCAGGGGCTCGCGTACGGGGACGACAGTGCCCGGCACGGAACCGCGCGGGAGCCGGGCGGTGCAGTGCCGCTTGAGGTCGAGGCTGGTGGCGGTGGAGTCGCGCTCCAGCCGGACCACGGCGACCAGGCGGCGGCCCTCGACCGGGTCGGGCTGCGTGGTCACCCCGGCTTCCAGCACGTCGGGGTGGTCGAGCATCACGAGCTCGACCTCGGCGGTGTTCACAGCGACTCCCCGGATCTTCACCTGGTGGTCCAGGCGTCCGACGAGCCGCAGGACGCCTTCAGCGTCGGCCTCGACCAGATCGCCGGTGCGGAACCAGCGCGCCCGTTCACCGTCGGCGGTGAACTTCTGCTCCGTGCGCCGCCGGTCCGGGTAGCCCGTGCTCTGGAAGGGCGTGGAGACCTCCAGTTCACCCCGCCCGGGGCCGGTGACGATCCAGCCCTCGGAGTCCCGGAGCCGGATGCGTACGCCGGGGAGCGGGCTGCCCAGCGGCACCGGGGAGGGCAGCGGCCGCCTCCGGTCGATCTCGTGGATCAGGCTGTCGTTGGTCTCGGTGCAGCCGTAGATGTTGTGGAGCCGCGCGCCGGGGGCGAGAGCCACGAGGTCGGCGAGGGTCTGCTCGGGCATCACGTCCCCGGTGAAGACCGCGTGGCGGATCGTCTCCACCGGGGCGCCGCCATCGGCCCGGGCGGCGGCGGAGACCAGCGCGTAGAAGAGCGGCACCGCTTGGACCACCTCGATCCGATGGGTGCGCAGCAGGCCGAGCAGGCGGGGACCTCTGACCGCGACCGCCGGGTCCACCAGCACCACCTGGCCTCCGTGGGCGAGGGTGGTCCACACATCGAGCAGGCACAGGTCGAAGTTGAGCGGGGCGTAGTTGAGGACGGGCGTGCCGGGTCCGATGCCGAAGGCGCCGGCGGCCCAGTGGGTGAAGGCGTCCACCCCGTCGTGGGGCAGGGGCACGGCCTTGGGCGTTCCGGTGGAGCCGGAGGTGGTCAGGATGAAGCCGGTGCCCGGCGGGACGGCCTGCCTCCGGTCGTCCCCGGGCTGCGAGGCCAGGGCCGTGACGGTGTCCCTGGCCAGGGTGTACCGGCAGCCCGCTTCCGCGGTCACCGCGGCGAGGTGATCCGGCGGCAGCGAGCGCGAGGGCAGCAGGACGGGGCGGCCTGAGGCGAGGCAGGCCAGAACGGTGGCGACCGTCCGGGGCGACTTGGCGTCGAGGACCGCGAGGGGTGCGCTCGCGGGGACGTGTTCCTCCAGCCGGGCGCGGGCGGCGGCGGTCTCCTCGGCCAACTCGCGGTAGGTGGTGGCGGTGCCGTTCCACCAGAGGGCCGGCGCGTCGGGGGTCTTCTCGGCCCAGCGCAGGACTGCCTGCGCCGTCTCGCCGTGACGGCCGCTCATCGGTACTCCCCCTTTTCGGGTCCCAGGCGGGCCCAGCCGCCCTTGACGGCGGCGGCGCCCTGGGAGCGGACGGTGAACAGGACGGTGTCGCCGGAAGCCGGTGGGGTGAGTTCCAGCACCGTCTCGGTGCCGGGGAGCACCGGGCGGGCGAAGCGGACGCCGAGCGCTCGGATCCGGTCGGCGTGCCCGTCGGCGTACCGGTCGGCGATCTCCTCGACCGCCATGGAGACCAGCGCCATCCCGTGGGCGATGGCGTCGGGGTATCCCGCCGCCCGGGCGGCCGTTGGATCGAGGTGGACGGGGTTGAGGTCCCCGGCAGCCTCGCCGTAGCGGGCGATCCACTCCCGGTCGATCGTGACGGCTCGGCTCACCGGGGTGGCCGGCACGTCCTGGCGCGGCGCGGCCGCCGGGGTCAGGGTGCCGTGCGGCTCGCCGGTCCGGATGCCCGCCAGCAGGATGTGGGCCGTCAGGTCGGCGAGCGCGGTCCCGTCTGTCCGGTCGGTGAGGCAGGTGCGCAGGGCGAGGCGGGTTCCCTTCGGTTCGGTGCGCGCCGCGAGCACCTCGGCGCGGGCGCCGACCGCTGTCGCCGGCCGGAGCGGCGCGTGCAGGACGATCTCCTGCGCCAGGTGGACCAGGAAGTACGGTCCGTGCCCGGCGGCCAGCGCGTCGACGGTGCGTTCGGCCAGCGGGTGGGTGAGGACGAAGGCCGTCAGGGGGCCGGCGTCGGGGCGGGTGGGTGCTCCCCGGCCGAGGGCCTCGCGGGTCACGGTGCGGTAGTTACGTGCCGCCGCGGGGTCGAACGGCGGGGCAGCGGGGTCGAGAAGGGGTCCGGGGAGGGTCATGCGGGGGTCACCACCAGGCTGCTGTTGTGGCCGCCGAATCCGAAGGAGTTGGACACCACCGGGCCGCGGGCGACGGGCCGCGGGCTGCCGTGGACCACGTCGATCTCCATCTCGGGTTCCGTTCGCGTGTGGTTGGCTGTGGGCGGCACCGTGCCCGCGTTCATCGACAGGACGGCGACCACGAGTTCAACCGTGCCGGCCGCTCCGATGAGGTGGCCGAGGACGCCCTTGCTCGCCGTCACCGGCGGCCCGTACGGCCCGAATACCTTGGCCAGCGCCGCCGCCTCGGCGCGGTCGTTGTGCACGGTGGCCGTGCCGTGGGCATTGACGTGGGCGATGTCGGCGGGCGTCAGCCCAGCGTCGGTCAGGGCTCCGGTCATGGCGTCGGCGGCGAAGGCGCCGTCGGGGTTCGGGGCGGAGAGGTGGTGGGCGTCGGAGGTGGCTGAGTAACCGGCGACATGGCCGTGGACATGGGCGCCGCGGGCCCGGGCGTCCTCCGGCCGCTCCAGGACCACGAAGGCCGCTCCCTCCCCCATGACGAAGCCGTCCCGGCTCTCGTCGAAGGGGCGGCACGCGGTCGCGGCGTCGGTGCGGGTGGAGGCGGCGTTGAGGTTGCCGAAACCTGCGAGGGTGATCGGGGTGAGGGTCGCCTCGCAGCCCCCGGCGATCACGAGGTCCACGCGGTGGTCCCGCAGCATCGCGGCGCCCAGGCCGATGGCGTCGGCCCCGCTGGCGCAAGTGGTGCTCACTGTCAGGGCCGGTCCGTGCCAGCGCAGTTGGAGAGCGATCTGCGCGGCGGCGGCGTTCGGCATCGTCATCAGGGGCATCATCGGACGGACGCCCTTCGGGCCGCGGGCCACGTAGTTGACGGACTCGACGTCGCTGGTGGCGCGCCCGCCGACGGCATTGCCGACCACGATGGCACAGCGGGCGCCGGGAGCCTGCGGAGCCCCGGCGTCGGCATGCGCGGCCAGGGCGGCGGCGAGCCCGTACCGGGCGAAAGGGTCGAGCCGCTGGGCGGCCTTGCTCGCCAGCACCTGCTGCCAGGGGTGGTCCCGGGCTCCGTCGGTGAGACCGCGTACCCGGCAGCCGACGCGGATGCGGTGGTGCGCGGTGTCGAAGTGCGTGAGGTCGGCGGCGAGGGAACGGCCGGCCAGGATGGCCGTCCACAGCTCCTCGGTCGTGCAGCCGGCCGGGGTGACGACGCCCATTCCGCTGATGGCCACGGCCGATCGGGCGGGACGTCCCGCCGGAGTACGCATGGTCTGTTCTCTCCTTCCCGCTCCGGCGGCCTCGGGCCGGCCAGAGCAAGCACGGCCTGTTTCCTCGCCGCCCTGCCGGACGAAAGGAACGGAAGACGGGCCTTCTCCCCGAGCCCGGCTTCTCTCCCGGACACGGCGCGGTCGCCCGCCGGGTCCGTCAGGGCTCGTCGGCTCCGGTCAGGCGGTCAGGCGGTCAGCAGACCGCACTCCCCGGCGGCCTTGAGGAAGGCCTCGGCCGCGAGGTCGATGTCCGTGTCCGTGTGCCGGGCGGTGACGGCGATGCGCAGCCGCGCCAGGTCGCGGGGAACAGCGGGGGTGACCACTGGCAGGCCGATGGCGCCCAGCCGGCGGGCGGCGGTCGCCAGGTCGTAGGCGGCCTCGTCGCCGCCGACGATGAGCGGGACGACCGCGGTCTCGCTGCCGCCGGTGCGCATCCCGCCCGCCGTCACCAGCTCCCGGAAGCGCGCGCCGTGGCGCTGGACGCGGGCAACGAGTTCGGGCTCGGCGCGCAGCACCCGCAGTGCCTCCAGGGCGGCGGCGGCCGACGCGGGGGCGAGCGCGGCGGAGAAGAGAAACGGCCGGGCGGCGTAGCGCAGGTGGCCGATGAGTTCGGTGGACCCGGCGACCCAACCCCCCATGGAGGGGATGGCCTTGGAGAGGGTGCCGAGTTTGACGTCCACCCGCACCTCGTTGCCGAAGTGCTCCTCGATTCCCAGGCCGGTGGGGCCGATCACGCCGAGAGCGTGGGCTTCGTCGGCCATCAGCAGCGCCTCATGGGCATCGCACACCTCGCGCAGCCGGGGCAGCGGGGCGAGGTCGCCGTCCATCGAGTAGACGCTGTCGACGATCACCAGCCGGACCCCGCCGGGCGCGGCTGCCTCCAGGCGCCGCGCGAGGTGCTCGGTGTCGTTGTGCCGGAAGCGGACCACCGTGGCGCCGCTGAGCTTGCAGCCGTCCACGATGCTGGCGTGGGCGTACTTGTCGACGAAAACGGTGTCGCCCGGGGCCACGAGGGCGCCGATCGTCCCGACGTTGGCGGCGTAGCCGGAGCCGAAGACGATGGCCCGCTCCCGCCCGGCGATGTCGGCCACCTCGGCCTCCAGCTCCTCGTGGAGCGGGATGGAGCCCGCCAGCGCGCGCACCCCGTGGTTGCCGGTGCCGTAGCGGGCCGCGGCGCGCTGGGCCGCGGACACCACGCGCTCGTCCCCGGAGAGGCCGAGGTAGCTGTAGCCGGACATCATCAGCAGGCGCCGGCCGTCCAGGTCGACGTAGGCCGTGTCGCGCTCGGCCGTGTAGGGGACGAAGCTGTTGCGGCGCTCGGCGTCCCACTCCAGCGCGGCCACGCGCCGCCGGGTCACGTCGAGCTTGTCTGCGAGTCTCCCCCACCCTGCGGAAGCCATCGGCCGTCCTCCCCTTTATGGCGTCCATTGCGCAGCGGCGCAGCGGATCTGGCGTGCCTCGAATTCAACTTCCGCCACGCAACCGGAGCGCAACACGGGAGCAAGATCAAGTAGGCATCAGGAGATTGGCGCATAATGACCCATCCAATTCGCGACGCGTTATCTTTCGCAAATTCAGCTTTGACAGATACTTGTTTCGAATGAGAATGCTGTTTACTCAGACCTGGGGAAGATTTCACAAGCATCTTTCACTCCGACTTGCGCCTCTACGCGCGTCCACAGTCCGCCACTGAGGGGTGCGGGCTCGGCTCCAGGACCCTGTACGCACGACACCGCACGCAGCACGCCCAGCAAGTCGACTTCCGTCGGCCAGCCAGCGAGGAAGTCGTCAACCTCACGGGGGAGTAAAAGCCGTGCTCATCAGACTTGTCGGCCTTGTGTCCATCGAACACGACAGAGAGGCCCCACGGGTTCTCGCCAGCCACCAGGCTCAGATCGCGCTCGCCCGGCTCTGCGTCGAGCGTCCCACCGGCACCTCCCGGGAGCAGCTCGCCGACGCCATCTGGCCGGACGGCCCGCCGAGCACCTGGGCCTCGGCCCTCCGCAGCGTCGTCAGCCGTCTGCGGGCCTTCCTGGCCACGGAGTCGCCCACGTCCGAGCCGCAACTGATCGCCCGCGGGGGGCGCTATCTGCTGCAGCTTCCGGAGGGCGCCCAAGTGGACGTGGAGCGCGGCGAGAGCGCCGCCATCAGCGCGGCGGCGGCGTACCGCGACGGCGACCACAGCACCGCGCAGCGGCTCGCCACCACGTCCGTGTCCCTGCTGCGGGGCCCCTTCCTCGCCTCCTACGAGGGCGAGTGGGTCGACTCGGTCCGCGCCCGCCTGAGGGAGGTGCGCGTCTCCGCACTGGAGACGGCCAGCAGCTCCTCCGCCGCGCTGGGCGACACGCACCACGCCCTGCGCTACGCGGAGGAGGCGGTGCGCCAGGCGCCGTTTCGTGAGAGCGCCTACCGGTGTCAGATGACCGCGCATCGTCTGGCAGGCAACAGGGCCGAAGCGCTGCGGATATACCAGCAGTTGCGCACGGTGCTCGCCGAAGAGCTCGGTATCGACCCGAGCCCCGAGAGTGAAGCCGTGTATCTGGGTCTGCTGGCCAGTCCCAGTCCATGTACTGTGCCCGCCCGATCGCCGCACCGGACGGTGTCGTCACATCCACTGAACTGACACCAGGGAGCCGCGGGACTGCGGGCGCCGGTCTCGGCTCCCGCCCGCGGCTCCTGTTCCCCGGCCGCCTGCGGACACACGCACTCCTCCCGGACTCCCCTGCTTCCGGCCCTCTTCCTCCCAGGGCCGGCCACGTGCCCTCCGGCGCCCCACGCGGGCCGACGCCCCTGTGCCGGCAGGCAATTCGGCAGGTGACACCGCGCGACCGCACCCCTGCGCGGCACCCACGGCGTCCGGGAGGGGCACACCCTCGTGCCCCTCCCGGACTCGTCACCGCGGGCCCGCCTCACATGACGGAGACGCCGCTGTCGATGCTGACCACCTGACCCGTCATGCAGTCCTGGTCGAGGAAGAGCGACACACCGCGGGCGACCTCCTCCACCGTGACGAACCGCGGCACCGGCGCCTTGCTGGCCATGTCCTCCACGACCCGCACCGGGAGGTCCTGGGTCATACCCGTGATCATGAACCCCGGCGAGAGAGCGTTCACTGTCACCCCGCGTCGCCCGCACTCGGCGGCCAGCGTCCGGGTCATACCGATGACCCCGGCCTTGGACGCGGAGTACGCCGTCTGCCCCGCGGTGGCGATCAGGCCCGAGGGCGAGACGACGTTGACGATCCGGCCCCAGCGCCGGCGCAGCATGTGCGGCAGCGCGACCCGGCAGGTGTGGAACGTGCCCAACATGTTGGTCCGGATGACCTCGTGCCAGTCGTCCGGGGACTGCATCGCCATGAGGGCGTCCCGGCGGATCGCCCCGTTGTTGACCACGACCTCGATCGGCCCGAGGGCCTCCTCGACGCGGCCGTACAGATCCTTGACCTCCTCCCAGGACCCCACGTCCGCGCCGACGACCACGGAGTCGTGCGTCAGCTTCGCGCGCACGGCCTCGGCCTGTGAGGCCGCGCTGCGGTAGTGCACGGCCACTCGGCAGCCCAGCGCGTCCAGCTCCACCGCGAGCGCCTGCCCGAGCCCGCCGGAAGCGCCGGTGACCAACGCCACCGGCGCGGCGGGGCGCTGCCCGGCTCCTTGTACGCTCACGCGGCACCCCCCCAACGCATCAGCACCGAACCCCAGGTCATCCCCGCGCCGAACCCCGCGAACAGCACGAGTTCCCCGGGGCGGATCCCCCCGGCGTCCAGCGCCTCGGCGAGGGCCAGCGGGATGGAGGCCGAGGCGGTGTTGCCGTACCGCTCCAAGTTGGTCACCAGGGCCTCCGGCCGCAATCCAGTGTGCTGGAGTACGGAGTTGATGATGCGGATGTTCGCCTGGTGCGGGACGACGTGGTCCACCTCGGTGGGCGTGACCTTGGCGCTCTCCAGGGTCTCCCGCACCGTGCGGACCGTGAAGCGGACCGCGTGCAAGTAGATCTCGTTGCCCTTGATCTGCGCGTAGTGGAGCCCCTGCGCGACCGTCTCCGGAGTGGTGGGCATCCGGCTGCCGCCGGCCGGCACCTTCAGTGCGTCGGCGCAGGAGCCGTCCGCGCCCAGGTTCCACGCCAGTACCGGGTCCCCCGGTCCCGGCACGAGCACCACCGCGGCCGCTCCGTCCCCCACCAGAATGGACAGATCGCGGTCGGCCGGGTTGGCGGTCAGCGTGTGCGTGTCCGACCCGATCAGCAGGATCGGCCGGCGGTCCATGCGCAGGATGCCCATGGCCGCGACCAGGCCGTACACGAAGCCCGCGCACTCGGAGTTGACGTCCATGGCCCCGCCGCCGATGCCCAGCTCGTGGTGGACGAAGGCGGAGGTCGCGGGCGAGGGCTGCTCGGGTGTGGCTGTGGCCACGATCAGATGGGCTATGTCGGCACCGGTCAGACCGGCCTTCTCCAGCGCCGCGCGGCCCGCCTCGACAGCCAGCGAGGCGGTGGTCTGGCCGGGGTCGACCGCCCGCCGCTCGCGGATGCCGCAGCGGCTGACGACCCAGTCCTCGTCGACCCCGAAGCGGTCCGCCAGTTCGGCGCTGGTGATGACGCGTTCGGGCAGGGCCGTGCCCCACCCCGAAATGTCGAATCCACTCATGTGACGTACTGTCAGCGCTCGGCCGGCTGAGGAACGAGCTCCATCAGCTTCTTGTGCACGTCCTGCATGGTGGTGGTGTCGTCCAGGTCCGCGAAGAGCGACTCGTCGGCGGGGATGTCGGGGTGCTCGTTCTGGAAGTTGTAGAGCCACTCCATCAGGTCCAGCGAGTCCACATCCGCGATGTGCTGGATCGGCGCGTCGGGGGTCACCTCGGTGGCCCCCGAGACTGCGGCGAGCTGCTGCGCGAGTTCCTCGACGGTCGGCAGTGCCATGGTTGTTCCTCTCTGAACGCGACGGACGGTCGTGTCCGCATGGAAGCCGCTCCTCGCAATCCAGCCGCAACAGCGCGGTCACACCGTGGTGTTGCGGTCGGATTGCGCTGATTCGCTTGGCTCACCCCCAGCACGGTTCAGGCGGCCGGACGGCGCGAGAGCGCCTCGACGGCCGAAGCTGCGAAGAGAGGGCGAGGATGGCGACGATTGCCTCCCACACCGGGGAGCCGGAGCTGGACGCGGTCCGCCACCACTACGAGGTGGGAAACGAGTTCTACCGTCTGCTGCTGGGCCCCAGCATGATGTACAGCGGGGGCTACTGGGAGCAGGGCGAGGGCCTGGTCGAGGCTCTGGACGTGGCGCAGGAACGCAAGCTCGACGTGTTCGCCGATCTGGCGCGGGCGGCTGGACGCAACCGCGTGCTCGACATCGGATGCGGCTGGGGCACCCTCGCCCACCGCCTCACCACGAAGCACGGCGTACGGGAGGCCGTGGGCCTCACCCTGAGCCGTACCCAGGCCACCTATGTGGCGGGACTCGGCAACCCGGCCATCACCACCCGGGTCGAGAGCTGGTCGGAGCACCGCGCCCCCGGCGCGTACGACGCCGCCTTCTGCGTCAACGCCCTGGAGCACTTCGTCCCCTCCAGCCTCCCCCCGAAGGAGCGGACCAAGCGCTACCGCTTCTTCTTCCAGCAAACGCACGAGGCGCTGGTCCCGGACGGCCAGTTCGTCCTGCACACGATGACCGCCGAGGCCCAACCCATCGGGCGGAAGATCCTGGCGGACCTGAAGTTCCTCCAACGCTCCGAGTTCACCGGGATGCACATCCCGCACCTGCACGAGCTGGCGGCGGCGACCGAGGGCCTGTTCGAGGTCGTGGAGCTGGTCAACGAGCGCGAGGCGTTCGCCCGCGCCTGCCGCGCCTGGCTGGCCCGGCTCGCCGAGCGGCGCGACGAGGCGGTCGCGCTGGAGAGCGAGGAGGTGGTCGCCCGCTTCGAGCGCTACCTGGACATCTTCGCGTACACACTGGAGGACCGCTTCTTCAACAACTTCCGGCTCACGCTGGCCCGCAAGGGGTGAGGGGCGTGGCAGAGGCACCCATGGAGCCCGCACGCGACCTGCGAGTGGCGGTGATCGGCAGCGGCTTCTCGGGACTCGGGACCGCGATCCGGCTCCAGCAGCAGGGCATCGAGAACTTTCTCGTCTTCGAGCGGGCCAACGAGGTCGGCGGCACCTGGCGGGACAACACCTACCCCGGCTGCGCCTGCGACGTGATGTCGCACCTGTACTCTTTCTCCTTCGCGCCGAACCCCCACTGGAAGAGCACTTTCGGCAAGCAGCGCGAGCTGTTCGACTACCTGCGCGACTGTGCCGACCAGTTCGGCGTGCGCTCCCGCATCCGCTTCCGGCACGAACTCACCGAGGCGCGCTGGGACGACCTGCACAAGCGCTGGCTGCTGACCACGACCGGCGGGAACTACACGGCCCAGGTGCTGGTCACCGGCACCGGCTACCTCAGCGAGCCGGCCATCCCCGACATCCCTGGCCTGGCCAGCTTCGAGGGCGAGGTCTTCCACTCAGCGCAATGGCGCCACGACCTGGACCTCACCGGCCGCCGGGTCGCCGTGATCGGCACCGGCGCCTCCGCCATCCAGTTCGTGCCCGCCATCCAGCAGGAGGTCGGCCACCTGGACCTCTACCAGCGCACCCCGCCCTGGATCGGGCCCAAGAACGACAAGGTCAACAGCGCCCTGCAGACCCGCCTGCTGACGTCCGTGCCCGGCTATCAGCGCTTCCGGCGGAACTTCAACATGTGGGGCCGGGAGATCCTCGCCTTCGTCATGGCGCGCCCCGCGCTCGCCGCGAAGATGCAGAAGATGGCCTCCGACCACCTCAAGAAGAGCGTGCCGGACGAGCGGCTGCGGGCGGCGCTCACGCCCGACTACATCATGGCCTGCAAGCGCCTGCTCTTCTCCGACACGTACTACCCGGCGATCCAGCAGCCCAACGTGGAACTGGTCACCGACGGCATCGCCAAGGTCACGGCCGACGCCGTGGTCACCGCCGACGGCCGGGAACGGCCGGTGGACACGATCATCCTCGGGACGGGCTTCGAGGCCGTACGGCGCCCGATCGCGGAAAGGCTCTTCGGGCGCGACGGCGTCAGCCTCAAGGAGGCGTGGAGCGAGGGCATGAACGCCCACCGCGGGACCTGCGTGACCGGCTTCCCCAACCTCTTCATGCTGCTCGGGCCCAACACGACCCTGGGACACTCCTCCCAGGTGATCATGATCGAGGCGCAGATCACCTATCTGCTCGACGCCCTGCGGACGATGGACCGCCGCGGGCTGGCCAGCGTGGAAGTGCTCCCCGATGCCCAGCGGACCTACAACGAACAGCTCGAACGACGGCTCAGCGGCACCGTGTGGAACGCGGGCAACTGCCGGAGCTGGTACCTCGACGAGCACGGGCGCAACCCGTCCATCTGGCCCACGTACACCTGGCGCTTCCGCCGGGCCGCCAGGCGCTTCGACCCCGCCGAACACGCTCTGAGCACCACGGAGGACTTGCGCGCCCCCGTGCCCGCCGCGTCCTGACGACCACGTACCCGCGACCGACGAGACACGGAGTTTCCCCGATGATCCTGCACACTCCCTCCCGCAGAGCGGTCCTCGGCACAGTGGGAGCCGCCGCCACTGTGATCGGCTGGAACGCCACCACTGGGAGCTGGGCATGGGCCGCCGACAGCGCCCGCCGTCCCGGCGACCAAGTCGTGCCCGTCCCCGACCTCGACGGCACCCTCACCACCGACACCTCCCAGTTCGACTCCTACACCCACGACTTCGGCCGCCTCGTGACCGGCACGGTGCCGTGGGCGGTGCTCACCCCCGGATCGGTCCAGGACATCGCCAAGATGATCGGCTACGCCAGGACGAACGGGCTCAAGCTCGCCGTCAATGGCCGCGGTGGCACCGGCGGGGACCTGGAGTCCCACTCCTGCTACGGCCAGGCCGCCGTCTCCGGGGGCATCTCGGTGAATGCCCGGGGCATGGCGCGCATCCTGTCCACCGGCTCCGACTCCGTCACCGTGGAGGCGGGCGCGACCTGGGCGGAGATCACCGACCACCTGCTCCCCCGGGGCCGTACGCTGCCCGCCCTGCCCGACTACCTGCGGCTCTCCGTCGGCGGCACCATCAGCGTCGGCGGCATCGGCCTGACCATGGGCACCGAGGGCCTGGTCGCCGACAACGTGCGGTCGATGGTGGTGGTGACCGGCACCGGCGAGGTGGTCACCACCTCGCCGAACCGTCGGCCCGAGCTGTTCCGCACCGCGCTGGCGGGCGGCGGACAGGTCGGCGTCATCGTCCAGGTGACCCTGCGGACCGTGCGCGCCGCCGAACGGGCCACCGTCTTCAGCCTGTTCTACAACGATGTCGCCTCCTTCATGGAGGACTCCGAGATCCTGCTGGCGGACCACCGCTTCCAGATGCAGGGCGGCGAGATGGTCCAGCGCCCGGACGACTCGGGCTGGCGCTACAAGATCGAGGCGGTCGCCACGTACTCCGGCGGCCAGATCCCGGACCGCGCCCAGTTGCTGCGGGGACTGCGGGACGTACGCGCCGACGCGCACATCGATGACTTCGCGCTGCGCGACTACCTCTTCCGCGTGGACGGCTTCGAGGCGTACCTGAAGGACGTCGGCCACTGGTACCAGCCCAAGCCCTGGCTGAGCCTTTTCCTGCCGCGTTCCTCGGCCGCGCGCTTCCTGCGCCTGGCGGAGGCCGAGCTGACGCCGGACGGGCTGGGCGCGGGGGCGCTGCTCAGCTACCCCTACCTCACCTCCAACGTCACCGCCCCCATGGCCGTGCAGCCAACGGAGCGGGTGGGCTACCTCTTCGACCTGCTGCGCTTCCCGCACCCCGGAACCGGGGCCGACGACATCTCCCGCATGGTGCAGCAGAACCGCTGGCTGTACGACCGGGCGGTGGAGATGGGCGGCAAGCGGTGCCTCGTCGGCGCGGTGCCCGGGCTGACCAACGCCGACTGGCGCCGCCATTTCGGCCCGGCGTACCGGGCGCTGAGCGAGGCGAAGCGGCGCTTCGACCCCGGCAACGTCCTCACCCCCGGCCAGGGTTTCTTCGGCTGACCCACCGCGGCCCCGGGCCGCTCCACGAGAACGGCCCGGCCCCGTCGATTCCGTGAGGAGGAGTACAGTTGAAAACCTATGACCTCGTCGACGAGACGTTGCTCGCCGCCGGCCAGGACACGGTCTGGGAGTCCCTCGTGGGGGAACTCGCAGGCGCCGCCCGGTGGTGGGTGCCGGACAACACGTTCCAGCCGGTGAACGGCGCCCCGGACCGGGTGGGCGCGCTCACCCGGGTCACCGTTCACACCAAGGGCGTGGACAAGGGCGGCAAGAAGATCCGGTTCACCGCGCGCACGACCGCCGTGGAGCCGGGCAGGCGTCTCGCCCTCGAGTACGTGGAGGGGGCCTTCCGCGGCACGGCGGAGTTCACCCTCGCCCCGCTGGACGACGGCGGCACTCAACTGGCGATGCGTTTCCGGGCCCGGCCGCACGGCGGACTCGCCGTCTTGGCCCGGCTCGTGGACATCGGCGCGCAGCACACCCGCGCCACCCGGGCGGCGTTCGGCCGGCTCGGTCGCCTGCTGCCCGCCGCGCCGACCCCGGCTGGTTCCGCCGCCCCGCTCCCCGAGGTCTCCCGGTGACCGCGCCCGCCCCCGGTGAGACGTACCTCGGTACCGAGGACGGGGCCCGGCTGGCGGTCTCCGTCCTGGACCCGCTGGAGCGGGGCGACGAGGACCGGCCCCCGGTGGTGCTCGCCCACGGCTGGGGCGGTAGCCGCCGGATCTGGAGCCCGGTGACCGACCGGCTGCTGCGGCGCGGCTTCCCGGTGGTCGCCTATGACCTGCGGGGTCACGGCGCCTCCACGTTGGGCGCCCACGGGGTGACCGCAGCCGCGATGAGCGCTGACCTTGCGGCGGTCGTCCGGTACGCGGGAGGCGCGCCGCTCGTCGTCGGCCACTCCGGCGGCGGATTCGCGGCGCTCGCCCTGGCGGCCGCGCCTGAGCCCGATGCCCGCCCGGTGGGTCTGGTCCTGGTCGCCTCGGCGGCGCACGACCAGGACACCCCCGAGAACGAAGCGCGGATGATGGAGGCGCTGCTCTTCTCCTGGGCCCTGCGCCGCCCCACTGTGGGCCGGGCCCTGCTGCGGCAGATGACGGGCGCGGCGCTGGCCCCCCGGCTGCGCGAGGTCAATCGGCAGTTGTTCGCCTCGACCGCGCCGGAGGTGCGGGCGGCTTGCTTCCGCTCCTCCCGGGGCATGGACCTGCGGGCCGCTCTCGCGGACGCGCGGCTGCCCGCCGCGGTCCTGGCGGGCGAGGCCGACCGGGTCATCCGGCCCGAACTGGGCCGGGAGCTGGCGTCGGCCCTCCCGGACGCCGTGTTCACGTCGATCCCGCGTGCCGGGCATGTCCTGCCTCTGGAGCACCCGGAGGCCGTGGCCCAGGCCGTCGCCCGGATCGCCGAACGGGCCGTGGAGCGGGCCCGCACCACCTGGGGCGCCGAGGAGACGGGCACCCTGTGAGCAGGGTCCTCCCCGGCCCGTGCACTGTCCGGGACACCGTCCGGTGCACCGCCGGGGCCGTCCCAGCGCCGGGTGACGAGGAGGGCCCGGTGCGGATCCGTACGGGGGTCGTGGCGCCCCGTACGCCGGGCCTCACCCCGCTTCCCGTACGGGCCGACGCGCCGCTCCGCGTGCGAGGCGTCGTGCCGTTCGCCGTACGGACGGACGTGCCGTGATCGAGTGGCTGGTGCCTGTGGGGGTCGCCTGGGCGGAGGCGTTCGACGACACACTCCTCCGGCCTGCGGACCCCCGGGAACTCGCCCTGGTCCGGGGCCGTCCGGAGCGGGTCGTCCGGCAGTTCGCCGCCGCACGCACCTGTGCCCGCCGCTGCCTGGACGCCCTCGGCGCACCGCCCGGCCCGCTGCTGCGCACGACGGACGGCGCTCCGGCGTGGCCGACGGGGTTCGTCGGCAGCGTCACCCACTGCGCGGGGTACCGGGGCGCGGTGGCGGCGCGCGCCGACGCCTGGGGGGCGCTGGGCGTGGACGCCGAACCCGCCCTCCCACTGCCGCCCGGTGTCCTGGGGCTGGTCGCCTCGCAGCGCGAGCGGCGGATGGTGGCCCGGCTCACCGGGAAGCATCCCCGTCTGCCCTGGGACCGGCTGCTGTTCAGCGCCAAGGAATCCGTCTACAAGGCGTGGCACCCGGCCACCCGCCGGTGGATCGGCACGGCCGCCATCGAGGTCGCGTTCACCGCCGGAGGTCTGCTGACCGCCGAGGTCCACCCCGACCGCACGCCGCCGCCTCCGGTGCGGCGACGGTCGGAGAACGGCCAGGCGGCCGGGCCCGGCGCCGGGGCGCCGGGACACGGCGGCGTCGCGGCGCGCTACATGGGCCGCTGGTGCGTGGACAGGGGACTGCTGCTCACCGCCGTGGCGGTGCCCGCCCGGACTCCCCCGACGGTTCCCGCGCGGTGCGCCGGGCCGCAGGTCAGCGTCTGAGAATGACCGTCCGGTCGTCGGAGCCGGTGGCCATGGCCTCGCCGGCCCGCTTGCCCCGGCGGAACTCCTGCGGGCTGACGCCGCGTTCCCGCTTGAACGCGGCGCTCAGGGCGAACGGGCCCGAGTACCCCACCCGCTGGGCGATACCGGCGACGGACAGCTCGGGGTCTCGCAGCAGCTCGGAGGCGAGCGTCAGCCGCCATCCGGTGAGATAGGACATCGGTGGCTCACCGACGAGCTCTGTGAAGTGACGTGCCAGCACCGCCCGGGAGGTCCCGACGGAGGAGGCGAGCGATGCGACCGTCCACGGCTCGCTGGGCCGCTCGTGCAGCAGCCGCAGAGCCCGCCCCACCACCGGGTCGCTCTGGGCCCGGAACCAGAGCGGCGCGCCGGTGCCCGGCTCCATGAGCCAGGAGCGGAGGACGCTGATGAGCAGCAGGTCGAGCAGCCGGTCGAGGACCACCTCCTGGCCGATGTCCTCCTTGTCCACCTCGGCGGCCAGCATGCCGATCAGCGGGGCCCGCGCGGCGGAAGCGGGCTGGACCAGCAGGGCCGGCAGGCCGGCGAGCAGCCTGCGCCCGACCTCGTTGGGCGCCTGATAGGTGCCGCTGAGCATCATGGCCGACCCCGTGCGGTGTGGCTCCCCCCAGGTGCGTACGCCCAGGGACATCGCTTCGGTGACGTTCTCCCCGTCAATGGTGTGGCAGCGCTGCTCGGCGTCGACGGTGATGCCCGGGCGTGTCGCCGGGTCGTCGACGAGCGTGTACGGTTCGGGGCCGCGCAGGACCGCCACGTCCCCCGCCGCCAGCCGCACCGGGTCGCAGCCCTCGCGGAGCACCCACGCCGAGCCGTGCATCATAGTGACCAGCGACAGGGGCGCGCGGTCCTCGATGCGCAGTCCCCACGGGGGGTTGAACACCGATTTCAGGAGGAAGGCACCCCGCGCCTTGGGGCTCCCCAGCAGGCCGCTGAGCGTATCCACAACCGTCACCTCGCACCGTTTCGCTGTCGTTTCTCGCGGCGCGCGCCTCGGCCCCGGCCGTTCCCCTCCCGGGAGGAGGCGCGACCGTGAGTCCGGCCTATCGAGAGGACCGGACCCACGATGGTTCTCGTGTGTCAACGCGCCCGGGTGATCGTCCGCCGCCGGGCCGCGTCTCCCAGCAGGGCGAGGGCGGCGAGGCACGCGACCGTACGGACCGCGTTGGCCCTGCGCCAGGGTCGCTCGTAGGCGGCTCTCGCCGCCGCCAGGTCGGCCGCTGACGTGCCCGAGGCGTCGCGCAGCCTGCGGTTCAGGGGCAGGTTGACGCAGATCGTCACCACGACGCTGAGGCCGTACAGCACTGCGGCCGAACGAGCCTCCCGGGCGGCGGCGCTCCCGTCCGCGCGGTCGAGTCGGCGGGCGGCGACACCGGTGGCCAGGAACACACCCAGGAAGAGTGCCCCGAAGGGGGCGTTGTCGTCCAGGGCGTCATTGGCCCGGCGCATCGCGGCGACGAACCTCTCGTCCCCCCGCCGCGCGAGGGCGAGCATCACACCGACGTCGAACCCGAGGTAGAGGCCGGCCATCAAGCCGGTGCCGATGGTGGCAGCGACAAGGACGGGGTCCGGTGGCGTGGCGGCCGCCGGGAGGGCGCGGGAAGGACGCATGGTGTTCCCCTGGTCGGATCGACGGGCGGCGGACGCGGCACCGCCGGCGCGGCAGCCGGCCACCCGGAGGCCCTGCAGCAGGCCGTTCACCGGGGGTCCAGGATTCCGGTGAGCGAGCGGCGGTAGGCACCTTGCAGCAGGGTGCGTCCCATCAGGCGCACCGGGCCGGGCATCAGCCCGTCCGGCTGCGGGAGTCCGTCAAGCAGCCACGGGGGCAGGACCCGCTTGACGCGGAGGGGCGCCGCCGCGAGAACGCGGCGTTCCAGGGCGGCGAACACCTCGGCCGGTACGCGGGCGAAGACCGGGAAGGTCAGCTTCTCCTCCTCGTGCAGGTGCCGGTGGAGGACGGTGTCGAAGGTGTCGACGGGGCAGCCGATCAGCTCGGCGTTTCCTCCCTCCAACGCCCTGGTCACGCGGAGCATCGAGTCGTCGAGGGCCACATGGTCCTGGACCATGCGATGGGACCCGGCCGCGATCTCCGGTACGTGCTCGATCAGACCCGGCCAGAGGATCTGGTCCTCGGTGCGGTGGTGCCAGTCGACGATGGCTCTGAGCTGCCGCCACCATTCCGCGGCCCGGGGAAGACCGGCGGAGGTCAGAAGCGGCGCCGCAGCCACCAGCCGCCGGGAGTCGCGTCTCAGCGCGAGGTGCGTCTGCGCGAATCCGCGAAGATGGCGGGGCAGCGTGTCCACGCCCCTACCTCCCCACAGCAGCCCGTCCATGGCGTCCCTCTCTTCTCTGAGCATCCCCCGGCGTCTTCGCCGAGGGCGCCTGGCTTGATCGGTCTGTGGCGATACACGGCCAGTGCGGTGATCCGCCGTCCGGTGCACCCTGTTCAGGCGGATCACCACTGCCGGACACCGGTGATCAGGCGTCCCAGACTCCGGTGGCCGCGGCCTCCTTGGCGTAGTCCGAGAAGTCCTTGGGCTCTCGCCCGAGCGCTTCACGGACGCCGTGCACCACGCTGGCGTTGCGGCCGTCGACGATGAGGGTGAAGAGGTCCGCGAACTCCTCCGGCTCGCCGAGCTCTCGCAGCGCCGCGCGGTAGTCGTCGGCACTGACCGGCACGTAGGTGATGGTCCGGCCAGTGGCCGCCGACAGCTCCCGGACCACGTCGTGGAAACTCAGCAGCCGGGGACCGGACAGTTCGTAGGTCTTGCCGATGTGACGGGCGTCGGTCAGTGCGGCGACCACGACGTCGGCGATGTCGTCGGCGTCCACGAACGGTTCGACGGCGTCCCCGGTGGGCAGCGCCAGTTCACCCGAGCGGACCGGATCGAGGAAGAAACTCTCGCTGAAGTTCTGGTTGAACCAGTTGGCTCGGACGACGGTCCAGTCGCAGCCGGACGCCTTGAGGGCGTCCTCACTGGCGACGGCGCCCTCCTCACCCCGGCCGGACAGCAGCACCAGGCGGCGGACACCCCGCGCGACAGCGAAGGCGGCTAACCGCTCGACGGTCTCCTTGGCGCCGGGGAACGCGAGGTCCGGGTAGTAGGTCACGTAGGCGGCGGAGACCCCGCCCAGCGCGGTCTCCCAGGTGCTCTCGTCCTCCCAGACGAAGGGGATCTCGCTGCTGCGGGAGCCGACCCGCGCGGGGCGGCCGTGCGCTTGGAGGCGGTCGACAACCCGTCGTCCGGTCTTGCCGGTGCCGCCTATGACAAGGATGGGTGCGGTGTTCTGCGCTTGAGTGCTCATGACCTTCATTCAAGTCTCCACGCGGCAGACGGTACATAGCCCTCAGACTCAGATGCATACGCGATCGTCTCGATCTGCGGGTGGGACACGTACGTCTGGAACACCCCACGGGGTTCACTGGGCGAGGGCCACGGCCATGAGGACGAAGGCGGCGACGGCGAACAGGGTCCGCACTCCGTGCAGGGTGTTCCACCGCCCCTCGAACGCCCCCCGGGCGGCCCGCTCGTCGCCCCGGTGACGGGAATTCTCCAGCGCGTTGTTCAGGGGGACGTTGCCGCCCGCGGTGATCAGATGACCCACCAGCGCGCAACCGGCGGCAGCCCCCACGAGGGCCGTCTCGCTTCCGTCGCGCGCCTCCGGCACCACCAAGAACGATGCGGCGGGGAAGGCCAGTGAGCCGAGGAAGAGCAGCAGGAACACCGGCCCGGGAACCCTTCGGTTCACCGTCCGCATGACGAGGGTGAACGAAGCGTCGTCCACCTCTCTCAGGGAGGGCATGACACCCGACTGGAAGGCGAGCATGTATCCGGCGTACAGCCCGGTGCAGACGAGGGCGAGGACCTCAAGATCTTCCGACATACAGATCATCATCGTCGCTTCTGCCCCGTCTTCGCAGGGCTTGTTCCGGACTTGACGGGAGCGAGGCGCCGAGCCCGGAAGGAGGGCCCTCTTCGGCGTCCGGCGGCGGTACGGCGAGGGCCCGACGGGGGTACGGCGCGTCGTTCAAGCGCAGCTCGACCGTGGTCCGTGTCGGCGCGCCGGGCGGCTGACGGCGGAGCGGACGAGCGCGGCAAAGTTCGAGGTGTCTTCCAGGCACCCGGCCTCGATCCGCACCAGCAACCGGTCGTAGATCGCGGCCGAATCCTCTTCGCCGTCCGAGGGACCGACATCCATGTTCAGATACGCCGCCGCCGTCCGCCGCCGATCCACCCGCCCGAACACCCCCGCCATCGAGGGTCCCCGCCACGGCCTGGACGGCAGCGATCGAGCCCGGCGGCGAGATCCGCGACGGCGCCTGGGTCGCCGAACTGTCCGGCGACTGCCTCAAGAGCTGGCCGAAGGGAACGCGGCTGATCGTCCGCAAGGAACGGCCCCACCCCGGCGCCCAGTTGCGGATCACCAACGCTGACGGACTACGGCTGACCTGCTTCGCCACCAACACCACCAACATGCCGATCGCGGCACTGGAGCTGCGGCACCGCCAGCGGGCACGGGCCGAGGACCGCATCCGGGCCGCGCGGGCCACCGGCCTGCGCAACCTGCCCCTGCACGACACCGCGCAGAACCAGATCTGGCTGGAGATCGTCCAGCCAGATCTGGACCTGCTGGCCTGGATGCCGATGCTCGCTCTGACCGGCGAAATCCGCAGGTGGGAGCCCCGCCGTCTCCGGTTCCGCCTTCTCTCCGCCGCCGCCCAGATCGTCACGACCGCCCGCCGCCGGCACCTGCGGTTCGCACGCCACTGGCCCTGGACCGACGTGATCACCGACGCCCTGGCGCGGCTCGAAGCTCTCCCAAATCCCGGCTGACCAGCACGTTCCCGTCCCTGCGATCAGCACCACCCGACCGGAGCCGTGGAACCCGGCGCCCACCCGACGCGACAGCCGGGCCATCAGCGTGCCCGCCACCGACCCGAGCAACCGAAACGGCCCGCCGAAGAAGCCGACGGACCGTCACGAAAGATCGAGGCTAGGGTCGTCCGTATGATGATCGACACTGGGGCCGCCGGGTTACTCTTCGCATCCCTCCAGGCGGACGCCCTCACCAGCCCGGACCAACTGCGCGAGCTCTACTCGCAGCCGAACCCGAACTCGCTCCGCAAGGAGATGGGCCTTGACCCCGAATCCTGGACACGGGCTATGCGGCTTGAGCCAGCGTAGTTGATGTTGCGGCGAGTGCCGTCTCGTAGGCGATCGGGCTGCGTTGTCCGAGTCGTGAGTGGCGGCGTCGGGTGTTGTAGCGGTTCAGCCATCGGAAGGCGTCGAGCCGGGCTTCGCGCTCGCTGGACCAGCTCTTGCGGCCTTGGAGGGTTTCCCGCTTGAACGTCGCGTTGAAGGACTCGGCCAGCGCGTTGTCCGCCGAGCTGCCGACCGCGCTCATGGACTGGCGGACACCGGCCTTCGCGCAGGCGTGGGCGAAGGCCCGACTGGTGTATTGCGCCCCGTGGTCGCTGTGCATGACGGCCCCCGCGAGGCTGCCGCGGGTCCGTATCGCCGCGTCCAGGGCATCGGTGACGAGCTCGGTCCGCATGTGATCGGCCAGCGCCCATCCGGCCAGGCGGCGCGAGGCGAGGTCGATGACCGTGGCGAGATAGAGGAACTTCCCACCGTCCAGCGGGAGATACGTAATATCGCCGGCATACCTGGTGTTCGGCTCCGTGGCGGTGAAGTCCCGGCCGATCAGGTCGGGCGCCTTCGCGGCGGCCGGGTCCGGGACCGTGGTGCGGTGTCTGCGGCGCAGGCGCGTCCCGGCGATACCGGCAGTGCGCATGAGGCGGGCGACGCGCTTGTGGTTGACGCGCTCACCGTCCTCGCGGAGCTCGGCGGTGATCCTGGGGACACCGTAGGTGCCGTCCGACTCCCGGTCCTGGGTTCGACGTAATTCGAGGGTCCTGGAGGCTCTTGCGGGCTGAAGGTGCAGGTCATCGGGGCGCGGACGGCGCAAACGGCTGGAATGGCCTAGAGACACGACTTTCTTGATTCACCTGTGTTGGCCTGCTACTTCGGCCTATCGTCTGGATCCATGTACGTGAGGACGACGAAGCGGGAGAACAAGTCCGGCACGGTCCGGTACCTGCATCTGGCCCACAACGAGTGGGATCCGGTGAAGGGGCGGGCGGTGCCGAAGGTGCTGTTCACCTTCGGCCGCGAGGACGACCTGGACCGCGAGGCGGTCAGGCGTCTGGTCATGTCTCTATCGAAGCTGCTGGAGCCGGGCGACGCGCTGGCCGCAACCGCGGCGTCGGACCTGGAGTTCGTCTCCTCGGTGCCGTTCGGCGGCGCCTATGTGCTCGACCAGCTGTGGCGCCGGCTGCGGATCGACCAGATCGTGGGCCGGGTCGGGCAGCCCAAGCGAGGCCGGCGCCGGGACATGACCGCGACCGAGCGGGTGCTGTTCGCCCTGGTCGCCAACCGGGCGCTGGCCCCGTCGTCGAAGCTCGCGGCGGCGGAGTGGATCACGAACGACGTGCACATCGACGGCCTGGCCGAGACCGGCGAACAGCCCTGCTACCGGGCGATGGACTGGCTGCACGAGGTGCAGGACGACTTGGAGAAGCAGGTGTTCGACGAGGTCGCGAACCTGCTGAACCTGGAGGTCGACCTGCTGTTCTTCGATACCACCAGCACCTACTTCGAACTGGAGGAGCCCGACGAGCCCCTCGCCCGCAACGACGCGGGCCGGCGCCTGGACGCCGACGATGTGGACGACAACGAGGCCAGGCAGGCCGGGTTTCGGACCTACGGCAAGTCGAAGGACTCCCGCGACGACCTGCCGCAGATCGTGATCGGCATGGCCGTCACCAGGGACGGCATCCCGGTCCGCTGCTGGTGCTGGCCGGGCAACACCTCCGACCAGACGCTGATCCGGCAGGTCAAGGACGAGATGCGGGACTGGACCCTGTCCAAGATCGTGTGGGTGGCAGACCGCGGTTTCTCCTCCGCCGCCAACCGCCGCTACCTGCGCAAGGGCGACCACGCCTACATCATCGGCGAGAAGCTCCGCTCCGGAAGTCCCGAGGTGCAGGCCGCCCTGTCCCGCCAGGGCCGCTACCAGGACGTCGGCGAGAACATGCGCGTCAAGGAGGTGCGGATATCCGACACCGACCGGTTCGTCATCTGCCACAACCCTGAAGCGGCCGAGCGTGACCGGCACATGCGCGAACAACTCGTCGCCCAGCTGGCCGGCTTGATCGCCGACACCGACAAGCTCAGCGACTTCAAGCGGGGTGAACTACGCGGGAAGATCGCCGACAAGCCCGGCCTGAACCGCTACCTTCGCGCTACCCCGGCCGGCAAGCTCCGCGTCGACCAGGCGAAGATCAAGGCGGAGGAGAACCTCGACGGGAAGTACCTCCTGCGCTGCTCGGACCCCCACCTGAGCGCCGAGGACATCGCGCTGGGCTACAAGCAACTGCTCGAAGTCGAGCGCGGCTGGCGCGACATGAAGCAGATCATCGACCTGCGGCCCGTCTACCACCGCCTCGAAGAACGCATCCGAGCCCACGTCATCCTCTGCTGGCTCGCCCTCCTCCTCATCCGGATCACCGAGACCACCACCGGCAAGACCTGGCCGCACATCCGACGCGAACTCGACCGCCTCCATCTGGGCACCTTCACCGGCCGCACCGGCACGTTCCAGCAGGTCACCACCCTGACCAAGCCTCAGCGCGACCTACTCGCGAAGCTGGACATCCCCGCCCCCAAGCAGGTCGTCTCACTTCAGCCCACACCTCGCTGACCAGCGAGAACACCACCGCCTAGAGACACGCCCTCCAGGCGGACACACGCATGTCCACCCAGGTCAGGCCCCAGATTCGCCTCTCCAGACTGCCGAATTACGTCGAACCCGGGCCGGTGGACGGTTTGGATCCGTGCGGCGAGCTGGGCGTCGGCCGCCCGGCGGGCCGCCCGGTCCGGTGCGGTCCGGCGCCAGTAGTAGAAGCTGGAGCGGGCGATGCCCAGGACCTGGCACAACCGCTTCACGCCGTATCGGCGCTGGTGGTCGCAGACGAACTGGAAGCGGTTCACCAGCGCGTCTCCCCGGCGAAATACTTCGCGGCCTTCCGCAGGAGCTCGCGTTCCTCCTCCAGCTCGCGGATCTTCTTCCGCGCGGCGGCGAGCTCTGCCTGAAGCGAAGACTCCGGCACCGCCGGACCCTCCGGGCGGCGGCCACGGGGACGGGCGGCACCGGCCGCCCGGATCCAGTTCCTCAGCGTCTCCGGGTTGACCCCCAGATCAGCGGCGACCGACTTGATCGTCGCCCCGGGCCGCGACTCGTACAGCGCGACCGCGTCCGCCTTGAACTCAGGCGGGTAGTGCTTCATGACCACGGGACATCCGTTCTCCTGGACCTTCAAGATCCAAGTGTCTCGGGTGTCCAGGATCCGGGGTCAAGGCCCCTGGGCCCTGCTCAAAGAAAAGATTGGCACCCGCGTCTGGCCCGACCGGGCCACCGCCCGTGCCGACGTCTTCGATTTCATCGAGACGTTCTACAACCGCCGCCGACTGCGCAGACACAAGGTCTTCGGCTACCTGACCCCGGCCGAGACCCGGCAACGGCACCGACACACCCTCGCGGCATAACCATCGAGTGTCCAAGATCACGGGGAAACATCACAGGTGTCAGCCAGAGCCATGAGGAACCGAGTCTCTGCGTCCGCCCGCCCCGCACACATTCTGGGGACCGCCACGAGGGCGGCCAGGGCTCGGCACCAACCCAGCACACGATGAGGAGACATGCCAGGAACCAGCGCCGCCAGCTCCTCGATCCTTTGCTCCAGCGCCGCTGGAGCAACAACTCCTTCAAGCGCCCAGTCCACAGCGTCGAAGTCCGGGTCGCCCCACGTCGGCCTCGGATCAATCGCGATCAAGCGGGCGCCCAGACCAGACAGCACGTTGGCAGGATGAAGATCGCCGTGCACGAGTCCCACAGGGCCAGTGCCTGCGAGTTCCCGAGCTGCCGCTCGCGCCCGCCAGAGCACCTTCGAGGCAGCCGGATCGTTCACGTCGCCCGCCGCCAGCCTGCGGTCGGTCAGGTCGAACATGACGTCGACGCGGTGTGAGAGAGGCCGCAATACCGAGTGCTCACCCGGCGCGGGAGCAGGGTCCCGCAGGTCCCGCAGCAGCGCCGCGACCTCCGCCACCTTCCATGCACGTCGGCTCACCTGCACTCCCGGCTCCACATCCTCCAGAAGCAGGGCCCCGGCTGCCAGATCGTGTGTCAGCAGCGTGACAACCGACGGCGTCCTTGCCCAGACCCGTAGAGCTTCAGCTTCTTCCCGGGCAATCGCGGGATCCGGCGTGACTTTCAACCACGCCCAGGTGCCGGTGTCCCGCTTGAAGCAGCGGAACACCCGCGAGGTGCCCCCTCCACCCGCCGCGACCAGTGCCAGATCCCAGCGGACAGCGAGTTCGTCCACGAGAGCCGGCAACTCATCACACCAGGCCAGCACCTCGGCTCCGAATCGAACGACGAACCGGTCCCGGACCTCTGGTGCGACACAGACCAGCTCTCTCAACTTGTCCCCCACGGGTGGTAGATGCGATCTCGCATCCTAGGACCGCAGCCCTTGCACGTCCCACAACACATCGATCGTCACAGAGAGCGGAGAGTGGTCTCGTCGAACCACCGAACACGGCTCTCAGGCTTGTCGACGGTGCCAGTCCCGAGGGCGTGAACAAAGCGGGCGCACCGAGCCATTGGCTGGCACTCATTGCGCAACTTCAGACAGCCGAACCTGCCAGCAGAGCCCTCGGGGTCCTGGTGGCAGTCGACCAGGCGCGCGATGCCGAGCACGACTCCGGTGGTCAGCTCGCGGCCGCGGATCGTGCGGGGACGCGAGCGGTCCTCGATGCCCTTGGCGCCGGTCAGGATGCACGCGACGTGCGGCTGCTGGACCCGGCTGTCGAACCACCTGGCGTGCCTGCGCGACTGCGTCCTGGTCATCGCGGTTCCGGTGGGCCGGCGCACCCGCTACGAGCTCGCCGACGAACGCCTCGGGCATGCGCTGGACGCTCTGCGCACCGTACGGCGCGACCGCCGACACCCTCTACGTCCATGGGTCCGTGGCCGGCCACAGCCTCGTTCAGGCGCCCTACGCGGTGGGGGCGGCCATGGGGGTGCCGTCGACCACCACGGCCGTGTGGCACAGGCGCCCCGCGGCCAGGACTGCGTCCAGGTCCGGGCGTCGGGTACGGCCCTTCTCACGCGTGCGGCGCAGTGGGCCGGTTGAGCCGTCCCGGCCGCTCCGTGGCGAGGCGGGGGCGGGCTTCCGGGGTTCTGCGACGAGCTTCCAGCGAGGCTTCAGCGGGTCTGTGGTGAGGCTCCGGTGGGCCCAGGGACGCCTGCACGGCGATCGTGCGCGCCGGACGCGCAGGGGTGGTGAGGGGTGGGGGCAGGTGGGACGTGGCTCAGGCGGCGCCGTCCGAGGTCGTCCCGGACGTGAGGTGCTCGGGCTTGGTGTAGAGGACGTCGCGGGCCTGTTCCGCGGCGCGGGCGGTGCTCTCGGAGACGAAGTCCAGGAAGCGGGCGATGTTCTCCAGGCGGGCACCGGCCGGGGTGTGGGAGCCGAGGACGCCGACGCCCTGCCGGGCGGTCTCGACGACCTGGGCGATGGACCGGGCGCTGGCCATCATCGACTGGTACCAGACGTCGTCGTCGACGACGTAGCGCTCGCGGCGGCGGTCGTCGCGTTCGCGGCGGACGAAGCCCTGGCTCTCCAGGAACGCGATCGCCTTGGACACGGACGCCGGGCTGACCTGGAGGCGCTGGGCGAGGTCGGAGGCGGTGAGGCTGCCCGAGTCGGTGAGGCAGAGGCAGGCCAGCACCCGGGCCATCATCTTGGGCATGCCGGAGGCCATGACGACGGTGGTGAACACCTCCTCGTACTCGCGCACCGCCTCGGCGTCGCGCCCGTGGGGCTGCGCCGGCGTCCTGGGATCGCGGGGCGCGGTCTGCCGGCGGCGGTGTGCGCGGTGTTCGGTGGCGCGGTGGGCCAGGTCGGCGCGGTAGGAGGTGGGGCCGCCGTTGCGCATCACCTCGCGCGTGATCGTCGAGGTGGGGCGGTCCAGGCGCCTGGCGATCTCGGCGTAGGCGAGGCCGTCGGCCAGTCCCAGCGCGATCTGCTGGCGTTCCTGCTGGGTGAGCCTGCCTCCCGGCATCGCGGTCTCCTCACGTGTTCCGTGGTGTCTGCCACCATCACGTCTTCCACCATAGCGTTCAATCGCAGCCTATTGCAACGAAAGAGATCGGGGAAGTTGCATTAGCTTTAACGCCATTGCAACGTTTTCCTGTCAACTACCTGCGCAAATGTCGAACCTGTGCGACGAGCATGTTGCTAGATCTATGAACGCAACGTAGCGTTTCCATCATCAGAAACAACGAACCGAAGGAGTGCACGATGCAGCTGGACAAGAGCGCGACGCAGAGGTTCGACACCCCCGCCCCCGTCGCGGCCGTCATCGACATCCCCGCCGGGCACCTCCGGTTCATCGCCGCCGACCGGACCGACACCACCGTCGAGATCCTGCCCGCCAGCGCCTCCAGGAGCCGCGACGTGAAGGCGGCGGAGCAGACCACGGTCGCCTACGCCGACGGTGTCCTGCGCGTCGAGGCCCCGGCGGCCAGGAACCGGCTCATGGGTCCTTCCGGAGTCATCGAGGTGACCGTCCAGCTGCCCGTCGGATCCCACGTCGAGGCGAAGGCCGCCAGCGCCGAACTGCGGGGCGTCGGACGCCTCGGCGACGTCGTCCTCGAGGCCGCGCAGGGCACGGTCAAGCTCGACGAGGCCGCGAACGCCCGCCTCGCCCTCGCCGCCGGCGACGTCACCGTCCACCGCCTGAACGGCCCCGCCGAGATCAGCACCCAGAAGGGCGACCTCCGCGTCACCGAAGCCGTACGCGGCAGCGTCACCCTGCGCACCGAGCACGGCGACATCACCGTCGGCGCCGCCCGCGGCACCTCCGCCACCCTCGACGCCGGCACCAGCTACGGCCGCATCCAGAACAGCCTCAACAACACCGACGGACCCGACGCCGCCCTCACCATCCACGCCACCACCGCCTACGGCGACATCACTGCCCGCAGCCTGTAGCAGCCCCCGACACCAGGAAGGACATCAATAGATAGGACACCACCATGAAGCCGCTGCCCGGAAAGAGGTGCGCGGTGGCGGCTTCGGCCGGTCCCGGGCCGATCGCCTCGTTCGTACGGTTCGTGATCTCCGGCGGCGGTGTCGGAGTCCTCTCCAGCTTCGCCGTACCGCTGCTGGCCGTGACGATGCCCTGGGTGGTCTCGAACGCCATCGTCACCATCCTCTCCACCCTGCTGTGCACGGAGCTCCACGCCCGCTTCACCTTCGCCAAGGGGCGCGGCGCCGGATGGCGGGAGCACTGGCAGTCCGCGGGCTCGGCGACCGCCGCCTTCCTCGCGACCGGCATCGCCGTCCACGTCCTGCACCTGGTGCAGCCCTCCGCCGGCCTGCCGACCGAGCACCTCGTCTATCTCGGCGCCTCGGCCCTCGCCGGCGCGGGCCGCTTCCTCGTCCTGCGCCTGTACGTCTTCGCCGGCCGCCCCGCCCGTGCCGTACGGCCCTCGGCGCGGCAGGGGGCGGCGGCCTCCCCCGTCCTCGCGGTCGCGTAGGCGCGTCCGCGAAGTCCCGTACGGTCAACGGCCGAAACCGGTTCGTGCGCTCGACGTCCGCTCGAGGATCTGTCCTTCTCCCGTGGAGGATCCGGCCGCGCGGATCCCGGCTGGGTCAACGTGTCCGTGTGACGGAGCCGTCCGCCCGGCCGTCATGCCCGTACGGCAACGGCCGGCCGCACGCGTTCCCCGTCACGCCTCTCATCACCCTGCTCATCGCCCCCCTCATCCGATGGAAGTGCGGTTTCCCGTGGCTACCTTCCTGTACGCGCTCGGCCGCTTCGCCTTCCGGCGTCGCGGCCTCGTCACCCTGCTGTGGGTACTGATCGTCTGCGGCGTCGGTGCCGCGGCCGCGTCCGCGCCCGCACCGCCCACCGACCGGTTCTCGATGCCGGGCACCGAGTCGCAGAAGGCGTTCGACCTGCTCGAGGAGAAGTTCCCGGACTCCGGCACCGACGGCGCCACCGCCCGTGTGGTGGTTCGCGTGCCCGAGGGCGGAAGCATCGACGCCGAGAAGGCAGCGATCGGCGCGCTCGTCGGCGAACTCGGCAAGGCCCCCCAGGTGGCGGGCGTCGCCGACCCGTTCACGGCCGGCTCGGTCAGCGAGGACGGTCGTACCGCCTACACCGTGGTGACCTACGAGGTCGCCGCGCCCGACCTCACCGACGAGGCCCGGGACGCGCTCACCGCGGCCACCGACCGGGCCCGCGAGGGCGGTCTGACCGTCGAGGCGGGCGGGGACGCGGTCATGGTCGAGCAGACCATGTCCGGCACCGGTGAGCAGATCGGCGTGCTGATCTCCGCCGTCGTCCTCTTCCTCACCTTCGGCTCGCTGATCGCCGCCGGCATGCCCCTGCTCACGGCCCTGATCGGGGTCGCCGTCGGCACCTCCGCCATCGCCGCGCTCGGCAGCGCCCTCGGGCTGTCCGCCACGACCGGGACGCTGGCGATGATGATCGGCCTCGCGGTCGGCATCGACTACGCCCTGTTCGTCGTCTCCCGCTACCGGGCCGAGATCGCCGAGGGCCGCGCGCCCCAGGAGGCGGCGGGCGTCGCGACCGGCACGGCCGGTTCGGCCGTCGTCTTCGCCGGGCTCACGGTCATCATCGCGCTGGCCGGCCTCGCCGTCGTCGACATCCCGATCCTCACCAAGATGGGCCTCGCCGCGGCGGGTACGGTCGCCGTCGCCGTACTGATCGCGGTCACCTTCGTGCCCGCCCTGCTCGGCTTCGCGCCGCGCCGGGTGCTACGGGTCGCGGACCGGCGGCTCGTCCAGGCCAAGAAGCCGCTGTCGGCGCGCAAGCTGCGCAAGAGTGAGAAGAAGGCCGCGATGCTGGCCGCGCGGACCAAGCCGAACCTGTCCACCCGCTGGGCCTCGTTCGTGGTGCGCCGCCCGGTCGTCGTCCTCGTCGTCGCGGTGGCCGGCCTCGGCGCGCTCGCCCTGCCCGCCACCAAACTGGAGCTCGGCCTGCCCGGCGAGGGCACGATGGCGGCCGACACCACCCAGCGCAAGGCGTACGACCTGCTGTCCGACTCCTTCGGCCCCGGCTTCAACGGCCCGCTGACGGTGACCGTCGAGGGCGCGGACGCGGCCGCCGCCGGCGACAAGGTCGGCAAGGAGCTGAGGAAGACCGCGGGCGTCGCCTCGGTCTCCGAGGCCAACGCCAACAAGGCGGGCGACACAGCCATCCTCAGCGTCGTCCCCGAGACCGGCCCGACCGACGCCAGGACCGAACAGCTCGTCAAGGACATCCGCGCGCGGGCCGCTTCGCTCGGCGCGTCCGCGGGTGCCACCGAGATCCTGGTGACCGGCCAGACCGCGCTGTTCATCGACTTCTCGCAGACCCTGTCCGACGCGCTGCTGCCCTACCTGGCCCTGGTGGTGGGCCTGGCCTTCCTGCTGCTGCTCCTGGTGTTCCGCTCGCTCCTGGTCCCGCTGAAGGCCGCGCTCGGCTTCCTGCTCTCGGTGAGTGCGGCCCTGGGCGCGCTGGTCGCGGTGTTCCAGTGGGGGTGGGCCGCCGACTTCTTCGGCATCGAGCAGACCGGCCCCATCATGACGACGATGCCGATCTTCATGATCGGTGTGGTCTTCGGCCTCGCCATGGACTACGAGGTCTTCCTGGTCACGCGGATGCGTGAGGCGTACGTCCACGGCGTCCGGGCCAAGGAGGCCGCCGTCTCCGGCTTCCACCACAGCGGGCGGGTGGTCGCCGCCGCCGCGGTCATCATGATCAGCGTCTTCTCGGGCTTCGTCGTGGAGGACGACGACCTGGTCGCGATGATGGGCTTCGGCCTCGCCTCGGCCGTCCTGTTCGACGCCTTCGTGGTCCGGATGGCGATCGTGCCCGCCGTGCACTCGCTGCTCGGCGACGCCGCCTGGTGGCTGCCGAAGTGGCTCGGCCGGGTGCTGCCCAACGTGGACGTCGAGGGCGAGCAATTGCAGCGGCGGCTGCCGTCCGGTCCGCCGTCGTCGCCCGCGCCGCGGAGCGCGCCGGAGCACGAGAGGGACCTCGTGCACTGAGACGGCGGGTCCGGGGCCGGTTCCGGTTTCGGGGGACACCGCGGCGCCGCGGGAACCGAGGGGCCCCGAACGCCGGGGCCCGCAAGGCCGCTTGAGATCTGGTCGAGGTCCGGCCGAGGCCGATGGTCCCGGCCGCGGGCCTCCGGTTCACTGATCCCATGGCGACCCCGACTTCCGGCACCGGTCGCGTCCCGCAGCCGTCGCGGCGCGAAGAGCCCGCGCCGCGCGGCACCGTCCCCCACCGGTACGCCGATCCCTCCACCGCCCGGCCGCCCGGCGTCCACGCCCCGTGCCGTGCCCTGCCGTACGCCGTCCGGTCCCTGCCGTACGCCGAGCACGCCGATGTCCTGGGCCGGCGCCACACCCTCACCCGCCCGGTCCGGCTCCCCCTGGGTGGGCCCTTCTGCCCGCATCGCGGTCCCCTCCGTGCTCCCGGTGGCCCCGATATAGCGTTCACCCCCAATTCATTGCAACGGACCCAAGGGGGCACTGTTGCATTAAGTCCAGTTCCATTGCAATGATTTACCCGAATCTACCTGCAGTTATGGCGACTTCGCGCAACAACTGTGTTGCCAGATCCATGAATGCAACGTAGCGTTTCCATCATCAGAAACATCGGGTCGCAAGAGCGCACGATGCAGAAGAAGGAGTGCACGATGCAGAAGTTCGACACCCCCGCCCCCGTCGCGGCCGTCCTCGACATCCCCGCGGGACGCGTCCGGTTCATCGCCGCCGAACAGACCGACACCACTGTGGAGGTCCTGCCCGCCGACGCCTCCAGGAGCCGCGACGTGACGGCCGCCGAACAGACCACGGTCACCTGCACCGACGGCACCCTGCGCATCGACGCCCCCACCGCGAAGAACCAGGTCCTCGGCTCCTCCGGAACCGTAGAGGTGACCGTCCACCTGCCCGCCGGCTCCCGCGTCGAGGCCAAGGCCGCCGACATACAGCTGCACGGCACCGGTCGGCTCGGCCACGTCGCGCTCGACAGCGCCCGGGCCTCCGTCGACCTCGCCGAAGCCGAGGGCGCCCGGCTCATCCTCGCCGCCGGCGACGTCACCGTCCACCGCCTCAACGGCCCCGCCGAGATCAGCACCCAGAAGGGCGACCTGCGCGTCACCGAAGCCCTACGCGGCAGCGTCACCCTGCGCACCGAGCACGGCGACATCACCGTCGGCGCCGCCCGCGGCACCTCCGCCACCCTCGACGCCGGCACCACGCACGGCCGCATCGACAACAGCCTCAACAACACCGACGGACCCGACGCCGCCCTCACCATCCACGCCACCACCGCCTACGGCGACATCACCGCCCGCAGCCTGTAGAAGGAGCTCTCCTCATGACCCAGCCGGCCATCGCAGCGAACGGGGTGCGCAAGTCGTACGGCGACAAGACCGTGCTCGACGGCGTCGACCTGATCGTCCCCGAGGGAACGATCTTCTCCCTGCTCGGTCCGAACGGGGCCGGCAAGACCACCACCGTGCAGATCCTCTCCACCCTCATCTCCGCCGGCGGCGGACAGGCCCAGGTCGCGGGCCACGACGTCGCCGCCGCCCCGCAGGCGGTGCGTGCCGCGATCGGTGTCACCGGACAGTTCTCCGCCGTGGACGGTCTGATCACTGGTGAGGAGAACATGCTCCTCATGGCCGACCTGCACCACCTGTCGAAGCAGGAGGGACGGCGGGTGACGGCCGAACTGCTGGAGCGCTTCGACCTGGTGGAGGCTGCGAAGAAGCCCGCGTCGACCTACTCGGGCGGTATGAAGCGCCGCCTGGACATCGCGATGACGCTGGTCGGCAGCCCGCGGATCATCTTCCTGGACGAGCCCACCACCGGTCTGGACCCGCGTTCCCGGCACAACATGTGGGGCATCATCCGCGAGCTGGTCTCCGACGGCGTCACCGTCTTCCTCACCACGCAGTACCTGGAGGAGGCCGACGAACTCGCCGACCGCATCGCCGTCCTGAACGACGGAAAGATCGCCGCCGAGGGCACCGCCGCCGAACTCAAGCGCCTCGTGCCCGGCGGCCACGTCCGGCTCCGCTTCACCGACCCCGTCGCCTACCAGGCCGCCGCCCTCGCGCTGAACCAGGCGACCCCCGACGACGACGCGCTCGCCCTGCAGATCCCGAGCGACGGCAGCCAGCGCGAGCTGCGCTCCATCCTCGACTGGCTGGACTCCGCCGGCATCGAGGCCGACGAACTGACCGTCCACACCCCCGACCTCGACGACGTGTTCTTCGCCCTGACCAGCGGCGCCGGCGTCCCCACCCAGCCGAAGGAGGCTGTCCGATGAGCTCCGTGTCCCTCGCCGTGCGCGACTCGAACACGATGCTGCGCCGCAACCTGCTCCATGCGCGCCGCTACCCGTCGCTCACCCTGAACCTGCTGCTCACGCCGATCATGCTGCTCCTGCTGTTCGTCTACATCTTCGGCGACACCATGAGCGCGGGCATCGGCGGCGGCGGCCGCTCCGCCTACATCGCCTACATCGTCCCCGGTCTGCTGCTGATGACCATCGGCTCCACCGTCATCGGCACCGCGGTCTCCGTCTCCAACGACATGACCGAGGGCATCATCGCCCGCTTCCGCACCATGGCCATCCACCGGCCCTCGATCCTCGTCGGGCACGTCGCCGGCAGCGTCCTGCAGTCGATCCTGAGCGTGGTCCTCGTCGGCGCCGTCGGCGTGGCCATCGGCTTCCGGTCCACCGACGCCACCGCCCTGGAGTGGCTGGCCGCCTTCGGGCTGCTCGCCCTCTTCACGCTGGCGCTCACCTGGATCGCGGTGGGCATGGGTCTGGTCAGCCCCAACGCCGAGGCCGCCAGCAACAATGCCATGCCGCTGATCCTGCTGCCGCTGCTGTCCAGCGCCTTCGTGCCGGTCGACTCGATGCCGGGCTGGTTCCAGCCGGTCGCCGAGTACCAGCCCTTCACGCCGGCCATCGAGACCCTGCGCGGCCTGCTCCTGGGCACCGAGATCGGCCACAACGGCTGGCTCGCCGTCGTCTGGTGCCTGGCCCTGTCCGTCCTCGGCTACTTCTGGTCCACCTCGACCTTCAACCGCGACGGGAAGTAATCCGCCCCGCGACAGCGCGGGCCACCGCCCGCGCCCCCGGTCGGCAACCGCACACGACGCGCCCCGCTCCACGATCCGCGAAGGCCCGCCGCCGCTGTCTCCGGACAGCAGCGACGGGCCTTCGCCCGGTGTCGTCAGTAGCGGTAGTGGTCCGGCTTGTACGGGCCCTCGGGCTCGACGCCGATGTACTCGGCCTGCTCCGGGCGGAGCGTGGTGAGCTTGACGCCGAGGGCGTCGAGGTGGAGGCGGGCCACCTTCTCGTCCAGGTGCTTGGGCAGCACGTGGACGCCCGTCTCGTACGCGTCGGGCTTGGTGAACAGCTCGATCTGGGCCAGGGTCTGGTCCGCGAACGAGTTGGACATCACGAACGACGGGTGGCCGGTGGCGTTGCCCAGGTTCAGCAGGCGGCCCTCGGACAGCACGATGAGGACCTTGCCGTCGGGGTAGGTCCACGTGTGGACCTGCGGCTTGACCTCGTCCTTGACGATGCCTGGGACCTTGGCGAGGCCGGCCATGTCGATGTCGTTGTCGAAATGGCCGATGTTGCCGATGATCGCCTGGTGCTTCATCCTGGCCATGTCCGCGGCCATGACGACGTCCTTGTTGCCGGTGGTCGTGATGAAGATGTCGGCCTGGTCGACGACCTTGTCCAGCGTGGTGACCTGGTAGCCGTCCATCGCCGCCTGCAGCGCGCAGATCGGGTCGATCTCGGTGACGACCACGCGGGCGCCCTGGCCCCGCAGCGACTCCGCGCAACCCTTGCCCACGTCGCCGTAACCGCAGACGACCGCGGTCTTGCCGCCGATCAGCACGTCCGTGGCGCGGTTGATGCCGTCGATCAGGGAGTGGCGGCAGCCGTACTTGTTGTCGAACTTCGACTTCGTCACCGCGTCGTTCACGTTGATCACCGGGAACAGGAGCGACCCCTCGCGGTGCATCTCGTACAGGCGGTGGACACCGGTCGTGGTCTCCTCCGTCACCCCGCGGATCTGCGCGGCGATGCCGGTCCAGTCGAGGGTGCTCTCCTTCAGCAGGGCGGCCACGGCCGCCAGTTCCTCGTTGTCGGCCCCTGGCAGCTCGCCGGTCTTGAGGTACTCGACGCCCTGGTGGACGAGGGTGGTGGCGTCACCGCCGTCGTCCAGGATCATGTTCGGGCCGCCGGTGGGGCTGTCGGGCCAGGTCAGGGCCTGTTCCGTGCACCACCAGTACTCCTGGAGGGTCTCGCCCTTCCAGGCGAAGACCGGGATGCCGGCGGCGGCTATGGCGGCGGCCGGGTGGTCCTGGGTGGAGAAGATGTTGCAGGACGCCCAGCGCACCTCCGCGCCCAGGGCGACCAGGGTCTCGATGAGGACGGCGGTCTGCACCGTCATGTGCAGGGACCCGGTGATGCGGGCGCCGGCCAGCGGCCGGGCCTCGGCGTACTCCTCGCGGATCGCCATCAGTCCGGGCATCTCGTGCTCGGCGAGGGTGATCTCCTTGCGGCCGAACGCGGCCAGCGACAGGTCGGCGACCTTGAAATCCGCGAACTCAGGTGACACGAATGCTCCTTGAACTGATGACGTTACGGTGGATGTCCAGGGCCGCGGTGGACCTGTTCAGGGTGATGTAGTGCAGACCGGGCGCGCCCTGTGCGAGGAGGCGTTCGGCCATGTCGGTGGCGTACTCGACGCCGATGCGGTGGCCCGCGGCGCGGTCGTCGCGGGCGGCTTCCAGACGGTGGGCCAGGTCCTCGGGGAAGGCGGCGTCGCTCAGTTCGGCGAAGCGGCGGATCTGGCGTACGTCGGTGGCGGGCATGATCTCGGGGACGATCGGGATGTCGCAGCCGGCCGCGGCCACCCGGTCGCGCAGCCGCAGGCAGTCCTCGACGTGGAAGAACATCTGCGTGATGGCGTAGTCGGCGCCGGCGCGGCACTTGGCCACGAAGTGCCGGATGTCGGTGTCCCAGTCGGGCGAGCGCGGGTGCCGCTCGGGGAAGGCGGCGACGCCGATGGTGAAGTCGCCCAGGGAGCGAACGAGTTCGACCAGCTGGCAGGCGTGGGTGAAGCCGTCCGGGTGCGGCACCCACGGCCCTCGGGGGTCGCCGGGGGGATCGCCGCGCAGGACGAGGACGTCCTTGATGCCGGCGTCCGCGTAGGCGCCGATGATCTGGCGCAGCTCGGCGACCGAGTGGCCCACGGCGGTGAGGTGTGCGACGGGGCGCAGGGTCGTCTCCGCCACGATGCGCCGGGTGACCTCGATGGTCCGGGCCCGGGAGGAGCCGCCGGCGCCGTAGGTGACGGAGACGAAGTCCGGGCGCAGGGGCTCCACTCGGCGGATCGCCTGCCACAGGGTCCGCTCGCCGGTGGCGGTCTTCGGCGGGAAGAACTCGAAGGAGAAGGTCGTCACGCGCGGCCTCCCGCGTTGAAGTAGTTCGCCTCGGGGTGGTGGACGACGAGGGCGTCGGTGGACTGCTCGGGATGGAGCTGGAACTCCTCGGACAGGTGGACGCCGATGCGCTCCGGTCGGAGCAGGTCGGCGATCTTCGCCCGGTCCGCCAGGTCGGGGCAGGCCGGGTAGCCCAGTGAGTAGCGGCAGCCCTGGTACTCGGTGCGCAGCATGCCGTCCAGCGCGCTCGGATCGTCCGCCGCGATGCCGAGTTCGGTGCGGACGCGCGCGTGCCAGTACTCGGCGAGGGCCTCGGCGAGCTGTACGGACAGGCCGTGCAGTTCGAGGTAGTCGCGGTAGGCGTTGGCCTCGAAGAGACGGGCGGTCTCCTCGCCGATGCGGGAGCCGACGGTGACGACCTGGAAGCCGACGACGTCGGTCTCGCCGGACTCCTCGGGGCGGAAGAAGTCGGCCAGGCAGAGCCGACGGCCGCGGCGCTGGCGCGGGAAGCTGAACCGGGTGCGCTCGTTGCCGTCGTCGTCGAGGACGATGAGGTCGTCGTCCTTGGAGACGCAGGGGAAGTAGCCGTAGACGACGGCCGCCTCCAGCAGGTTGTCCGTCTGGAGCCGGTCGAGGAGGCCGCGCAGCCGCGGCCGGCCCTCGGTCTCGACCAGTTCGTCGTACGAGGGCCCCTCCCCGGTACGGGCCTGCTTCAGCCCCCACTGGCCCTTGAACAACGCCCCCTCGTCCAGCCAAGACGCGTACTCCTTGAGCTGGATGCCCTTGACGACCCGCGTGCCCCAGAACGGCGGCTCCGGCACGGGATTGTCGGTGGCGGCCTCGGACCGGACGTGGCCCATCTCGGGCCGCTCCTCGACCTGGACGGTGGCTGCCCGCACCCTGCGCTGCTTGAGGTCGGGCAGCTTGGCGCCGGGGACGCCGCGCTTGATGCCGATCAGGGCGTCCATGAGGCGCAGGCCTTCGAAGGCGTCGCGGGCGTAGCGGACCTCGCCGTCGTAGATCTCGTGGAGGTCCTGTTCGACGTAGGCGCGGGTGAGGGCGGCGCCGCCGAGGATGACGGGGTAGTCGGCGGCCAGCTTGCGCTGGTTGAGCTCCTCCAGGTTCTCCTTCATGATCACCGTGGACTTGACCAGGAGCCCGGACATGCCGATGACGTCGGCCCTGTGCTCGTCGGCCGCCTCCAGGATCGCGGAGACCGGCTGCTTGATACCGAGGTTGACGACGTTGTAGCCGTTGTTGGACAGGATGATGTCGACGAGGTTCTTGCCGATGTCGTGGACGTCACCGCGGACCGTGGCGAGCACGATGGTGCCCTTGCCGTCGTCGTCCGTCTTCTCCATGTGCGGTTCCAGGTGCGCCACCGCGGTCTTCATCACCTCGGCGGACTGCAGCACGAACGGCAGCTGCATCTGGCCGGAGCCGAACAGCTCACCGACCACCTTCATGCCGTCCAGCAGGGTCTCGTTCACGATCTCCAGCGCCGGACGCTCCCGCAGGGCCTCGTCCAGGTCCTGCTCCAGACCGTTGCGCTCACCGTCGATGATGCGCCGCTTGAGCCGCTCGTCCAGCGGCAGCGCCGCCAGCTCCTCGGCCTTGGACGCCCTGAGAGACTTGGCGGTGGCCCCCTCGAACAGCGCCATGAGCTTCTGCAGCGGGTCGTAGCCCTCACCGCGCCGGTCATAGATCAGGTCCAGCGCGGTGGTGACCTGCTCCTCGTCGAACCGGGCGATCGGCAGGATCTTCGAGGCGTGCACGATCGCCGAGTCCAGACCCGCCTTGACGCACTCGTCCAGGAACACGGAGTTCAGCAGGATCCGGGCGGCCGGGTTGAGACCGAAGGAGATGTTCGACAGGCCGAGCGTGGTCTGCACGTCCGGGTGCCGCCTCTTCAGCTCCCGGATGCCCTCGATGGTGGCGATCCCGTCGCCCCGGGACTCCTCCTGGCCGGTGCAGATGGTGAACGTCAGGCAGTCGACGAGGATGTCCGACTCGTGGATGCCCCAGTTGCCGGTGAGGTCGTCGATGAGCCGCTCGGCGATCTCGACCTTCTTCTCGGCGGTGCGGGCCTGGCCCTCCTCGTCGATGGTCAGCGCGATCAGCGCCGCGCCGTGCTCCCGAGCCAGCGCCGTGACCTTCGCGAAGCGGGAGTCGGGGCCGTCGCCGTCCTCGTAGTTCACCGAGTTGATCACCGCGCGCCCGCCGAGCTTCTCCAGCCCGGCCTGCACGACCTCGACCTCGGTGGAGTCCAGCACGACCGGCAGTGTCGACGCGGTCGCGAACCGCCCCGCCAGCTCCTCCATGTCGGCCACCCCGTCGCGGCCGACGTAGTCCACACACAGGTCGAGCATGTGCGCGCCCTCGCGGATCTGGTCCCGGGCCATCTCCACGCAGTCGTCCCAGCGGCCCTCCAGCATCGCCTCACGGAACTTCTTCGAACCGTTGGCGTTGGTCCGCTCACCGATCGCCAGGTACGACGTGTCCTGCCGGAAGGGGACCGTCTGGTACAACGACGCCGCACCGGGCTCGGGCTGGGGGCGCGTTCGGCGGGGGTCAGGCCGCGCACGCGCTCGACGAGCCGGCGCAGGTGCTCGGGCGTGGTGCCGCAGCAGCCGCCGACCAAGGCGATGCCGTACTCGCGGACGAACGTCTCCTGCGCGTCGGCCAGCCCTTCCGGGCCGAGCGGGAAGTGTGCGCCGTCCTTGGTGAGGACGGGGAGCCCCGCGTTGGGCATGCACAGCAGGGGGATGCGGGAGTGGCGGGCGAGGTAGCGCAGGTGCTCGGTCATCTCGGCCGGGCCGGTGGAGCAGTTCAGGCCGATCATGTCGATGCCGAGCGGCTCCAGCGCGGTGAGGGCGGCGCCGATCTCGGAGCCCAGCAGCATGGTGCCGGTCGTCTCGAAGGCCATGGAGACCAGGAGCGGGACGTCGGTGCCGAGGGTGTCCATGGCGCGGCGGGCGCCCAGGACGGCGGCCTTGGTCTGGAGCAGGTCCTGCGTGGTCTCCACCAGCAGCGCGTCCGCGCCGCCGGTGAGCAGGCCCTCGGCGTTGGCCTGGAAGCCGTCGCGGACGGTGGCGTAGCCGATGTGGCCGAGGGTGGGGAGTTTGGTGCCGGGGCCCATGGAGCCGAGGACCCAGCGTCGCTGTCCGGTGCGTCGGGTGGCCGCGTCGGCTGCCTCGCGGGCGATGCGGGCGCCCGCCTCCGACAGTTCGTGCGCGCGGGCGGCGATGTCGTACTCGGCCAGTGCCGTGTGGTTCGCGCCGAAGGTGTTGGTCTCCACGCAGTCCACGCCGGTCGCGAGGTAGGCGTCGTGGACGGAGCGCACGATGTCGGGGCGGGTGGCGTTGAGAACCTCGTTGCAGCCCTCCAGTTGCTGGAAGTCTTCCATGCTCGGGTCGTGGGACTGGAGCATGGTGCCCATCGCTCCGTCGGCCACCACCACACGGGTGGCGAGCGCCTCGCGGAGGGTCTCGCCGTCTGTCGTCACGGCCGGCATGGCGCGCCTCCCAGGTGTGCCGCGACGGCTTCGGCCGTCGCCGTGCCGTAGGTCTCGGCGAGGACGGCGGTGAGCCGGGCGGGGGCGGGCGTGTACGTCTGGGAGCCCACCCCGGCGAGGGCCAGCGAGGCCAGCGCGCAGCCGAGCCGGGCCGCGTGCGGGTTGTCCAGGCCCCAGGCGAGGGCCGCGAGGAAGCCCGCGCGGAAGGCGTCGCCGGCTCCGGTCGGGTCGGCGGTGCGGACGCCGGCGACGGCGGGCACGGTGAGCGCCGGGCGGTCGGCGGCCTCGATCCGGACGCCGTCGGCGCCGAGCGTGGTGATCCAGGCGCCGACCTGGCCAAGGACGTCGTCGCGGCTCCAGCCGGTGCGTTCCAGCAGCAGGGTCGCCTCGTACTCGTTGGTGAACAGCAGGCGGGCCCCGGTGAGCAGGGTGCGGGCCTGGTCGCCCTCGAGGCGGGCGAGTTGCTGGGAGGGGTCGGCGGCGAAGGGGATGCCGAGTGCCTGGCAGCGCGCGGTGTGGCGCAGCATGGCCTCGGGGTCGTCGGGTGCCACGACCACGAGGTCGGGCAGCGGGTCGAGGCGCCCGAGGTCGATGTCGCGGGCCTCGGTCATGGCGCCGGCGTAGAACGCGGCGATCTGGTTGGCGTCCTGGTCCGTGAGGCACACGAACCGGGCCGTCTGTCGCCGGGCGGACACGTGTACGGCGCCGGTGTCCACGCCGTGTTCCTTCAGCCAGACCTCGTACTCGCCGAAGTCGCTGCCGACCGCGCCGACGAGCACGGTCCAGTCCCAGCCCGCCGAGGCCGTAGGAGATGTTGGCGGCGACCCCGCCGCGGCGTATCTCCAGGTCGTCGGCGAGGAACGACAGCGACACCCGGTCGAGCCGGTCGGGGATCAGCTGGTCCACGATCCGGCCGGGGAACGTCATGAGGTGGTCGGTGGCGATGGAACCGGTCACGGCGATGCGCATGGCAACTCCCGTCCCTGTCGGCGCGGCCGGTTCAGCGGCCCGCGGCGGCGCGGAGGCGGTCGGCGCGGTCGGTGCGCTCCCAGGTGAAGTCGGGCAGCTCACGTCCGAAGTGCCCGTACGCCGCGGTGCGGGCGTAGATGGGGCGCAGCAGGTCGAGGTCGCGGATGACGGCGGCCGGGCGCAGGTCGAACACCTCGTGGATGGCCCGCTCGATCGCGGCGCGCGGTACGTGCTCGGTGCCGAAGGTCTCGACGAACAGGCCGACCGGTTCGGCCTTGCCGATGGCGTACGCGACCTGGACCTCGCAGCGTTCGGCGAGGTCCGCGGCGACGACGTTCTTGGCGACCCAGCGCATGGCGTAGGCGGCCGAGTGGTCCACCTTGGAGGGGTCCTTGCCGGAGAAGGCGCCGCCGCCGTGGCGGGCCATGCCGCCGTACGTGTCGATAATGATCTTGCGGCCGGTGAGGCCGGCGTCGCCCATCGGGCCGCCGATCTCGAACTTGCCGGTGGGGTTGACCAGCAGGCGGTGGCCCTCGGTCTCCAGCTTGATGCCGTCCTCGGCCAGCCCTGCCAGTACGTGTTCCACGACCTGGCGGCGGACGTCCGGGGTCAGCATGTGGTCGAGGTCGATGCCGGCCGCGTGCTGGGAGGAGACGACGACCGTGTCGAGGCGTACGGGGAGGTCGTCCCGGTACTCGATGGTGACCTGTGTCTTGCCGTCGGGGCGGAGGTAGGGCATCTGGCCGTCCTTGCGGACCTCGGCCAGCCGGCGCGACAGCCGGTGCGCGAGTTCGATGGGCAGGGGCATGAGGGTGGGCGTCTCGCGGGTGGCGTACCCGAACATCAGCCCCTGGTCGCCGGCGCCCTGTGCGGCGAGGTCGTCGTCGGTGCCGCCGAGCCGCTTCTCGTAGGCGGTGTCCACGCCCTGGGCGATGTCCGGTGACTGGGCGCCGATGGACACGGACACTCCGCAGGAGGCGCCGTCGAAGCCCTTGGCCGACGAGTCGTAGCCGATGCCGAGGACGGTGTCGCGGACGATGCCGGGGATGTCGGCGTAGGCGGAGGTGGTCACCTCGCCGGCGACGTGGACCTGACCCGTGGTGATCAGGGTCTCCACCGCCACCCGGGAGGCCGGGTCCTGGCTCAGGAGGGCGTCCAGGACGGCGTCGCTGATCTGGTCGGCGATCTTGTCGGGGTGGCCCTCGGTGACGGACTCCGAGGTGAACAGCCGGGTTGCCATGTCTCTCCTAGGCGTGAGCAGTCGTGGTCCAACGTGCCGCCCGTGCCCCGGTGTCCGGCGTCGCTCGCCGGGCCGGCGGGGTGAGTGACCGGCGGGCCGCGCCGCGAAGAGCTGGGGGGCGGGTGCGCCGTCGGGGGAACGGCCCCGCGGTGGACGTCCGGCCGTGGAGCGCGGAGACCGCCGGGCCGGCGTGCGCGGAGCAGCGGAGCCGTGGTGGCTTCTTCCTCCGACACTGTGCGTCCTTCCTTGGCGGGTCTGCGGCGGCACCAGGGTGGTTCTCGCCCGTCGAGGGCGGGTGGAGGACCGCTCGCGCAGTGCGGCGGCGCCCACGGGCCGTGGGGCCGCGGTTCGTTCGGTCGCCCCGCAGCCGCCTATTCGGCCGGGCTTCGGCCGGGCTTTCGTTTCCGGACCGGTTACGAGGCGGACTTGAGCGGATCCCGAGCGGGCCTGCCCATGCTGTCCGGCGAGGCTGGACAAGGTGGCGCTCACCGGGCTGAAGAAGCGACGCGGGCCGCGTTCGCCGGGCCCGCGGGGAGCGACCGGGGCGAAGGGTGGAGGGAAACATGGGCGGGCTGGCAGGACTGGCGGTGCTCGGATCGGCCGCATCCCGGGCCACGGGCCGTGAGACGACGGCGGTGAACTCGATGCTCGACGCGCTGAACCGCCGGGGACCCTGCGGACGCGCCGTGGTGCGGGACGGCCCGGCGGTGCTGGGGTGCGCGTGGCCGGCGTCAGCCGCGCCCGAGGACGCCACCCACACGTTCGTCTCGGCGGACGGGAAGATCGTGCTGCTGGCGAGCGGCACGGTGCGCAACCACCGGGAGCTGGCCGCCGCACTGCCCGGGGTGCGGCTGCGGACGCAGTCGGACCGCGAGATCCTGCTGCACCTGTACGAGGCCGAGGGGCTCGCCTTCCTCGACGCCGTGCGCGGGACCTTCGCGCTGGTGGTCCTCGACCGGCGGCGGGACGAGATCCTCTTCGCGCGGGACCGTTCCGGCACCGAGGCGGTCCACCACGCGGTGGCGGACGGACGGCTGGTGTTCGCCCACTGCGGCCTGGTGGAGGCGGGGGCCGGCCGTGCCACGCCCGCCGCGACGATCGAGCGGATCGACCTGCGCGAGGGCACGGCGTCGTCCCGGCGCTACCGGGACGTGCCCGCCCCCAGCGGTGCGGACGGATGCCCGGACCCGGACGCCGGCGCCGAGCGGCGTGAGTGCTCCCCGCGGTCCCCGTACGGCAGTGACCTTGTCCACCGAGCCCAGGGTGTCGCCCCCATGACCGAGAACAGCCCGGCACAGACGTACAGCCCTCCTGCCGTCCTGGACCCGCACCGTGCCCGGTACGCCGCGCGCACCGCGGGCATGACGGCCTCCGAGATCCGGGCGCTGTTCTCGGTCGCGAGCAGACCGGAGGTGGTCTCGCTGGCCGGCGGCATGCCGAACCTGGCCGCGCTGCCGCTCCAGGCGCTCGCGGAGCAGACCGCGCGGATCATCACGGAGGACGGCCTGACGGCGCTCCAGTACGCGTCGGCGCACGGCTCACCGCTGCTGCGGGAGCAGATCTGCGACGTGATGGCGCTGGAGGGCATCGCGGCGCACCCGGACGACGTGGTGGTGACGGTCGGCTCGCAGATGGGCCTCGACCTGGTGACCCGGCTGTTCTGCGACCCGGGTGACGTCGTGGTCGCCGAGGGCCCGTCCTACGTCGGCGCGCTGGGCTCGTTCACCGCGTACCAGGCGCGGGTCGTGCACGTGGCGATGGACGGGCACGGCCTGGTGCCGGAGGCGCTGCGTGCCGCGCTGCGGCAGGCCGCGGACGCCGGGCAGCGCGTGAAACTGCTCTACACCATCCCGAACTTCCACAACCCGGCCGGCGTGACGCTGGCGGTCGGGCGGCGGGCGGAGATCCTGGAGATCTGCCGCGCGTACGACGTGCTGGTGGTCGAGGACAACCCGTACGGCCTGCTCGGCTTCGACGGACAGACCTACCCGGCGCTGCGCTCGCTGGACCCGGACAACGTGGTGTACCTGGGCTCGTTCTCGAAGACGTTCGCCTCCGGGCTGCGGGTCGGCTGGGTGCTGGCGCCGTCCGCGGTGCGGGAGAAACTGGTCCTGGCCACGGAGTCGGCGACGCTGTGCCCGCCCACCCTGAACCAGGCGATCGTGTCGCGCTACCTGGCGACGCACGACTGGCAGGGCCAGATCGGCGCTTTCCGGGAGAACTACCGCGAGCGCCGTGACGCGATGCTGTCCGCGCTGGAGCGGTACCTGCCGCCGGGCTGTACGTGGACGACGCCGGAGGGCGGGTTCTACGTGTGGGTGACGGTGCCGGAGGGCGTGGACACCAAGGCGATGCTGACGCGCGCGGTGGCCGCCCACGTGGCGTACGCCTCGGGCACCGGGTTCCACACGGACGGGTCCGGCGGCCGCCAGATGCGGCTGTCGTACTGCTACCCGGAGCCGGATCGGATCCGCGAGGGCGTGCGCCGGCTGGCGGGGGTGCTGGAGGCCGAGCTGGCGGCCGGGAGGGACACCGGGGGGAACGCCGGGCGCACCCTCGCCGGCGTGGCGGCGCACCGGGCTGGGGCACGGTACGTGCCCGCGCCGGAGGTGGCCTGACCCTGCCGGGCGGCGCTCCGTCAGTAGGGGTCCGTCGGCACGTATGTGCCCCAGATCTCCCGCAGGGCGTTGCAGACCTCGCCGGCGGTGGCGCGGGCGCGCAGGGCGTCCCTCCTCGGGTAGAGGACGTTGTCCTCGCCGTCGGCTGTCTTCTTCAGTGCGGTGAGGGCGGTGTCGACGGCCACCTGGTCGCGCCCGGCGCGCAGCCGCGCCAGCCGTTCGGCCTGCTGGGCCTCGATGGCCGGGTCGACGCGGAGCGGCTCGTACGGCTCCTCCTCGTCGAAGGAGTTGGTGTGCAGCGACTCGGTGCCGTCAGCTGCACGCCCGCCGTCCGGGTGTGGAAGCGCCGATCAGGCGCAGCGAGGGCTTGGGCGGGAAGATGTACGTCCCGCGCGCAGCTGCTTGTACCGGGCGTTCGACTCCGTCGCCGTGCCGAAACCGGCGTACTGACGCATCGTCCACGGCCGGCCCGTGTACATCGACGGGTAGACCCCCGGGTGAAGGGGTACTTCCCCGGCTCGCCCAGCTTCTCGGCCGCGTCCCAGTCCACCAGGGCGTCCGGAGTCAGCCGACGACGGTCCAGGTGTCGCCGCCTGCGAGGAGGGTGGCGAGGTCGCCCTTGCCGCTGTGTTCGACGGCGGTGTCGAGCTGGTCGGCCATGAGGGTGTCGTAGACGGGCCGGTCGACGGAGCGCAGGACGCCGATGGGGGTGTGGTGGAGGGTGTCGGGGTCGGCGAGGCGGGAGAGAGCGAAGGCGGTGGTGGGGGACGCGGCGTGGGCGTCGTGGACGAGGATGTCGGCCTCGTTTCCGGGGGTGACGGTGACGACGTCGAGGTCGCCGGTGGCCGGGTCGCGGACGACGCCCTTGGCGTTGTCGGTGCCGAAGCGGATGGGCTGTCCGTGTTCGAGGCGGATGACGGCTTCCTGGGCGCGTTGCTTGTCCTTGAGGGCGTCGAAGGCGCCGTCGTTGAAGATGTTGCAGTTCTGGTAGATCTCCACCAGGGCGGTGCCGGGGTGGTCGGCGGCCTGGCGCAGGACCTCGGTGAGGTGTTTGCGGTCGGAGTCGACGGTGCGGGCCACGAAGGAGGCTTCGGCGCCCAGCGCGAGGGAGACCGGGTTGAAGGGTGCGTCGAGGGAGCCCATCGGCGTGGATTTGGTGATCTTGCCGACTTCGCTGGTGGGGGAGTACTGGCCCTTGGTCAGGCCGTAGATCCGGTTGTTGAACAGGAGGATCTTGAGGTTGACGTTGCGGCGCAGGGCGTGGATGAGGTGGTTGCCGCCGATGGAGAGGGCGTCGCCGTCGCCGGTGACGACCCAGACGGACAGGTCGCGGCGGGAGGTGGCCAGGCCGGTGGCGATGGCGGGGGCGCGGCCGTGGATGGAGTGCATCCCGTAGGTGTTCATGTAGTACGGGAAGCGGGAGGAGCAGCCGATGCCGGAGACGAAGACGATGTTCTCCCTGGCCAGGCCCAGTTCCGGCATGAAGCCCTGCACGGCCGCCAGCACGGCGTAGTCACCGCACCCCGGGCACCAGCGCACCTCCTGATCGGACTTGAAGTCCTTCGCCGTGAGAGTGAGTTCAGTGGCCATCGATGGCCTCCTTGAGCGCGGTGGCGAGCTGTTCCGCCTTGAACGGCATGCCGTTGACCTGGGTGTAGGAGTAGGTGTCGATGAGGTACTTGGCGCGGATGAGGGTGGCGAGCTGACCGAGGTTCATCTCCGGGACGACGACGCGCTCGTACCGGGTGAGTACCTCGCCGAGGTTGGCCGGGAAGGGGTTGAGGTGGCGCAGGTGGGCCTGGGCGATGTGGCCGCCCTGGGCGCGGATGCGGCGCACGGCCGCCGTGATCGGCCCGTACGTCGAACCCCAGCCCAGCACCAGCGTGTTCGCCCCGTCCGGGTCGTCGATCTCGAGGTCGGGGACGGTGATGCCGTCGATCTTGGCCTGGCGGGTGCGGACCATGAAGTCGTGGTTGGCCGGGTCGTAGGAGATGTTCCCGGTGCCGTCCTGCTTCTCGATGCCGCCGATCCGGTGCTCCAGACCGGGCGTGCCCGGCACCGCCCACGGCCGGGCCAGGGTGTGCGGGTCGCGCTTGTAGGGCCAGAACACGTCCGTGCCGTCGTCCAGGGTGTGGTTCGGGCCCTGCGCGAACCGCACCGCCAGATCCGGCAGCTCATCGGTCTCGGGGACCCGCCAAGGCTCCGAGCCGTTGGCGAGGTAGCCGTCGGACAGGAGGAAGACCGGGGTGCGGTAGACCAGCGCGATCCGGGCCGCCTCCAGCGCCGCGTCGAAACAGTCCGCCGGAGTACGCGGCGCGACCACCGGAACCGGGGCCTCGCCGTTGCGCCCGTACATCGCCTGCAACAGGTCCGCCTGCTCTGTCTTGGTCGGCAGCCCCGTCGACGGGCCGCCGCGCTGGATGTCCACCACCAGCAGGGGCAGCTCCAGGGAGACGGCCAGCCCGATCGTCTCCGACTTCAGCGCCACCCCCGGCCCCGACGTCGTCGTCACTGCCAGCAAACCGCCGAACGCCGCGCCCAGCGCCGCCCCGATCCCCGCGATCTCGTCCTCGGCCTGGAACGTACGCACACCGAAGGTCTTGTGCTTCGACAGCTCGTGCAGGATGTCCGAGGCCGGCGTGATCGGATACGACCCCAGGAACAGCGGCAGGTCCGCCTGACGCGACGCCGCGACCAGCCCCAGCGACAGGGCCAGGTTCCCCGAGATGTTGCGGTAGGTGCCCGGCCGGAACGCCCTGCCCGCCGGCGCCACCTCGTAGGAGACCGCGAAGTCCTCCGTGGTCTCCCCGAAGTTCCAGCCCGCCCGGAACGCGGCGATGTTCGCCGCCGCGATGTCCGGCTTCTTCGCGAACTTCGACCTCAGGAACGCCTCCGTGCCCTCCGTGGGCCGGTGGTACATCCACGACAGCAGCCCCAGCGCGAACATGTTCTTGCTGCGCTCGGCCTCCTTGCGGCTGAGGTCGAACTCCTTGAGGGCCTCGACGGTCAGCGTGGTCAGCGGCACCGGATGCACAGGGAAGCCGTCCAGCGAGCCGTCCTCCAGCGGCGACACCTCATAGCCGACCTTCTGCATCGCCCGTCGGGTGAACTCGTCCGTGTTCACGATCAGCTCCGCGCCGCGCGGCAGATCGCCCACGTTCGCTTTGAGCGCCGCGGGATTCATCGCCACCAGCACGTTCGGCGCGTCGCCGGGGGTGAGGATGTCGTGGTCGGCGAAGTGCAGCTGGAAGGACGAGACGCCCGGCAGCGTGCCGGCGGGCGCCCGGATCTCGGCCGGGAAGTTCGGCAGCGTCGACAGGTCGTTCCCGAACGACGCGGTCTCCGAGGTGAAACGGTCGCCGGTGAGCTGCATTCCGTCACCCGAGTCCCCCGCGAACCTGATCACCACCCGGTCCAGCCGGCGGACTTCTTTGTCGACCGTCCCCGCGACGGCGGGGGCGGTGGTTTCCACGGACATGAGTGTGTCGACTCCTGTCGTTGCTGGCCCGCGGGCGCGGGCCAGGCGCGTCACTGGGGCTGGTTGCCGTGCTTGCGTGAGGGTTGCGCCACGTGCTTGGTGCGCAGTACGGCGAGCGCGTCGATCAGTCTGACCCTGGTTTCGGCGGGGTCGATGACGTCGTCCACCAGGCCGCGTTCGGCGGCGTAGTACGGGTGCATGAGCCGGTCCCGGTACTCCTTGACGTACTGCTCGCGGGCGGCCTCGGGATCGTCGGCGGCCGCGATCTCGCGCCGGAAGACGACGCCCGCGGCCCCCTCCGCGCCCATCACCGCGATCTCGTTGCCGGGCCAGGCCAGCGACAGGTCCGAGCCGATGGAGCGGGAGTCCATGACGATGTAGGCGCCCCCGTAGGCCTTGCGCAGGATCAGCTGGATACGGGGGACGGTGGCGTTGCAGTACGCGTAGAGGAGTTTCGCGCCGTGCCGGATGATGCCGCCGTGTTCCTGATCGACGCCGGGCAGGAACCCGGGCACGTCCACCAGGGTCACGAGCGGGATGTTGAAGGAGTCGCACATCTGCACGAAGCGGGCCGCCTTCTCGCTGCCCTTGATGTCGAGGACCCCGGCGAGGGAGGCGGGCTGGTTGGCGACGATGCCGACGGTGTGGCCGTCCAGGCGGGCCAGGGCGCACACCATGTTGGGCGCCCAGGCCTCGTGGACCTCGAAGTAGTCGCCGGCGTCGACGAACTCCTCGATGACCCCCGCATGTCGTAGGCGTGCCGGGGCTCGGCCGGCACCAGGTCGTACAGGGCCGGGGTGGGCCGGTCGGGCCGGTCGCCGCAGGGCTGGGCTGGCGGCAGCTCGCGGTTGTTGGCGGGCAGGTAGGACAGCAGGTGGCGGACGTCGGCGAGGCAGCTCTCCTCGTCGTCGTAGGCGAAGTGGGCGACTCCGGAGCCGGCGGCGTGGGCGTCGGCGCCGCCCAGGTCGTCCTGGCTGATGCGTTCTCCGGTGACGGCCTTCACCACCTCCGGACCCGTGATGAACATCTGGGAGGTGCCGCGCACCATGAACACGAAGTCGGTCAGGGCCGGTGAGTAGGCCGCCCCGCCCGCGCAGGGGCCCATCATGACGCTGATCTGCGGGACGACCCCGGAGTTGCGGACATTGCGCTGGAAGATCCCGCCGTAGCCGGCGAGCGCGGACACGCCTTCCTGGATGCGGGCCCCGGCGCCGTCGCACAGGCCCACGATGGGGGCGCCGGCGGTGGCGGCCATGTCCATGATCTTGTGGATCTTCTCGGCGTGCGCCTCGCCGAGGGAGCCGCCGAAGATCCGGAAGTCGTGGGCGTACGCGAAGACGGTACGTCCCCACACCCGGCCCCAGCCGGTGACCACACCGTCGGTGTGGGGGCGACGGTCCTCCAGGCCGAAGCCGGTCGCGCGGTGCCGGCGCAGCCCTTCGACCTCGGTGAAGCGGCCGTCGTCGAAGAGGAGTGCGAGGCGTTCGCGGGCGGTGAGCTTGCCCTTGGCGTGCTGTGCCGCGGTGGCCTTCTCCCCGGGCCCCTCACGCAGGGCCTCCCGTACGGCCTCGAGTTCGGCGACCGTGCCGCGCCGCCGCCCGACGGGCTTGTCGTCCAGGGCGGTCATGAGGTCCCCTTCCGGCCGTCGTCATGAACCACCGAGAAGCCTCTGTCACGTCGCTCGAAGCCGGATGGAGCGCGGGATGACGCCGGCCGGGCGGCTCTCCAGCGGTCCGCGAGCAGCCGTCGAGGGCGGGGCGTGACGCTCGGGTCGTGAGCTCCGGTGTGGACGGGCTTGAGCCCTCGCGGGGCATCCGGTCGCCCGTCGGCGCCCCCCACCCCCGTGGGCACCGGCGGGCCTTCCGCGCAGTGCCGGGCCGGTCGGCCGGCACGGACGAAGGGACACACCCACTGTGAACAGCGAATGGTTTCGGCGCTTCACCACGAGCGCGGGAAACGGGCCGCGGCTCGTGTGCTTCCCGCACGCGGGGGGCTCCGCGACGGCGTACACGCAGCTCGCGCGCGCCCTGCCGGCGGACTTCGACGTGGTGGCGGTGCAGTACCCGGGGCGCCAGGACCGGTACGACGAGGCGCCGTTCACGTGTCTGGACCGGCTCGTCGCGTCGTTGAGCCGCCGCTCGACGTCCTCCACGGCGGAGGCGAACCGCTCGGGCCCGGCGTCGAGCAGCTCCCTGACCTCGGCTGCGGCGATCTCGCGCACCGCCTCGGCTACGGCCCGGTAGTCCTCCGAGGCGGGGGTGACCAAGGGCGCGCTCTACTTCCATTTCCCCTCCAAGGAGCACCTCTCCCAGGGTGTGCTCCACGAGCAGGACCAATGGCTTCCGGTACCCGAGCGGTCCTGTTACGTCACCGCGCCCGAAACCGCCGACGTCCTGGTGGGGGCGTTCGCCGGCGTCCAGGCCATGTCACAGGCCGTCTGCGAGTACCAGGACCTGCTGACCCGGTCCTCCGCCCTGCTGCGGCACCTGCTCCCCAGCGTGGCCCTGTCCTCCGTGCTCGCCTCCGTCGACCTGACCGCCGGCCGGGGTGAGGCCGTCACCGCCGAACTGCGGGCCCGGCTCTGACCGCACAGCCGGTGAGCCAGAGGGTCTGACGCACCCTCTTCCGCGCCGTCACAGGCCCGCGTCGACACCGACCGGGCTTCCGAAGCAGGCCGTCAGGACCGCTGTCAGGTCCGCACCGCCCGCGGCCCAGGCGACGTACCCGTCGGGCCGGACGAGCAGCGCGTCGCACGGGATGTCCGGTCCCGGTTCGGCACGCACCACGCGCAGCACTCCGGCCCAGCCCCGCGCCTGCCCTTCGTAGCCGCTCCTGCCCTGCTCCCCGAGGAGGAGCAGCAGGGGCCGCCCCTCGCGCAGCAGGCCGATCACGTCGGTCCGGCCGCGGGCCGTGGTCAGGCCCACGTTGGGCAGGAATCTCCCCTCCCACGAGGAGGACCTCGGGGCGTGTGCGGGCAGCACCGTGTCCTGGGCACTGATCATGGCACTCAGTACGCCGCTCTCCGCGCCCCCGGCCAGCAGCTCACCGAACAGGGCTCGCAGCGGGTCGAGTTCGGGGCCGGGTCGCATCAGGGCGACCTGGGCCCGCGTGTTGTCGATGACCCGCTGCGCGGCGGGCCGGCGTTCCAGGTCGTAGCTGTCGAGCAGGTCCTCGCCCGCCTCGCCGCGCACCGTGAACGCGAGCTTCCAGCCCAGGTTGACCGCGTCGAGCAGCCCCGTGCTCAGCCCTTGGCCGCCGATCGGGAAGTGCACGTGCGCCGCGTCCCCGGCCAGCAGGACGCGTCCCGACCGATAGGACCGCACGAGCCGTGAGAAGTCGCTGAACCTGCTCAGCCACTGCGGCGCCGCCATGGGAATGTCCCGTCCGGCGATCCGGGACACCTCCTCGCGCAGTTCCTCCAGGGTGAGCGGCTGTCCGCGGTCACCGTGGGGGCCGGCGCAGTCGAGGATACGCAGACGCGTCCGGCCACCCGGTATGTCCTTGGCCACGATCCAGCCGCGCGGTGTGCGGTGCCACCCGGCACCCATAGCGGCCCCCTCACCGAGCCTGACATCACCCGCCATCGCGGACACCGTCGCGGGATACGAGTCCGAGACGAAACCCGACCGCTCCCGCACCGTGCTGCGCGCACCGTCGGCCCCCACCACGTACCGCGCCGCACAGCTCACCGGGCCGTGCGGCCCTTCCGCCGTGATGCGGACCCCGTCCCGCTCCGGCCGTACCTCGGTGACCCGGTGCCCGCGCAGGATCCGCGCTCCGGCCGTCCGGGCCCGCTCCTCGAAATGCCGCTCCAGCTCTTCCTGCGAGCATTTCAGGACCGGCTCGGGCTCCATGGCCGGCACGGAGATGGCCAGCCCCGGTATGCCCGCGAAGTGGAAAGGGCTGCTCGCCGGGGCGCTGCCGGGCCCGCCCACGCTCGCCAGCCCGCCGAGATGACCGCGCCGCACCAGGCACTGCACCGTACGCGCGTGGAGCGTCGTCGCCCTGGGCCGACCGGACACCGACGCCCTCGCCTCGAAGACCACGGTACTCACTCCGTAGCCCGCCAGTTCGCAGGCGACGACCATGCCGACCGGGCCCCCGCCCACGACCACTACATCCACGTGCAACTCGCGTGCCATCCCGGCCTCCCCCTGCTGTGCGGACCAGGGCCCGCCCCCCCTGCGGCGCGGTCTCGCCGTGGCTGACGGGCACTGCCAGGACGGCGGGCACAGGCGCGGGACGCGGTCGGGCCGGCGCGTGGACGGGAGCGGCGAGCTCCGCGGGAAGCCGTCCGGCTCCCTGCCGGGACGAAAATATGCCGGGCGGACGGTTCTTCGCAATGCCCGCCGCGTCCAGGGGGAAGACGGCTACAGCGGCAGCGTGCCCCCCGGCTCCCGTGGCGCCGCCGACGGCGGACCGCCCTCGGACCGCTCGGTCTTGCGGCCCTTGCCGCCGGGCGCCAGCGTGCGCGGATCCACGGCCTCGGCGGGCGTGCCGGTGGCGTACAGGCCCTTCGGTTCGGAGTCCCGGTCGTGCGGCAGCAGCCAGAAGACACGGCGGCGGAAGGTGCCCGACGAACGAGAAGGCCTGGCCTCGGGTCCCAGCAGGGCATACCATGCGGCCGTCCCGGTGGTAGGGGGGCTTGCTCTGGCGGTTCGGCAGCCGGTCCAGGCTCTGCCGCACGTAGTCGAGACCGCCGACGTCCTCGAGCCAGACGAGGTCGACCTCGTTGTCGATCTCGCACTCCTCGATGAGGGCGCTCATGCTGTCTCCTCGTCGGCGACCAGTCCGATGCCCGGGTAGTACTTGCGCTGGTTGGACAGGATCATCTCCTTGGGAGAGGCCAGTCCCACCACTTCTCGGGCCCGTGCGGCGAAGGCACGCGACGAGACGGCCGGGGACCCCTCCTTCTGACACCAGTCCCTGTAGGCCGCGTAGAGCCTGGCCTGTTCCGCCTTGAGGCCGCCCTCCATCCGGCAGGACTCGCCGAGGAAGCGCCCGGTGTGGTCCTCGGTCTCGGCGTAGGCGTTGGTGGCGATCCGGACACGCTCGGGCCCGGTCAGGTCCCTCTCGCCGCTCAGATACCGACGGGCGCCCAGGATCAGCCAGTTGAGAATGCCGGGGCCCTCCTCGGTGACGAGGACGTCGGCCAGGTTGTCGATCTTGCCGTCGTAGGGGACGACCCGCTCGAACGGGAGCAGCCGCATACGCCGCCAGAACGCGTAGCCGCCGGTGCCCACCTCGGGCCGGTGGTTGCCCAGCAGCCACAGCTTGTGCGTGGGTTCGAAGCTGAAGAAGTCCTGCCGCATCCGGCGCGCCTTGATGCGGTCGCCGCCCGTCAGCAGTTTGACCCGGGCTTCGTCGAAGCGCTCCCCGGGCTTGACCTCGCTGCACACGACGACCCGGCGGCCGTGAAGTTCCGCGAGGTCGGTGGGGTGGCCCTCGTAGGGGCGGGCCATCAGGAAGCCGGGCGGCGCGGCGTCGGCGTAGTCGCCGAGCAACTTCATCAGCACGTCCAGCAGGACGGACTTGCCGTTGCGGCCGGAGCCGAAGAGAAACGGCATGACCTGCCCGCCCACGTCCCCGGTCACCGAGTACCCCAGCAGCAGGTGCAGGAAGTCGATCATCTCCGCGCCCTCCTGGTCCTCACCGAAGGTGTCGGTGAGGAACCGGTGCCAGCGCGGCGTGGGCATCGGCTCGGGGGCGGCCGCGGTGGAGCGGGAGTGCAGGTCCTTGCTGGGGTCCGGAATCCTGCTCAGTCCCGTACGCAGGTCCACGACCCCCTCGGGGGTGCACAGCGCGTACGGATCGGCGTCGAGGCGGGCGGCGTTGAGCACCATGCCGGGCGCTGTCCGGGCCTGTGTGAGGAACGCGTTCAGTCCGGTGGTGCTCAGGGCCCGCCGGCGGTGCTGCTGGAGGGCCGTGGTGGTGAACAGCCCGCGCGGATCAATCGTCGCGAGCGATTCCGCCAGGTCGCCCGCGGCCCAGAGCACCGTGCCGTCCTCGTCGGCCTGCCAGCGGGTGTTGTCCCATCGGAACCAGCCGAGGCCGGGTACGTGCCGGTAGTCGTTGGCGTAGAGCCGGACGAACAGCTTGGCGTTGCCGCGGTCGCTGAGTGTGTCCGGCAGCAGCCCGTCGGCGGTTGCCTCTCCCCCGGCTCCCGTCGTCCGGGTGAGGATCTGCCGGGCCACGTCCTTCGCGTCGAGGAGGCTCTTCTGGTGGTCGCGCATCATGCGCGGCCTCCCCGGCCGGTTGACGGCGGCCGAGAAGCCCTCGGTGGAGGAGCCTCTGGACGTCTTAAGTCGCTGCACAAAAAACGCAGCTCAGAAGCCATGCGCATCCCCCCACAGCGACCCAAGCGACTGAACGACTCAAACAGACTAGCGAAACGAACGTTACTGAAGGAGACCTGAGAAAGAACTGAAACGACGCGCACCGATCTCGCCACCGCGAGCCAGGGACCCGACCGAAGGACCGGACACCTTTCGGCCACTGTCTCCAGACCTGACAAAGAGCCAGGTCAGGGGCGCACGAAGACTGGAGCAGCGACTGAAGCGACTCAATATCCCGACATTTGACTCACGCGGGCTCATGTCATGAGTCCCCTCCCCATCCGGCGCCCGCACATCACATCGCTTCAGTCGCCGACGCCCTCCACTTGAGGCCGTGACCTGCGAATTTGACGGATCGACGGGGACGGCTGCCCTCAGGTGCGTCGCTGTCACTCGGTGGCCGCGTCGCGGCCCCGCCACTCTTCCACCGCCCCGCCGCCCCGGCCACCGCAGCGGCTGAGCGACCGCAGCGACTCAAGGACCCCTCAAGCAGATGCCGAGCGGCCCGTGCAACCCCCGTGCGCGCGCCCCAGGCCTTCACCCGTCTTCGACGAACCGCTCCCCCGCCCCCCTAGCCCGTCCCCGATCACGAGGCATGCTCCTGGACGCCTGGCATCTCACCGAAGACATCGAGGACTTCCTCGACCGGGCCGGACCCTCCCTGCGCTCGCGTCCTGCGCGTATGTCCCCGGCACCGTCCTCTTCGGCCTGCTGGAGGCGGAGGGCGATGTCCGGGCCGACTTCTTCCGCCCACCGACCCGCCGACTGGCCCTCACCCCGCTCTCCCCTGAGCGGACCGACGCCCTCGCCGCCCGGCTGGCCGGCTGGCCGGGCTCGGCCACACCCTCGCCGTGACGTCCGTGCTGTACACGAACGCCGCGAACCCCACCAGCAACGCCCTCCCCCGCCGCTCCCTACAGCTCGAAATCGATCTGCTCCACATCCGTGAAGCGGATCTCCTCCAGGGAGCCGGCGCGGCGGCCGCTCTCCTGGAAGTACACCTCCTTGAGGCCCTCGGCGGTGATCTGCCGCAGCCGTTGTTCCCCCGCGCCCGCCTGCTGGGCGTCGAAGAGACGAGCTGCGTGCTGGGGCGGGAGCGCGACGGTGAGGTGCCGGACGCGGGCGTCGTCGGTCGTACCGACCGGCGCGGTGTACCCGATCCGCGCCCGGGTGTCGATGACGATCCCCCCGGTGGTCGCCGCCCTGCGCCGCGCCTCGGCCCGGATCTGTGGCTGCCACCGCTGCCGGACCTCGCGCTCCAGGCGGGCCGCCAGTTCTGGGCGCGGCTTCCTGATCTGGTTCTTCACGTACCGTTCCACGGTGCGCTGGCTGACCCCCAGCAGCCCGGCGACCGACCTGGTGCCCTTGAGCTGCTTGACGAGGTAACGCATCTGCGCACCCGCGCTCTTGGGCGCCGGGCGGGTGAACGCCTTCTGCACCGCGGCCTCCAGGCCGTCCCCGAACAGGGCCATCACCTGCTCCTACTCTCCGGTGTCGACGTCGGTGACCGTACCGTCCTTGATGTAGCGGGCGAGGTTCAGCTCCGGGGCGTCGAACCGCTCACGGACCTCCTCGCCCCACAGAACGGTCTGGGTGCCCTCGTGCTTGACCAGACCCGGGTTGACCCCCAGCTTGAAACCGCCGGGCAGCGGCTTGCCCTCCCGGTAGGGCAGGAAGTCCAGCGGCGACGCCCCGTCGGCCGCGTACACGACGCAGTCAGAGAGGACGGCGACCGGGTACTGCCCGGTGAACGCCGCGTGCTTGACGATCTTCCGGTGCAGATTGACCCGCGTACGGGAGATGACCGCCGCCCGGATGTCCGGCCGCCACGTCGGACGGGCCAGCGCCCGCCACGGCTCACCGGGACGCCACCCCTCACCCCGCGGGCGCTCCCGCAGTTTCCCCAGCCCGCCCTTGACGGTCGCCTTGATCGCCGAGACGACGACGGCCAGCTCCGGGTCCCGCTCCTTGTAGCCGTCCATGGCCGCCAGGAACTCGGCCGGCGCCAGGTCCGGGTGCACACCGAGGTCCGCCATCGTGGCGAGGTAGGCATCGCGCAGACGGCCGTACCAGCTGTCCAGGTAGCGGCCGTTGTCGTAGCGCACCCACGCCTCGACGGGGCGTACGTCGTACCCCAGCTCCACCGCGTAGGCGACGGTCGGCGTCGCGTACCAGGCCGGGCCCTCGGGCCGCTCGCCTGCCGGCGTGAACGGGCTAGGCAGCAGACTGCCGTCCAGGTCCGCCCACCGGTCCTTGCCGATCCGCACCCGGGACAGGTCGACATGCGACAGGTCGACCAGCCACGAACCGGGCAGCGTCGCATCGAACACCGGAGCCTTCACGCGCGTCGGCACACCGGTGCCCACGACCAGACCGTTGGCACCGGCGGCGAAGGCCATGTTCACGTCGATACCGACCAGGTGGCGGCGCATGCACTCCTCGTCGTTGAGCGGCCGCGCCCAGTCGCACGCCTCCTCGAACAGCTTCTCCTGCGGACCCCGCACATGGAAACGCGGCAGGTCCTTGAGCAACGGATGTCCGTCGGGCGCCTCGCAGGGCGCCGGGTCGACCGGTTCCGCCCCCAGGCTGCCGGGGTTGTGCTCGGAGTGCCGCCTGCCGTCGCCGTCGGGCCCGGAGGCACGGGTCGGCGGGTGCAGGGCGGTCATCAGCTCCAGGCCGGTGACGGCGGTGGAGCCACGCGGCGTCATCACCCGGGACGCGTAGACGCCCAGCACCCGGGCCAGCTCGGCGGGCGGCAGGCCGGCGGCGTTCCCCCAGTGCCGGGCGTCGAGCGCGTGCCACGACGGGACACACAGCTGCACGCAGGCCCGCTTCGAGCCCTGTGCCGGGCGGTAGATCCGCGCCCACGGCCCGAATCCGCGCTTGGTGAGCTTCCAGTCGGCGCGCGCGAGCTGCCGGACGACCTTGTGCCCCTCCGGGATCCGCCCGGCGAGCCGCTCCTCGTCCGTGAGGGTACGGGGGAGTCCGTAACGCTCCAGCGCGGCCTCGGTGAGCACGAGCAGCGGGTCGGCGTCCTTGCCCGGGCCGGAGAGCCTGGGCTGCCCCAGGCAGGCTTCGTGCAGCGCCCAGTCGACCAGGGCCGGAAGGGACTTGGCGGGCACGTCCAGGACGAGACCACCGGTGCAGTACCCCGACACCTGCCCGTCGACCACATCGATGACCGCGAGGGGGCCGTTCTCGTACGCGTCACCGGAGCCTGCCGCAGCCTGCCCCGCTCCCGGGCGCCGTGCGGTCGTCACCGGCTCGGAGGCACGCGCCAGCCGTGACACGGGAATCTGGCCGACCGCACTCGAGGCAGCGTCCCCAGAGCCAGATGCCCGGCGCGATCCCTCACCCTTGCCTCTCTCCTCGCCCCGGTCTCCGGGCGAAGCATCGGAGAATGCTGCGGGCCGGTGCGCCTCGTCCTGCTCGGGCGCACCGCTGTGAACAGGCGCGGGATAGAGATCCGCGAGCTGCTTCAGCATCCGCGCATACGCGTCCCGCTCCGGCGGCCGGGGCTCGGTCCTACCCGCCTCCCACCCACTGACCGTGGCACGGCGCACCTTCAGAGCGGCGGCCACTTCGTCCAAGGTCAGCCCGTGCGCCTGACGCAGCCGCTTGCGCTCCGCGGGCGGCGGCAGCGGCGAACGCGACGCGACCAGCGCGTCGACCGCGTCAAACAACTCGGACATGGGCACCTCCTGCTGGCACCCTATCCAAGAACCACCCCAGCACCGTACGAGCACCGCCCTTATCCCGTACGAATGGCGTACGGAAGGGTGCCCATGTCTTCACCCATCGAAATCCAGACACACTGATGCCAACGCTTCCAGCGGGGGCATCAGTGGCTCCGGTGGCAGCTCTACTGGGACGGCCTACGTCGCGACCGCCTTCGCACGGTGGAAAGCTGCAGAACATCTGCCTTCTCGGCAGTGGTCGCCTTCTCGGCGGCCGCCGCTGGGCGCGTCGTCTTACGCCCCAGACGCTTCGCTTCCTTCTCCAGCTTCGCCTGCTCCACGGCCGTGTCGTAACGCTCCTGGTAGTCGTCAACGTCCAGGCGGTCGTCCGGGTCGAGTGTCCCGATGGCCTCGAGGTGCTCCGTGACGCTTCTCCCCCCGCTGATCATCGGATTGAGAAGGTAGACGCCCTTCGTCTGCCGGAAGACGAGCCGCGCGTGGATGAGGGCCTGGAGGCCACGCCCCACCAAGGAACGGTGGACCTCCAAAGCATCGGCCAGCTCGTCCTCGGTAACGAGGCAGCGTCCCCCCGGCTCCTGCGTCCCGAGGAGCCTGAAGAGCACTCGGTAGGCGATCCCGGGCATCGCGGGCATGTAGGCGAAACCGTTGAAGGTGCCGTACGTCAGCTCTGGCGGCTCCGGGTTCACTGACGCTGCAGTCCTCATCTTCACGCCTCCGGTGTCTGCTTCTGCGTGGCCGCCTTCCGCCTGCGCTTCTTCCCGGGGTCCGGGAGCTGCGCACCGGGGAGGGCCATCTTCCTGAACTCCTCGGGAACGTCCTGGTCCACCACCAGTTCGTTGAGGAGGCTCAGTTGATCCACATGTACTTTGACCTGCCGCTTGGCCGCACCCCGGACAGGCTTGTCGACGGTTTTCAGCCCTCCTCGGAGGGTCGCGGCGGGCTGGAGCTGGATGGAGCCCTTCTTGGGCGAGTAGGCCAGGCCGAGCCTCTTGAGTTTCGCCTGGGCTCGCGAGACCTGGGAGGGATCCATCTCCAGGGCCTCGGCGATGTCCACCTGCCTCAGTTCGACGTGGCCGCCGACCTCCTGGCTGCCCATCAGGTAGAGCAGCACGCACAGAGCAGGGTCATTGCGTGAAGTGATCTTGTCCGGTTTCATCCGGTGAGGCCGAGGGCGGTCAAGGGGCGGCGGTAGTCGCGGGCGGCTCGGCGGAGGGCTGCGGCGATGTTGGTCGCGCCGTCCTGGCGGTGGAGGCCGATGGCGAGGTTGCGCAGGCTGGCCATGGTGCGGGGCAGGTGGGCGGTGCGGACCTTGGAGTCGTCCTCGCGGAAGGTGCGGTCGGAAGATTTCAAGTCCAGTGAGACGGTCGTGACGCTATGAGATTTGTGGTGTGGGTTCGCGGCGCTTGGCTGGGTCGTTGATCCAGGCGGTCTGGGGTATCTCGGGTGGTCGGGGGCGGCGGCCGAAGCGTTCGGGGTGGCGGGCGTATGCCTCGGCGAGGGTGACGGCCCGCTGGTCGCGGACCTCCTCGGCGGTCCCGAAGTGGACGGAAGCGGGCGTGTGCCAGCCGATGCCCGAATGCCGATGCTCATGATTGTAGTACGCGATGAACGCGTCGAACCACTCGCGGGCGTGGGCCAGTGAGTCGAACCGTTCGGGATAGTCCGACATGTACTTCGTGGTCTTGAACTGTGCCTCGCTGTAAGGGTTGTCGTTGGAGACCTTCGGCCGGGAGTGCGACCTTGTCACTCCGAGATCGATGAGCAGCTGGGAGACCTTCTTGCTCGTCATCGAGGTGCCGCGGTCCGCGTGCACGGTCTCGGGCACGATCCCGTTGCGGGCGATGGTCTCGCGGATCAACTCCTCGGCCCGTCCGGCCGATTCGGCGAGTTCGACGGTGTGGCCGACGATGTAGCGGCTGAAGATGTCGATGATGACGTAGGCGTGGTACCAGATGCCCTTGGCCGGTCCGGCCGTCTTGGTGATGTCCCAGGTGAACACCTGCGACGGGGCGGTGGCCACCAGCTCGGGCACCGTCTTGGCGGGATGGGTGGCCTGGCGGCGGCGCTCACCGGACTGCCCCCTTTCGCGCAGGATCCGGTACATCGTGGAGACGGAGCAGTGATAGCGCCCGGCATCCAGCTCGCGGGCCCAGATCTGCGCGGGTGGCAGCTCGGCGTATTCGTCGCGGTTCATCAACTCCAGTACCGCAGCCCGCTCTTCGGCCGTCAGAGCCGCGGGCTGGACCCGCGGCGAGCGGGGCCTGCACGGTGGCGGGGGCTGCAGCCGGCGGTAGTGGGTGGCCCTCGATCGACCGGTCAGCCGGCACGCGGCCGTCACGCCCAGCCTGCCCTCGACGCCGGTGAACGCGTCGTCGACCACCGGGTCGGCGGCAGCCTTCAGTCCGCGCCCTCGGAGATCATTTCCAAGAGCGCGGAAGCTTTTCCCATTACCTCCAACGCGGCCTTGTTGCGGGCCAGTTCCTTCTCCAGCCGTTCCACCTGGCGGCGCAGTCTCTCGTTCTCCGCCTCGGCAGCAGACTTCTTCGGCCTCGCCGGGCTGGTGCGCTTGTCGACCAGCTTCTCCAGAGCCCCGGCATCCCGCGCGGCCCGCCATTCCTTGACGTGCGAGTGGTACAGCCGCTCGCGGCGCAGGATTGCGCCCTTCTCGTTCTTGGGCGCGGCGTCGTACTCGGCCACGATCCGCAGCTTGTACTCGGGGCTGAAAGTGCGGCGCTTCGGCCGGGGAGCCGGGTCGGATCCGGCAGGCTTGGTGCTGGTCATGAGGGGGTGGTTCTCCTGTCGTGCCCTCTCAGGCTAACCCGCCGAAGCGGGGCGTCTCACCCAAGGCTGACAGAGAGGGGGCCGAACTCGCCACCACCCGCAAGGTCATCGACAGCCTCGCCCCGCCCGACTACGAACCGGCCCCCGCGGACACCGCCACTGTCTACCAGCGCATCGTGACTGCCTTCAACGAGCACCCCGAGAAGGTATTCCGCGTCCGCGACCTGCACGAACATCTCGGTCTGCCCGACGACGAGCCCTCGATCAACGTCACCCGCTCCCGCCTGGGACGACTCGTTCGCCAGGGATTCCTCGAGCAGCCCGGACGTGGCCGCTATCAGAAACGGACTTAACGCCCTCTCAGCTCACTTCCACGATCACTCTCCCTGCCCGTGAACGGCCTGGGAAAGGTGCTGTTCTGCCACGCCACCCCCCGCAACGACGAGGAGGTAGTCCTGGTCGACTCCCGCCTCGACCGCTGGAAGGAAGTCTTCAACGGACTCGATACCGACATCCGCACCGTGGTCTGCGGCCACACCCACATGCCGTTCGTTCGCCTCGCCCACGGCCGACTCGTGATCAACCCCGGCAGCATTGGCATGCCCTACGGACGAACCGGAGCACACTGGGCCCTCCTGGGCCCGGGCGTCGAACTCCGCACCACACACTTCGACCTCCAAGCCGCGGCCACCCAGCTCAACCAGGACTCGTCCTACCCCGACATCACCGAATGGGCCGACTACTTCCTGCACGCTCGCGCCACCGACGCCGACGCCCTCACAGCCTTCGCCCCACGGGAGGGACGCGACCACAGCCCGTGACACTCGCACCCCATCCACGACAGCGGGCAGCCGAACACCGACTACACGATCAACGACGCCTACCAATCTCAACCCCCTGCCTGCCGCCGGCCGGCGGCACTGCCCAGGCGTACGCGCGCTGGGCCGGGCACCTGCCCGACGGCACCGAGGTAGCCGCCGTAGAGCTGCCCGGCCACGGCTCCCGGATGGGCGAGCCGCCGTTGACCCGGATGGCGGACGTGGTCGAGGGGATTGAGACCGCCCTGGCGGCGCGCCCCGAGCTGCCGCTGGTGATCTTCGGGCACAGCATGGGGGGCGGTCGTCCGACCCCGACACCTGATCCGGCCCCGACGAGCGGCTCGTGGCCCGGTCTCACCCGCCGGGTGTCGGCGAGCCGGGGTGGCCGCCGTCACCCGGCCGAGTAGGGGCATCGGAGCAGCGACGCCTTGACCTGGTCCCGCGCCTGGTGGATCTGCCCGATCCGGTGCTTGCGAGCCTCCAGTCTCGGCGTCACCAGCCAGCCGTTGGGCCGACTCCAACACTCTCTACTTGCTGCGGCCTCGCCGCTGCGCGGGTCCTTCCCCCTGGCGGGGAGGCGTCCCATCCTGCGCGGTACCCGCGCCCTGTTGGGGAGGACGCTTACCCCGCGTGGTGCTTCGGGACCACCCAGCAGCGCTGGACGGGCGCCGAGGCCGATCGAGCTTCTGCGCGGCCGCCGAGGTCAGCAGGGGGCGCGCCTGCTTCTCGATGCGCTCCAGTCGCGAAGGCCACTCCGGTCCGAGCTGCCGGCTGGCCTCCCGCAGGCGTAGCTGTGTGGCGACGAAAGATTCGCTCTCCGTCTGCGTCCAGGGTCGGGACCGCTCTGCGGCAAGAGCCTGCGAGAGCGTTGGCGGACTGGACCAGGTTCCGCCGTTCAGGGTGTTGCTGTAGCGGGGCTTGCTCTCTCCCCGGCGGTAGACGCTGGCGAGATCGACCAGAGCGCCACGATCGACTCGGTCGGCGAGATCGAGGGTGCCGCTGTAGGACTCGTCGGCGTTCGCCTGTACCGTCAGCCGCCCCTGCCCGCGGTCAGCGAGCTGCTCGAAGTATCGGCTGACGATGCCCTGATTGCTCATGGCCTGTGGGACGCCCATGAACAGGCCTTCTAGGCGTACACCGACCTGGCGGTAGGCGCGCATCTTCTCTTCCACGGCCGCGCTGTTCTGGGACGTCTCTTGGATGATCGCGTGCAGCCCGTGCGAGTGTACGTACTCCTCCGCCTGGGCCATCCAGGCTCGCCCGTCGGCCCTCGTGTACGCGGCCATCAGCGTGTCGTCCTGCGCCATCAGGGTTGCGTAGGCAGGGTGGTAGGGCTTGTAGAGGTCGCTATCGACGTCCACGAACCCACCGCGCTGGTTAAGAACACCGGCCACCATCTCGGTGACGCGACTCTTGCCAGCGCCGGGCTGACCGACGAGGAAGACCACCGTGGGAGTCGCCTGCGCTACCCGGCCATCCAGCAGGTCGGGCACGATCCGCTCGCGGAAGATGCGCTGGTTCTCCTCCTCCGGCAGCCGGTGCCGCTCGACTTCTGCCGGGTCTATCACGCGACACTCGCCAGGACGTCGCGCGCCAGGGCCGCATAGTGTGCGCGCGCGTCTGCGATCTGCTGGGCATCCGCCGACCGTAGCCTTTCACGGTCACGGGCCAGGCGAGACTGGGCTTCGCGAGCCTTGCCGATTCGACCCGGGTCGGGCTCGGACTTTTTCTCTTCGGCGGCGATGAGCGCGCTGTAGGCACCCACCGCACCGTTGACCGCCTCAACCGCAGCCTCGTATGCGGCGGTCTCCTCGTTCGACCACTTGTACTCGGGGAGCTGGTGGGTGATCGAGACGTCGTTGTTAGCGGACATGGTCTTCCCCCTTCGTGTCGAGACAGTGATCATTCTCCACCCTGGCGCCCTGCTGGAGCACCGCCCACGCAGACCTGCACTGGGCCAAGTTGATTCCTGGATCCACCGCGTGAATTCTCGTCTCCGGTATCCGGCGGGCTCGGGGTGATCTTTCGGGGTGCGGGCAGCACGATGGGCCGGGTGGCCGTCCGGTGCGGGGTCTCCGAGGTTTTTCAGGTCGTGGGTGGTCAGGTCGGCTGCGTGGTTCAGGTGAGCATGCGCTGGCCGGTGGCGGTCCACAGGTCGGTGAAGTCGTCACACCAGCGCCAGCGTTCGGGCAGGTGGAGGGTGAGGCGGCGGGGGGCCTTGACCCCGAATCCTGGACACGGGCTATGCGGCTTGAGCCAGCGTAGTTGATGTTGCGGCGAGTGCCGTCTCGTAGGCGATCGGGCTGCGTTGTCCGAGTCGTGAGTGGCGGCGTCGGGTGTTGTAGCGGTTCAGCCATCGGAAGGCGTCGAGCCGGGCTTCGCGCTCGCTGGACCAGCTCTTGCGGCCTTGGAGGGTTTCCCGCTTGAACGTCGCGTTGAAGGACTCGGCCAGCGCGTTGTCCGCCGAGCTGCCGACCGCGCTCATGGACTGGCGGACACCGGCCTTCGCGCAGGCGTGGGCGAAGGCCCGACTGGTGTATTGCGCCCCGTGGTCGCTGTGCATGACGGCCCCCGCGAGGCTGCCGCGGGTCCGTATCGCCGCGTCCAGGGCATCGGTGACGAGCTCGGTCCGCATGTGATCGGCCAGCGCCCATCCGGCCAGGCGGCGCGAGGCGAGGTCGATGACCGTGGCGAGATAGAGGAACTTCCCACCGTCCAGCGGGAGATACGTAATATCGCCGGCATACCTGGTGTTCGGCTCCGTGGCGGTGAAGTCCCGGCCGATCAGGTCGGGCGCCTTCGCGGCGGCCGGGTCCGGGACCGTGGTGCGGTGTCTGCGGCGCAGGCGCGTCCCGGCGATACCGGCAGTGCGCATGAGGCGGGCGACGCGCTTGTGGTTGACGCGCTCACCGTCCTCGCGGAGCTCGGCGGTGATCCTGGGGACACCGTAGGTGCCGTCCGACTCCCGGTGGACGGTTTGGATCCGTGCGGCGAGCTGGGCGTCGGCCGCCCGGCGGGCCGCCCGGTCCGGTGCGGTCCGGCGCCAGTAGTAGAAGCTGGAGCGGGCGATGCCCAGGACCTGGCACAACCGCTTCACGCCGTATCGGCGCTGGTGGTCGCAGACGAACTGGAAGCGGTTCACCAGCGCGTCTCCCCGGCGAAATACTTCGCGGCCTTCCGCAGGAGCTCGCGTTCCTCCTCCAGCTCGCGGATCTTCTTCCGCGCGGCGGCGAGCTCTGCCTGAAGCGAAGACTCCGGCACCGCCGGACCCTCCGGGCGGCGGCCACGGGGACGGGCGGCACCGGCCGCCCGGATCCAGTTCCTCAGCGTCTCCGGGTTGACCCCCAGATCAGCGGCGACCGACTTGATCGTCGCCCCGGGCCGCGACTCGTACAGCGCGACCGCGTCCGCCTTGAACTCAGGCGGGTAGTGCTTCATGACCACGGGACATCCGTTCTCCTGGACCTTCAAGATCCAAGTGTCTCGGGTGTCCAGGATCCGGGGTCAAGGCCCGTACTCGAGTCAGCCTGCCCGGTGTCCTGCGGCACGTTACGGGCGGCCAACCCGATCACGACACCGCTACCCCCATACAAGTCGGAAGTACTGCCGCAGCAGTCCGTTGGTGTTCTCGTTCGTGCCGCGCTGCCAGGGGCTGTGCGGGTTGGCGAAGTAGATCTCCAGCCCGCTGTCGATGCACAGTTGAGCGTGCTCGGCCATCTCCGAGCCCTGGTCCCACGTGAGTGTCCTGCGCAGCTGCTCGGGCAGTGAGGTGATTGTGGTGGCGATGGCATCCCGGACCGCTGTGGCCCCGTGTCCGGCCAGTGCCGGGCCGTTCTTCTCCCGGGGCCCGCCGTGGCCGGGCATCGGGGGCAGGTGCAGCAGCATCGTGAACCGGGTAGTGCGTTCGACCAGCGTGCCGATCGCCGAGCTGTTCAGCCCGATGATCAAGTCGCCCTCCCAGTGTCCGGGGACCGCCCGGTCCTCCACCTCGGCCGGCCGCTCGCTGATCTTCACATCGTCGGTGACGAACTTCTTGCCCCGTCCCTGGGCGCGGGCCCGGGGAACCCGCAGGGCGCGTCCGGTGCGCAGGCAGGCGGACAGCTCGCGCCGCAGCCCGCCCCGGCCCTGGATGAACAGCGCCTGGTAGATGGCCTCGTGCGAGATACGCATCGTGTCGTCTTCGGGGAAGTCGAGCGGCAGGCGTCGGGCGATCTGCTCGGGGCTCCATGCCGTCCCCCACCGCCGGTCCGCCCTGCGGCCGTGCCGCCGCTTCTTCCACGGTACTTCCGGGCCGGCCACCTCGCTGCCGTCCTCCGTACGCACTGTCCCGGCCAGCCGGTCCCGCACCCACTCCCACAACCGCGGATTCTCCTTGAGCTTGCAGGGCTTGGGCCGACGGGCCTGCCGATCCGCGTGCCACTGGGCGACCGAGGCACGATAGTCCAGCCGACCGCCGCGCGTTGCCGCGTTGCGGCGCAGTTCGCGGGAGACCGTCCATGGTGAACGCTCCAGCTCGCGAGCGATCTCCCGTACTCCGCAGTTCTTCGCGCGCAGCAGCGCGACCTCCTCGCGTTCGGCGAACGACAGATAGCGGCCCGACGGCTCGTCCAGGCTGATCGATGGCATGCCGCCACCCTCACGGAACCACCGCGGCCCCAATGGCATCGACACCCCGCACGCCACCGCGGCGTCCTCGCCGGACATCCCTTTCGCGATCAGCCGCCAGAACTGTTGACGCTCCGCCCGTCGGTTGACCGGCGACCTCCCCGGCGACTGCAACGGCGGCCGCCCGGCCTTGATCGCCTCCCGCGCTCGTCCCTGCGCCACAACATTCTCCCTCGTCATCGAGGTGTTGCGACGACCACTTGAATCCGCCCTGGGCTCCGTGATCGCTGTGGAAGATCGCTCCGGCGAGGCTGCCGCGGGTGGCGGCGGCCATCGTGAGCGCGTCGGCGACGAGATCGGTGCGCATTGGTCGGCGATCGACCAGCCGGCCACCCGGCGGCTGAAGCAGTCCAGCACGGTCGCCAGATAGAGGAACTCCCCGTCGCCGACAGGCAGATATGTGACGTCGCCCATGTACTTGGTGTTCGGGGCGGCGGCGGAGAAGTCGCGGCGGAACAGGTCCGGCACGGGGGTGGCGGACGGCTCGGGCACCGTGGTCCGGACCTTCTTGCGCAGGTGCGTGCCGACGATACCGAAGGCGCGCATCACCCGGGCCACTCTCTTCTCGTTGACCGGCGCCTGGCCGGCCTCCCGGAGCTCGGCGGTGATGCGCGGGGCCCCGTAAGCTCCGTCGAACTCGGTGTGTATGGCCTTGATCCTGGCGGCGAGGGCGACGTCGGCCTGCTCGCGGGCTGTGCGGGCCGGGGCGGCGGCGCGCCACTTGTAGTAGCTGGAGCGCTGCACGTCCATGACCTGGCACAGCCGCTTGACGGGGAAGTCCTCCCGGTGGGCGGAGATGAACGCGAAGCGGCTCACCAGTTCATCTCCGAGGCGAAAAACTTCGTCGCCTTGCGCAGGATGTCGCGTTCCTGGGCGAGTTTCTGGTTGTCCTTGCGGACCGTCTTCAGCTCGGCCTCCAAGGCTGCGATGCGTTCGCGCAGCTCGTCGGGGCCGGCTGGGCCGTCCGGGGTGGGGTGCTGGTCACGTTCTTCCTGGTGGTGCCGGTGGTTTCGGTGCGGGCGCGGTGGGCGCTCACCCAGTTCCGCAGGGTCTCGCGACTGACGCCGAGATCGTCGCCGATCTGGGCGTAGGTGTGGCTCGGGTCCGAGAGGTACAGCGTGACGGCGTCGGCCTTGAACTCGGGCGAGTAGACCCTCATCACCATAAATGACTCCTTCTGGCCGGTCCCCTGCGGGGCCGGATCGAAGGTGTCCACCTACAGGGGGGAAGCGCCTCCCTACATCGGATGCGGTAGCGCCGGTGAGCTTGTGAAACTTGGCGGCAAGCGGCCGAAGCGCCGGTGGATACTGCCGGAGTGGTGAAGGATCTGAAGAGCGCGCTGGCCGCGCTGGACGCCCAGGAGCCGGGCTCCCTGCTCGGCCTACGCGAGACGCAGTGGCTCGACGCCAAGGCGGCCCCGTACCAACTGGCAGGCCCCAAGGCGGTCGAGGAACTCGCCAAGGATGTCGCCGCGTTCGCCAACGGGGGCGGCGGGATCATCGTCATCGGCATCGCTACCCGCCCTGAGCACGACGAAGAGGTCCTGGACCGCATCGTCGGCCTCGACCCGGCCGCAGTGAACGTGGACCAGATCCGCAAGCTGATCCGTCAATGGATCACCCCGGCTCCACGCGGCGTCCGCGTCGGATGGTCCGGTGCTGACGGCGAACGCGTGATGTTCATCGATGTCCCCGAGCAGGCCGCCGGCACGTTGTTCGTCGTGCCAGCGCCGGTGGGCAAGCCCGGCTCTCCGCGCACGGACACAGTCGCCGTACCGATGAGGGATGGCGACAGCACGCACTGGCTGCCGCGGGCCGAGATCCAGCAGCTGCTCTCCGCCGGCGTCCGCGCCTCTGGCATGCCCACCGCTCAGGCGCTCACCGAGCTCGTGCGGCAAGCCGTCTCTGAAACCGGGCCGGACGGCGGGCTGCGGGTCGGGCAGGGCCTGCCCGACCGCGAGCGGGAGATGCGGGCGGCCTACGAGCAGCTGGCCGGCGCAGGACTGGGCCGGCCAGCCGGAGAGGCGTGGGCGCAGGGCCCGGCTGCTCTACAGGATCTGCACCACGAGCTCGACGGCGAGCCGGGCTGGGTGCTGTGTCTGGTGCCCGGCCGCCCTCCGGCCGCCGTCGCCGAGCCCCTCTGGCAGGCGATCGTCGAAGCGGGGCGGCGTGCCCCGGGCGGTCAGGACCCGCTCTCGGCCGTCGGCTTCCCCCGGCTTCCCGCCGACTCGGACACCCCGTGGGTGATCCCGGCCGACGCTCGGAGCGTGGACCTCGACGGCGGATCGTGGGGTGCGGGCCGGCTGTCGTGTTCGGGCCGCGGCGTGTGGCGGTGGCAGCCGCTTCCCCGCTTCAGCCTCGACCAGGGCCGGTCGGCCGAGATCGGGACCGCCGGTCAGACGCCGGCGCTGCGCCTTCGCGCCCTGGTGAACCTGCCGTGGGCCGACCCGGACGCGCTGGAGGTCAGCAAACCCCGGCGTACGCTGCTCGAACAGCAGCTAGCGCACAGCGCGGTGGCCGGCGCGGTGACGATGCTGTCCCGACGTCGAGGCGCGGAGTTGCCCGCCGGTCGCTGGGAAAGGGCGCTCTTTGGCAACTCGGCCCGGTCCGTGGGGTACACGTGCACGATCGCCACGCCGGACGGCGGGTCAGCCGTGAAGGCTTCCGTCATGCTCGCTCTGCCCACCACGATGGAGTCCACCGTGGTCGCCTGCGCGGACGTCCTGATCGAGAATCCGGAGGCGTGGGCCGCGCTCCTCGGTCCCGGCTGGGACACGCAGCTGGGCCTCGACGAGGTCCAGGCCGTGCTGCTCGCCTTGTGGGAGACGGCCGCCGAGCTGCTGCCTGATGTCGTCGGCGACCCGGCCGGACTGGCGTGGGCTGCCCCGCCCACCACCGAACTGCGGATGACGTGCGAACAGCCCGCCGACAACGGCGTCCTGCCGGACCTGGACACGCACGTCGACCTGACGCCGCTCGGCCCCACCGACGGCGGCCCCAGGTCGCGGATGGCCGTCACCATCACCACGGCGCCCGCCATGGTCCGCGCAGAGCGTCAGCGCCTGTTGCGGGAGGCGCTGGTGTACATGGCTCGCCAGTTCGGCTACGTCGACGCCGAGGTGGACGTCCTGTAGGCCGGGCTGTGCGCACCGGCATTGCGCCAGAGAAGAGCGCGTAGAACCTGGTCTCTAGCGGACTGCTTGGCGGTGGGGCCTGTCCGTCGTCGCGGCAGGGCAGCCAACAGGGAGCGCCGAGCTTCGACGTCGATATGGACGGCGCCGGTCAGGTCGACCGTGTCGGGGCCTCTTCGGCGGTGCCAGCTACACAAAGGCGCGGAGGAACTTGTCGTGGCCCGCCGTAGTGAACGCAGAAGCGCCAGCGTTGGGCTGATCTGCGGTGACATGCCCCCGCATGAGTCCGGGACGTGCCACCACTCAGTTTCCCCAGTGCAGAGCCGCCTAGCTGATCACGAAGGGAATCCAGGGTCATTGCGTGAAATGATCTTATCCAAGTTCGTCAGGTGAGTCCGAGGGCGGCCAGGGGGCGGCGGTAGTCGCGGGCGGCGCGTCGGAGGGCGGCGGCGATGTTGGTGGCGCCGTCCTGGCGGTGGACGCTGATGGCGAGGTTGCGCAGGGAGGCCATGGTGCGGGGCGGATGACCGGTGCGGATCTTGGAGTCGTCCTCGCGGAAGGTCCGGTCGCGGACGTGGTGCGGGAGGTTCTCGATGCCTCAGTGGCCTCTGATCCAGGAGGCGAGTTCGGGGCCGGTCGCGGCGCCGGGGGCGAGGCTGGTGATCAGGTAGATCCGCTCGATGGTGAGTTCACCGGTGGCCCGGTCCAGACGCCATCGGACCATCTGGAGGGCCTGTTTCGCGTCGGGGTAGTCGAGGTGATCGAAGGCTGCTGCCTTCAGCCTGCGGATCTCGATGCGGTGGTGGGCGCGGGTGCGGTCGTAGTGCTCCAACGGCATCTCCCGCCAGGGCAGATGACGCACCCGGTCGTGGAGCTTGGCGTGGTTCTTCTTCACGATCGCCAGGTAGTGGGCCCCGGCGGGAGCGGAGGTAGGTGCCGTGGGCGTGCTGGGTGTGCAGCGCGTCAGCGGTGACGACGACGCCGTCCAGATCGTCGATCGCATCCGGCAGGGGCGCGAAGGCGGGGATCTCGTTGCTCTTGTCGGCGATCTGCCGCTGGGCCAGGACGCTGCCGGTGTGATCCATCGCCGCGAGCAGGACCACCGCGGTCTTCTCGGTGGTGCGTGAGCCGCGCACCGTCTTGCCGTCCACGGCGACAGCCCGACGGCCCGCGTGCGGAGCCCGCTCACCGTCCGGGGCGGTCTGGTGGGTGTCGAGGAAGGCGCCGATGGCCCGGTCCAGGACATCGCGGTCGAGGCGTTCCGGCAGGCGACGGACGGTCGCTGGGTGCGGGACGGGGATCTGGCCGGTGAGCGGGTCGGGGGCAAAGCCGAGTGCCCGCGGGGCCCAGGCCGGCGCGTCGGTGACCCACTCACCGATGGCGGCCAGCGACTTCGCGCCCGCCAGAACTCCGGCGGCTGCCGCGCACACCAGCGCGTCCAAGGGGTAGATCCGGCCCTTGCGGCCCCGGGGATCGGGCACGCGGCCCAGGAAACTTCGCAGGTCAAGGGCGTCGAGAAGAGGTGCCGGGTCGCATATCGAGGCCAGTTGGCCCAGCGGGGAGGCGATGGGCGATGATGCAGAGGCAGGCACGGGCTCGCTCGGTGTTCATGGGACGTAGACACTCACATGATCACCGGCACCGTGCCCGCACTGCGTTCCACCCCCGGAACCCCACCAACCCCGACATGACGCAACGTCACAGACATTAGCGGCGAAGCCGCTTCACGCAAGGCCCCTGGTACGGCGGCTTCTTCTTGGACCCCATGAATCCCAACTTCCCCTGCAATCAAGGGCTCCACGCTACGAGGGGATGGTCAGTCGAGGTGTCCCCCCTCAAGTCGCGTGTTGGGTGGGTTGATCCGACCGGCGGTGCCCGGCGGTGCGCCCTCGAGTGGCGTGGATCACGCGGTTCCCACGAGCTGGCGCCCGGCGTGTTGTCGATCTCGACACTTGGCCGGGCTGTGGTGTGTGTTCATACAGTCCCAAGGCTGAGGGGATCGTCGGAACCTACATCTCGCGTTGCCTCACGGCTCTCGTGACCTGCACCTTTCTGCAGAATGTCGGAGTTCATCCGAGTTTCCTCTGCGCGTGATGCGTCGATGAGAGCCGCAGGTTACTGACGGATAATCACCAAATGGTGAGATGACTTCATTGACCCTGCGATCCGAATTTCCTTACGATCAAGCCCGGGGGATTCCCGGAATTCCTCCCGGAGAGGCGTCGACTTTCCGGGCGGAGCTGGGATTCAGTAACCTCAAATTTAGCTCAAGTGAGGACAGCTTCTATGCAGACTGCCGCCGCTGGCTATCTTGGAATTGACCAGTGCTCTGGTCCGGCAACGGCTACGAACGTGCCCGAAGTGGATGTATTCAGAACGCTCCTGGACCGGTCCGGCCTCCTCCTCGCGAGCCTGGCCCCCCAGATGTGCGTCGTCGAGGCGAACGAAGAGTTCGTCGACCAGTTCGGCTGCGACCGGGAGACCCTGGTCGGCAGCAGCTTCTACGACCTCCTGCACCCCGGTGTGCACGCCCCCATGCGCAAACAGTTCCAACGCCTCCTCGAGGGGCGCCGCGAACGCTTCGTCGAGCACCTCGCCGGCATAGGGCCCCGGCAGGCCGTGTTCACCGGAGACATCACGGGCATCGCCGTGCACGCCGCGTGCGGCGAGCTCGTCGGGTTCGTCGTCGTCGTGAACCCGGAGGAGGCCGTACAGGCCAACGCCGTCGTCGTCGACCGCACCCGCATCCTCAGCGAGATCGACGCCCGCATCCTGGAAGGCATCGCCAGCGGCGAGTCCACGATATGCCTCGCCTCCCGCCTGTTCCTCAGCAGGCAGGGCGTCGAGTACCACGTCGGCACCATGCTCAAGAAGCTCAAGGCACCCAACCGCGCCGCCCTCGTCAGCCGCGCATACAGCCTCGGCGTCCTGAGCGTCGGCAGCTGGCCGCCGCAGGTGTCACCCGACTATGTGAAGTGACCGCCCCGGACGAGCCGGACCCGGACGCAGACGACCACAGGGCCACCGCCCAGAGCCGTCCCGGAACACCGACGCCCGTCCCCGCACCGAACTCACCACCCACCGCACCACGTACCACCGCTCGGTCCGTGGACTCCCAGCAGTGGCGCCCATCCGTTCCGCCGCCCAGGCCGTACACCACACGACCCGAATCCCGTCCCCCCATCCGCAACCACCGCGGGCCTCGCGCGCCCTGTGGTCTCATCCCGAGCCGACGGCATCCGTCGGCTCACCTCATTCCCCCAAGACCGGCGGTCAGCCCGCCCGCCCGCTGTGGCGCGGCGGGCGGGCCGTCGCACGTCTTTCACCCATGCGCCTCCATCTCTCCCAGCCGCTCGCTGCCCACAGCGCCGCTGGACGTCGACCCGTGAGGAAGGACGAGAATGCCGGCAGCGGATAGTCGCGGGACTCGGATCATGGCTCCCGCCGAGGGCAGTGACCAACGAGGAACTCACCTGCAGGCTCAGGGCGATTGCAAAGTTCGTTGATCGTGCGTTGGTGCAGGTCAGTTGAGTCCGAGGACGGCCAGTGGCCGCTCGTACGGGCGGAGGGCTGTTGTGCGGAGTCCGGCGGCGATGTTGGTGTGGCCGGCGGCGCGGAGCTGGTTGATGGCGAAGCTGCGCAGGGTGGCCACGTTCTCCGGCCCGTGTCCGGTGCGGATCTTTGAGGCGTCCTCGCGGAAGGCGGTGTCCCGGACGAAGCAGTGGAGCCTGTCTTCGATCACCCAGTGTGCCCTCAAGATCGTCGCGATGCGTTCCGGGGATGCCTGGCGGCTGGTCAGGTCGGTGATGACGTAGACGGACTCGCGGCTCTTCTTGACGGTCTTGGTGTCGGTGCCGTGGCGTACGACCTTCGCGACCTGGGCGGCGTGGGGGAAGTCGACGCCGAGGTCGGTGACGGTCAGCGCTTGCACGACCCGGCTCTCCTTGCGGCCGTGCCCCTGGGTACGGTCGTAGAACTTCGCCGTCGCCTCGCCCCAGTGGCAGGGTCCGCATCTGCTCGTAGAGGTTCTTCTGGTTGCGTTTCACGGTGAAGGCGTAGTGCGCCCTCTTCGCCTCGACGAGGAAGCGGGCGTGGTCTCGCTGGGTGTGCAGTGCGTCGCCGGTCACGGTGACTCCTTGCAGGTCATAGGGGTCCAGCAGGGCAGCGAAGCAGGTGATCTCGTTCGTTTACTCGGGGACCCTGAGTTGGGTGACGGTCATCCCGGTACCGGTCATCGCGGCCGGCAGGTGCGCGGCCGGGGCGGCGCCGAGGCGCGAGCCGCGGGCGCTCTTGCCGTCGATCGCGAGGGTGTCGGCGCCGGCCGGGTCGTGGCCGAGGAGGTCGGCCAGGCCGCCGGGGCAGGTGTCCTTGATGACCCGGCGGATCGTCGCGCCGCTGGGCGGAATGCGCACGGCCAGGGCGGTCGCGGTGCGGGCACCGAGCCGGGCCAGGACGTCCTGCGGGGCGTCGGCGGCCCACTCGTCGATCGCCACGAAACTCCTCGCCCCGCTCACCACGGCGGAGCAGGCGATCAGCAGCACTGCCACGAAGGGGTGACGCTTCCCGCGTCGGCACCGCGGATCGGCCAACGTTGCCAGCCGCTCGGCCAGCCCATCCGTCACACGGTGCTGACGGGTGGGCGACTTGACCAGACAGACGGTGGCAGACTGACGGCACATCGAAGCTCCCTTGGGCGCAGGCGACATGGCAAGGTCACCTCCGCAACGGGGCTTCGTTGCATCCGGTCGCACGCCCTCCCGGCATCGTCACGCTGCTGTGACCTGCGCACTCACAAGATCCCCAAGGACTTGCAATCGCCCTGCCTGGGATCCCTTCACCGACAGGTCTTTTTCCGCCAAGATCCACCTTGGTCACACAGCCCATTTCTGCTCTATTGCGGCTCCGTTACCGCGTGAACCCTCTTGCATCACCACCGGTGCCGGAAGTTTACAACTCGGCGGGCTGGAGCGGCATCGACCGACAGGGAACAGACAGAAAACGCCTATGACGTGCACACCTACAGGCACCCACTGCCACCCAAGTTATTTACCAAGCCCTGGTGAACCGGCACCCCTGGGTCTCGAATATTATTACGGAACTCTTCACAAGCTCTTCCCATCCTCCAGAAATGGCCCGAATCATTCAAGCCACTTTCCCGCACGAACAACAGAGGCGCGCCGAAACCGCACACCACCCCTCAGGGCCCCGGCGTTTGCCCGGATCGCCCCGTCCTGGGCCGGTTGATCATGCTGGCGGGCCCCGGAAGCAGATGAACACGGCACCTGTGGATCATGGAGTTCTCTACGCTGCAAGATCCACGAAGGTGCCGCGTTCGTTCCTCCATCATCCCCTGCCGTCGTTCCCGTCTCTGTGGCGCCCTGCCTGGAGGCCCTCGGCTCGGATGTCGCCCGAGGCCAAGTCCGCTGTCTGGTAGCCGAGTTCGAGTCGGTCACCGATCCTCGCAGGGCGTGCGGGGTGCGCTACCGGGTCTCCTCGCTGCTCGCCCTGGTGGTCTGTGCGATGACTGCGGCGGGCCATGACTCCATCACCGCGGCGGCGGAGTGGTGCCGACGTGCGACGCCGCAGGAACTGGCCGCTTTCGGTCTGCCCTACCATCCGCTGCTCGGCCGCTACCGGATCCCGAGCGAGAAGACCCTGCGCACCGTTCTGGGGCGGCTGGATCCCGGTGAGGTCAGCGCGGCCGGCTACGACCACCTGCGGCCCCTGCTGTCCACGGTGTCCCGCTCTCCCGAGCCGCTCATGCCCGACGGCGGCATCGAACGTGAACAGCGCCGCGCCCACCGGGCGGCCGCCCACACCGAACCAGCGCGTTCTGGGCGCCGGGCCATCGCGGTGGACGGCAAGTGCCTGCGCGGCGCGAAGCGCCCGGACGGCAGCCGCGTCTTCGTGCTCTCCGCCGTCCGACACGGCGACGGCATCACCCTCGCATCCCGCGAGATCGGCGCGAAGACCAACGAAATACCCGAGTTCCAGCCCCTGCTCGACCAGCTCGACGACGCCGATCTCGCCGGGGCCGTCGTCACCGCCGATGCCCTCCACGCGCAACGCGACCACGCCACCTACCTGCACGAACGTGGCGCACACTACCTGCTGACCATCAAGAACAACCAACGCGGCCAGGCCCGTCAGCTCCACGCCCTGCCCTGGAAGGAGATCCCCGTCATCCACCGCGACGACGCCCAAGGTCACGGCCGTCACGAACAGCGTCTCGTCCAGGTCGTCACCGTCAACGGCCTGCTCTTCCCCCACGCGGCCCAGGTCCTGCGCATCCAGCGCAGACGCCGTCTCTACGGAGCGAAGAAGTGGTCCAGCGAGACCGTCTACGCCATCACCGACCTACCCGCCGAACAGACGAGTGCCGCCGAGATCGCCTCATGGGCTCGCGGGCACTGGACGGTGGAGAACACTGTCCACTGGTGTCGGGATGTGACCTTCAACGAGGACAGATCCCAGGTCAGGGCTGGCAACACGCCCTCAGTCCTCGCCGCCGTCCGCGACCTGATCCGCGGTGCGCTCAAGCTTGCCGGGTACGCCAACACCGCCGCCGGCCGCCGGGCCCACACCGAACGCACCCTCGTCCTCAGCCTCTACGGCATCACACGATCAAACCGGACGACCCGGGCAAACGCCGGGGCCCTGCACCACCCCACCTCACAAGGTGACGCGCGTCAATGTGAGTGCCCTAGGCAACCATTGATTCGGATCCGCCTCCGACGAGCCGGTCACCGGTGCCCTCGGTGTCGGGCCGAGCGCTCCAAGCACGCCGGGACGAGCCGGTACAGCCCGGGCCCTCCGGACACGAACGCCAGCCCGAAGCGGGTGAGGAAGTCGATGAACTCGTCGTCGACGAACTCGTCCTGCACGAGTTCGATCTCCCCGGCCGCCCTCGGCTCGATGGCCGCCGCGACGGCGTGGGCGGTCTTGTCGTAGATCACGACGTCCGGCAGATCGTCGGCGAAGTACCCCCGCGCGAGGGCGACCGGCGAACTGCTGTCGTCGAGGAACCCCACGACGTCCCAACCGTCTTCCGTCGCCCCCGAAATCGCCAGCCGCGCGGCCAACTCGGATCCTGTCGCCCAGGTAACCCGGTAGCCGCGCCGGACGAATTCCTCGACCAGTGCCAACATGGGCAGTTCCTGTCCGTGCTCGGGGTCGCTGAAGACGGCGACGTGCCGCCGCTCCCCGGATGCCTCCTGAGTCATGCCGCCCCAACCTCTCGGCGGGCGATGGCCGCCCCCCACGTCCTGTCGCCAAGCGTAACTCCGACGACACGCAAGTCTCACTCCACCAGTTCGGCCACGCGGAACCCGCGCCGGGTCTTGCGTCCCAGGTGCCCGGCGGCCACCAACTGCCGCAACGGCTCGGCCGGGGCGACCTGCGCCTCGCTGAGCATCTCCATGATCGCGAGTGACACGTCGAGCCCGATCGTGTCGAGCAGGGTGAACGGCCCCATCGGATACGGGTACGCCGTGCTGACCGCGGCGTCGATCTCGGCCACAGTGACATCGGTGCGGCCGAGCAGGCGCACAGCGTCGTTGAGGTACGGGAACAGCAGGAAGTTCACGATGAACCCGGTGCGGTCCGTGCAGTCGACGGCCGTCTTGCGCAGCCGTGCCACCAGCGCATGTGCCGTGGCGTGCACATCGGGGTCGGTGTGCTGGGTGCGCACCACTTCGACCAGCCGCATCACGGGTGCCGGGTTGAAGAAGTGCAGGCCGATCACATCGCGGGGCCGGCCGGTGTGCTCGGCGATCTCGGTGACGGACAGGCTGGAGGTCGTGGTGGCGATGACGGCGCCCGGTGGGAGGTGTGCGTCGATCGCGCGCAGCACCGCGGGTTTGACGGCCATGTCCTCGGCTACGGCTTCGACGACCAGGCCGGCGTCCGCGAGGCCCGCGTAGTCCGTTCCCGTGGTGAGCCGGGCGAGGATGTCCAGCCGGTCCTGCTCGGTGATGCGGCCCTTCCTGACGGACCGGGCGAGTGAGGCGGCGACGGCGTTCCGGGCGGCCTCGGCCTTGTCCGCGGTGCGGGCGACGAGAGTGGTGGGGATGCCCGCGACGGCCAGGACCTCGGCGATACCGCGCGCCATGGTGCCGGAGCCGGCCACACCGGCCCGGGTGATCGCGCGGGGCGTTCCGGTGACGGCGGTGACGCGGCCGGTCCGCACCCGGGCGCCGGCATCGTCGTACCGGTGGAACCCGTGCCCGGTCTTGCGTCCCAGGCGTCCCTCGGCCACCAGCCGGTCGAGCAGCGCGGCGGGCTTGACGCCCAGGGCCGTGAGGGAGGCGTGGACGGTGTCGAGACCGATCAGATCGAGCATCTCGAACGGGCCCTGCCCAAGGCCGCAGCCGAGTCTCATGGCGGTGTCGATGTCCTCGACGTCGGCATAGCCCTCGGCGGCGAGGTCGACGGTCCGGTTCAGCCATGTGTGGACCAGCGCGGCGGCCACCTCGCTCGGCCGGTGGCCGAGGGGGACCACCTCCGTGTCCGCGAGAGCGGCCACGCTGCGCGCCAGTTCGGACGTCCGCCGTGCCGCCATGGCGGTCTCGACGAGCGCGGCGTTGCCGCCCTCGGGCGGCGGCAGGAAGTAGCGCAGGCCGACGGCCCGGTCCGGAGCCCCCGAGGCGATCGCGAGCTCGGACACCGACAGCGTGGACGTGGTGGTGAGCAGGACCGTGCCGGGCTCGACCAGCTCGACCAGCCCACGCAGCACGGCTTCCTTGGCGGCCCGGTCCTCCGGTACGGCCTCGATCACCACGTCGGCGCGTTTGAGGTCGGCCGGTTCGGTGCCGAGGGTGAGCAGCGGACTGTCGCCGAGCGTGAGCAGCGGCCCGTCCAGCCGGTTGCCGACCCGGGCCACCACGGCCGGGTCGTGGTCGACTCCGATCACCTCCGTGCCGTTGCCGAGCAACACGCGGGCCAGCCCCTCGCCCAGCGAGCCGAGCCCCACTATCCCGATCACGAGCTCCGTCATGGCGTCGTACTCCTTACTTGATGGGATCTTTGGGGCCCATGGGCCCTTGGGACCGGGCCGGTCGGCCGACCGGCCCGGATTCGTGTCGGCTACAGCCCGAGCTCGGAGTCGAGCAGGGCGAACATCTCGTCGTCGGACGCCGTCTCCAGGTCGATCCCGCCGTCACCTGTGTCTCCCTTGCGCAGCTCCACCCACTTGGTGCGCAGCACCTCCAGGCGGCCGGCGACCTGCTGGTGGAACCGTTCGTCGAGGGCGCCCGCAGCGTCGGCGAACGCCGCTTCGATGCGGTCGAGTTCGGCGAGCAGGGCCGGTGTTCCCTGCGCGGGTTCGCCGATCTTCAGCTCGGAGCGGAGCAACTCGACCAGGTCGTTCGGGGTCGGGTGGTCGAACACCAGCGTGGCGGGCAGGCGCAGACCGGTGACCGTGCCGAGACGGTTGCGCAGCTCGACGGCGGTGAGGGAGTCGAAGCCCAGCTCCTGGAACTGGCGCTCGGGTTCGATCTCCTCACCGACGCCGTGGCCGAGCACTTCGGCGACCTGACCCCGGACGACCTCCAGCAGCATCGCCGTACGCTCGTCCTCCGTGAGCTTCGCCATCCGGCGCACCAGAGAGTCGGCGGTCTCCTGTCCGGCGACGGCCCGCTTGGACTTCGTCCGGACGAGACCGCGCAGCAGTGGCGCCGGCTCGCCCAGGTCCCGCAGCACCGCCAGGTCCAGGCGGGCCGGGAGCAGGACCGGCAGCCCGGTGCCGAGCGCCGCGTCGAAGAGGCGTATGCCCTGTTCCTCGGTGAGCGCGGGCAGGCCGCCGCGGGCCAAGCGTGCCGCGTCCTGCGCGGTGAGCATGCCGGTGTCCCAGGCGCCCCAGGCCAGCGAGACGGCGGGCCGTCCTTCGGCCCGGCGGCGGGCGGCGAGGGCGTCGAGGAACGCGTTGCCCGCCGCGTAGTTCGCCTGCCCCGGGTTGCCGAGCGTGCCCGCGACCGAGGAGAACAGCACGAAGTGGTCGAGGTCGCCGGCGAGTTCGTGCAGGAACCAGGCCGCGTCGGCCTTCGGCTGGAGCACCGGGTCGATGCGGTCCAGCGTCAGCTGCTCGATCGTGGCGTCGTCGAGGACACCGGCGGCGTGCACGACCGACCTGACCGGGTGCCGGTCGAGCAAGGCCCTCAGGTCGTCCCGGTCGGCGATGTCGCAGGCGACCACCGTCACGGTCGCGCCGGCCGCCTCCAGTTCGCTGACGTCGGCCTCGCCCTTGCGGCTGGCCAGCACCAGCTCGGTGACGCCGTGCTGGTCCACCAGGTGCCGGGCGATGATCCGGCCGAGCGCGCCGGTGCCGCCGGTGATGAGGACGGGCCCGGTCCAGGTCTGCTCCTCCTGCGGCTGCGGCGCGGGGGCCAGCCGTCCAGCCAGAACCTCCCCGTCGCGGATGACGACCTGCGGTTCCTCGACGGCGACGGCCTGGCGCAGCACGGCGAGCGACGAGCGCCGGTCGTCGAGGTCGAGGAGGCCGAAGCGCCCGGGGTGTTCGGACTGCGCCACGCGCACCATGCCCCATACGGCGGCGCCCACCACGTCCGGGACATCCCCGTCGGCTGCGGCGATGGCACCCCGTGTGACGAACACCAGCCGTCCGGACCGTTCGGCGGTCAGCCACTCCTGAGTGTTCACCAGTGCGTCGGACACCGCCGCGTGCGCCGAGTCCACGACGTCCTCGGAGGGGGCGACGACCTCGACCAGCACCACGTCCGCGTCCGCGGCGGCGATGTCCGGGTGGACCCGGCCGCCGACGAAGCTGTCCGCAAGGCCGAAGGCGTCCTCACCGGCGACCGCGACCGGCTCGTCGAAGGCGGTGTTCGCCGCGATGGGCGTCCAGTTCAAGGTGAACAGCGAGTCGCGCCCGACGCCGGAGCCCGCCAGCTGCTGTGCGGAGACCTCCCGCACCACCAGGGACTCCACTTGGGCGACCGGAGTGCCGGACGAGTCGGCGAGGGCTATCGACATCGCCCCGCTCTCGTCGCGCTTCATCCTCACCCGTACCGCCGAGGCACCGGTGGCCTGCAGCGAGACGCCCTCCCACGAGAAGGGCAGCGCAGCGGATCCGCCGCTCCCGCCCCGCTCCTCGCCGCCGAGCAACGCGGTGTGCAGGGCGGCGTCGAGCAGCGCCGGGTGCAGGCCGAACCCGCCGGCTTCCGTTCCCTCGGGCAAGGCGACCTCGGCGTACACGGCACCGGCCGCCCGCCACGCCCGCCGCAGCCCCTGGAACGCCGGCCCGTAGCCGAAGCCGACCTCGGCGAACTGGTCGTACACGCCGTCGAGGTCGATGGCCTCGGCGCCGGCCGGCGGCCACTCGACGGTGCCGGACCCGAGGTCGGACGCGGGGTCCGACGGGGCGGGCACAACGCCCGTGGCGAGGAGGCCGGTGGCGTGCTCGGTCCAGGGCAGGTCCGTGTCCTCGGGCCGCGAGTAGACCGTCACGGTACGTCGGCCGTCGTCGTCGGCGATGCCGACGGACACCTGCACCTGGACACCGCCCTGTTCGGGCAGGACCAGCGGCGCGGCCATCGTCAGCTCCTCCACGGTGTCGCAGCCCAACTCGTCACCGGCGCGCAGCGCCAGCTCGACCAGCACGGCACCGGGCACCAAGGCCCGGCCCATGATCACGTGATCGGCAAGCCAGTGGTGCGTACGCAGCGAAAGCCTGCTCGTGAACAAGTGGCCTGCGGAACCGGCGAGTTCGATGGCCGCACCGAGCAGCGGGTGTACGACACCGCGCAGACCGGCGGCCCGTACGTCGCCCGCGCCTTCGGCGACCTTGGGCCAGTAGCTCTGCCGCCGGAAGGCGTAGGTGGGCAGATCGATGAGCTTCCCGCCCGGGTAGAAGGACGTCCAGTCGACATCGGCACCGCCGACATGCAGCCGCGCGAGGGCGGTCAGCGCCGCGGTCTCCTCCGGCTTGTCCTTGCGCAGGACCGGGATCGCCACCGCGTCGGCCGCGTCCTGGGCGACCATCGCGGACAGCACACCGTCCGGGCCGATCTCCAGGAAGGCGACGTCACCCAGTGCCTGGACGTTGTCGTGGAAGCGGACCGCCCCGCGGACATGCCGCACCCAGTACTCGGGGTCGGTCACATCTCCCGACGTGCTGAACGGGATGCCCGGGGCCTCGAAGTTGATGTCCTCGACCACCTCGCGGAAGTCGTCGAGCATCGGGTCCATCAGCGGCGAGTGGAAGGCGTGGGACACACGCAGCCGCTTGAACTTCCAACGCCCGGCGATCTCCAGCACCTCGGCATCATCGCCCGCGATGACCACGGAGACCGGGCCGTTGACGGCGGCGATGGAGACCTTGTCGGTCAGATGCGGCAGCACTTCGGCCTCGGAGGCCATGACCGAGACCATCGCGCCACCGGCGGGCAGTTCCTGCATCAAGCCGGAACGGGCCGTGACGAGGAGGCACGCGTCCTCCAGGCTCAGCACACCCGCGACATGCGCCGCCGCTATCTCACCGATGGAGTGACCGGCCAGATGATCGGGCCTCACACCCCACGACTCCACCAACCGGTACAGCGCCACCTGAAGCGCGAACAACGCAGGCTGCGTGTAGCCCGTCCGGTTCAGCAACTCCTCGTCCTCACCCCACACCACCTCACGAAGCGCCGGGTCGAGATGGACGAGTACGGCGTCGAAGGCCTCCGCGAACACCGGGAAGCGGTCGTACAATTCCCGTCCCATACCGAGCCGTTGCGAGCCCTGCCCCGAGAACAAGAAGGCGAGGGGCTTGCGGGCGACCGCGCCTCGGGCGAGTTCCACCCCGTCGAGCAGGACTGCGCGGTGGCTGAACCTCGATCGGGCGGTGAGCAGCGAGTGGCCAATGTCGATCGGGTCGCCGTCGAGTTCCCGGACCCGCTCGATCTGGCCCGACAACGCCGCCTCGGTCTTGGCGGACACCAGCCACGGGACGCCTCGCACGGGCCCGGTGTCTTCCGGGGCGGCCGGGGAGTCCACTGCGGGTTCCCGCTCCAGGATGACGTGCGCGTTGGTGCCACTGATGCCGAAGGAGGACACGGCCGCGCGCCGGGGGCGGTCGACCTCGGGCCACTCGGTGGTGTCGGTGAGCAGGTCGACGGCGCCTTCCGTCCAGTCCACGTGCGACGAAGGCGTGTCCGCGTGCAGTGTCCTGGGCAGGATGCCGTGCTGCATCGCCTGCACCATCTTGATCACTCCGGCGACGCCGGCGGCGGCCTGGGTGTGACCGATGTTCGACTTGATGGCTCCGAGCTTGAGCGGTACGTCGCGGTCCTGGCCGTAGGTCGCCATCAGGGCCTGCGCCTCGATCGGGTCGCCCAGTGTCGTACCGGTGCCGTGGGCCTCGACGGCATCGACGTCCGCGGTGGACAGACCGGCGCTCGCGAGAGCTTGCCGGATCACCCGCTGCTGCGACGGACCGTTCGGCGCGGTCAGACCATTCGACGCACCGTCCTGATTGACCGCCGACCCCTTGACCACGGCGAGGATCCGGTGTCCGTTACGCACCGCATCCGACTGCCGTTCCAATACGACGATGCCGGCGCCCTCGGCCCAGCCCACGCCGTCCGCGCCGTCGCCGAACGCCTTGCAGCGGCCGTCCTCGGACAACCCGCGCTGTCGGGAGAACCCGACGAACGAGCCCGGCGTGGACATCACGGTGACACCGCCGGCGAGGGCGAGGGTGCACTCGCCGGAGCGCAGCGCCTGCATCGCCCAGTGCATCGCGACCAGCGACGACGAGCACGCCGTGTCCACGGACACCGACGGGCCCTCCAGCCCGAGCACATACGAGACTCGACCGGACACCACGCTCGGCGAGGCGCCGGTGCTGCCGTAACCCTCGGTGTCGGAGCCGCCGATCAGCTGCGTGTAGTCGTTGTACATGACGCCGGCGAACACACCGGTCCGGCTGCCCCGCAGCGACACCGGGTCGACGCCCGTGCGCTCCAGGGCCTCCCACGCCGTCTCCAGCAACAACCGCTGCTGGGCGTCGGTCGACAGTGCCTCGCGCGGGGACATCCCGAAGAACTCTGCGTCGAACTGGCCGGCGTCGTGCAGGAAGCCGCCGGAGCGGGTGTACGACGTGCCGGGGTGGTCGGGGTCGGGGTGGAACAGGGTGTCCAGGTCCCAGCCTCGGTTCGTCGGGAACGGCGTGATGGCATCCGTGCCGTCGAGCACCAGCTGCCACAGCTCTTCGGGGGTCGTGACCCCGCCGGGGTAGCGGCAGGCCATGCCGACGATGACGATCGGGTCGTCGGACAGGGCCGCAGCGGACACGGCGGGCAGGTTGTCCGCCGAGGCCTGAGCGCCGAGGAGTTCGTCCTTGACGTAGGCCGCGAGCTGGTGGGCGGACGGGTAGTCGAACACCACGGTGGCGGGCAGCTTCAGTCCGGTGACCGCGGTGAGGCGGTTGCGCAGCTCGACCGCAGTGAGCGAGTCGAAGCCCAGTTCCTGGAAGGCTCGCTCCGGGTCGACGGCGGCGGTGGTGTCATAGCCGAGGACCACGGCGACCTCGCCGCGCACCAGGTCCACGAGCGCCGCGGTGCGGCCCGCCTCGTCGAGGGCGGACAGCCGCTGGACGAGACCGGATGCGGTCTCCGCCCCGGCGATCCTGCGGCGCGACCTGACGCGGATCAGACCGCGCAGCAACGGCCGCACGGCTCCCTCGGCCTTGAGGGCCGCGAGGTCGAGTTCGACCGGCAGCACGGCCGCCGTGTCACTGCCTACGGCGGCGTCGAACAGTTCCACGCCGCGTTCGGCGCTGATGGCGGGCATGCCCGAGCGGGCCATGCGCTCGGCGTCGTCCTGAGCCGGCATGCCGGTCTCCCACGCACCCCAGGCAAGGGACACCGCGGGCAGCCCTTCCGCCCTGCGCCGGACGGCGAGGGCATCGAGGAAGGCGTTGCCCGCCGCGTAATTGCCCTGCCCGGCGTTGCCGAAGACACCGGCCGCACTGGAGAACAACACGAACTGCGCGACATCACCGACGAGTTCGTGCAGGTTCCAGGCCGCATCGGCCTTCGGCCGCAGCACGCTGTCGAGACGCTCCGGGGTCAGCGAGGCGACCACACCGTCATCAAGCACACCCGCGGCATGGACGACGGAGCGGACCGGGTGCCGGTCCAGGAGCCCGGCGAGCGCGTCCCGGTCGGCGATGTCGCAGGCGACCACCGACACGCTCGCCCCGGCCGCCTCCAACTCGCTCACATCAGCCTGGCCGGTGCGGCTGGCCAGGACGAGCTCCGTCACACCGTGCCGCTCGACCAGGTGCCGGGCAATGATCCGGCCCAGGCCACCGGTACCGCCCGTGATGAGCACAGGACTCTCCCAGCCAGCCGCCTCCTGGGCGGGATGCGCCCGGGCCAGGCGGGCGGCGAGTACCTTGCCGTCGCGGATCACCAGTTGCGGCTCGTCGAGGTCGAGCACCGCGAGCAGCGTCGCGAGCGAGGAATCCTCGGCGTCGAGGTCGATCAGGCCGAAGCGGTCCGGGTGCTCGGACTGCGCCGAGCGGACCAGACCCCAGGCGGCGGCGCCGGCGAGGTCGTCGCCGTCGACCGCGCCCCGGGTGACGAACACCAGGCGGCCGTCGCGGTCGTCGGCGATCCACTCGTGCAGCAGCCCCAACACCTGGCGGGTGGTGCGGTGCGCGCCGGCCGCGCCGGGCTCGCTGGACAGCGGCACCAGCACGACCGACGTGTCGGCGAGCGTGAGCCGGCCTTCCACCCGGCCGACCGACAGCCCGAGCACGTCGGGGCCGAGAACGCTGACGCTCCGGCCCGCCTCCGCGGGCGGCACGGCGACCGGCGTCCACTCGACGGCGAAGAGCGCGTCCTGGCGGCGGGCACCGGTCTCCTCGTGGGTGACCTCCCGCACCACCAGCGACTCGACCGAGGCGACGGCGTTGCCCGCCGGGTCGGCTAGCGCGATCGACGTTCCGGCGGCGTTGCGGGTCAGACGCACCCGCAGGGCGGAGGCGCCGGTCGCGTGCAGGGAGACGTTCTCCCACGCGAACGGCAGCCCGGCGGTGCCGCTCTCGTCGAGCAGCAAGGCGTGCAGGGCCGCGTCGAGCAGGGCAGGGTGCAGTCCGTACGGCGTGACGTTGACATCGTCGGGCAGCGCCACCTCGGCGTATGTGTCGTCGCCGATCCTCCATGCCGCCTTCAGGCCCCGGAAGGGCCCACTGTAGGTGAACCCGACCCCGGCGAAACGGTCGTAGCAGTCCGTCACGTCGAGCGGCTCGGCGCCGGCCGGCGGCCACACGCTCGTGTCGAAGTCGATCCGACGCTCGCCACCGGCCAGCGCGCCGGACACGACCTGCGTCCACGGCACGTCCACGGCCTCGGCGGGCCGGGCGTGCACGGTGAAGGTACGACGGCCCGACTCGTCCTCGGCGGACACCCGTGTCTGCAGGGCGAGGCCCCCAGTCTCCGGAAGGATCACCGGCGCGGACAGCGTCAGCTCCTCCAGACGGTCGAGCCCGAGTTCGTCGCCGGCCCGCACGGCCAGTTCGACGAGGGCCGCACCCGGCACCATGACGCTGCCGTTCACGACGTGGTGGGCCAGCCATGGGTGGGTGCGCAGGGCGAGGCGGCTGGTGAACAGGAAGCCCTCGCCGTCGGCGAGTTCCGCCGAGGCGTTCAGCAGGGGGTGCCCGAGGGCCACCAGGCCGATGCCCGACGCGTCGTCACCGCCGATGCGTACGGCGGGCCAGAACACCTGGTGCTCGAAGGCGTAGGTGGGCAGGTCGATCGGCCTGCCGCCCGGGTAGAAGGACGTCCAGTCGACGGGGGTGCCGTGGACGTGCAGGGTGGCGAGGGCGGTCAGCGCCGCGGTCTCCTCCTGCTTGTCCTTGCGCAGGACCGGGATCGCGACCGCGTCGGCCACGTCCTGGGTGACCATCGCGGACAGCACACCGTCCGGGCCGATCTCCAGGAAGGTCGCGTCGGCGAGAGCCCGGACGTTGTCGTGGAAGCGGACCGCGTCCCGGACGTGGTTCACCCAGTACTCGGCCTCGGTCACATCGCCGGACGTCGCGAAGGAGATCTGCGGCTCACGGAACTCGATCTCGCCGATCGCCTCCCGGAAGTCCTCCAGCATCGGGTCCATCAGTGGCGAGTGGAAGGCGTGCGACACCCTCAGCCGCTTCGACTTCCAACGCTCAGCGATCTTGAGGACTTCGGCCTCGTCACCGGAGATCACCACGGACGTCGGGCCGTTGACTGCGGCGATGGAGACGTTGTCGGTCAGATGCGGCAGCACTTCGGCCTCGGAGGCCATGACCGAGACCATCGCACCACCAGCGGGCAGTTCCTGCATCAAGCCGGAACGGGCCGTGACCAACAGGCACGCATCCTCCAGGCTCAACACACCCGCGACGTGCGCCGCGGCGATCTCGCCGATGGAGTGACCGGCCAGATGATCGGGCCTCACACCCCACGACTCCACCAACCGGTACAGCGCCACCTGAAGCGCGAACAGAGCGGGCTGGGTGTAGCCGGTCTGGTTCAGCAGCTCCTCGTCCTCACCCCACACAACCTCACGCAGCGCAGGGTCGAGGTACATCAGGGCGTCGTCGAACGCCTCCGCGAACACCGGGACGCGGTCGTACAACTCCTTTCCCATACCGAGCCGTTGCGAACCCTGACCGGAGAAGAGCAGGGCGAGGGGGCGACCGGAGCGGGCCCGGCCTCGGGCCAGTTCGATGCCGTCCAGCAGGACCGCACGGTGGTCGAAGAGCGTACGGCTGGTGAGCAGCGAGTGGCCGATGTCGACGGGGTCGCCGTCGAGTTCACGGACCCGGTCGATCTGGCCCGACAGAGCCGCCTCGGTCTTCGCGGACACCAGCCACGGCACGTCGGAGGTGGGGGCCTCGACAGCCGTTGCCGGTGCGACGGGTGCTTGTGCGACCGGCTGCTCCAGGATGACGTGTGCGTTCGTGCCGCTGAGGCCGAACGACGAGACACCGGCCCGGAGCGGGCGCCCGACGGTCGGCCAGCCGGTCGGTTCGCCGATCAGCTCGACGGCGCCCTCGCTCCAGTCGACGTGTGCCGACGGCTCGGTGACGTGCAGCGTCGGCGGGAGCACACCGTGCTCAAGCGCCTTGACCATCTTGATGACACCCGCGACGCCCGCGGCCGCCTGAGTGTGGCCGATGTTGGACTTCACCGACCCCAGGTAGAGCGGTACGTCGCGGCCCTGGCCGTAGGTCGCCATCAGGGCCTGCGCCTCGATGGGGTCGCCGAGCGTCGTACCGGTGCCGTGCGCCTCTACGGCATCCACGTCCGCGGTGGACAGACCTGCGGATGCGAGTGCCTGCCGGATGACGCGCTGCTGCGACGGACCGTTCGGCGCCGTCAGCCCGTTGGAGGCACCGTCCTGGTTGACGGCCGAGCCCTTGACGACGGCCAGGATCCGGTGACCGTTGCGGATGGCGTCGGACTCGCGCTCCAGCACCAGCAGGCCGACGCCCTCCGACCAGCCGACACCGTCGGCACTGTCCGAGAACGCCTTGCAGCGGCCGTCCTCGGACAGCCCGCGCTGCCGGGAGAAGCCGACGAAGGCGCCCGGCGTGGACATCACGGTGACACCGCCGGCGAGGGCGAGGGTGCACTCGCCGGAGCGCAGCGCCTGCATCGCCCAGTGCATCGCGACCAGCGACGACGAGCACGCCGTGTCCACGGACACCGACGGGCCCTCGAAGCCGAACGTGTAGGACACGCGGCCGGACGCCACGCTGGGCGAGGTGCCGGCGCCCTGGTGCCCCTCGGCGTCGGCCTCCAGGATCTGGGCATAGTCGGAGTACATGACACCGGCGAACACACCGGTCCGGCTGCCCCGCAGGGACGTCGGGTCGATGCCGGTGCGCTCCAGGGACTCCCAGGTCGTCTCCAGGAGCAGCCGCTGCTGCGCGTCGGTGCCGAGCGCCTCACGCGGGGACATCCCGAAGAACTCGGGGTCGAAGAGGCCGGCATCGTGGAGGAAGCCGCCGGAGCGGGTGTATGACGTGCCGAGGTGGTCGGGGTCGGGGTGGAACAGGGTGTCCAGGTCCCAGCCCCGGTTGGTCGGGAACGGGGTGATGGCGTCGTCGCCGTTGACCACCAGGTTCCAGAGGTCCTCTGGCGAGTCGACTCCGCCGGGGAAGCGGCAGGCCATGCCGACGATGACGATCGGGTCGTCGGTGGTGGACACAGGTGCGGGCGGGAACTCGGCGGTGTCCGCCACGGAGCCGAACAGTTCGGCGTGCAGGTGGTCGGCGAGGGCCAGTGCGGTCGGGTAGTCGAACACGAGCGTCGCGGGCAACTTCAGGCCCGTGGCCGCCGTCATCTGGTTGCGGAACTCGACCGCCGTGAGCGAGTCGAAGCCGAGGTCCTGGAAGGCCCGCGTGGAGTCGACCGCGTCGACACCCGCGTGGCCCAGCACCTGCGCCGCCTGGGCGCACACCAGGCCGACCAGTTCGGTGCGGCGTGCCGCAGGGTCGAGGGCGGCCAGGCGTGCGACCAGCGAGGACGCGGCCTCCGAGCCCGCGACGGCCCGGCGTGCCTTGGTGCGGACGAGTCCGCGCAGGAGGGGGACGACGGTGGCGTGACCGCGCAGCGCCGGAAGGTCCAGCCGCACGGGAAGCACCAGGGGTTCGCCGGTTGCGAGCGCCGCGTCGAACAGTTCCACGCCGCGTTCGGCGCTGATGGCGGGCATGCCCGAGCGGGCCATGCGCTCGGCGTCGTCCTGAGCCGGCATGCCGGTCTCCCACGCACCCCAGGCAAGGGACACCGCGGGCAGCCCTTCCGCCCTGCGCCGGACGGCGAGGGCATCGAGGAAGGCGTTGCCCGCCGCGTAATTGCCCTGCCCGGCGTTGCCGAAGACACCGGCCGCACTGGAGAACAACACGAACTGCGCGACATCACCGACGAGTTCGTGCAGGTTCCAGGCCGCATCGGCCTTCGGCCGCAGCACGCTGTCGAGACGCTCCGGGGTCAGCGAGGCGACCACACCGTCATCAAGCACACCCGCGGCATGGACGACGGAGCGGACCGGGTGCCGGTCCAGGAGCCCGGCGAGCGCGTCCCGGTCGGCGATGTCGCAGGCGACCACCGACACGCTCGCCCCGGCCGCCTCCAACTCGCTCACATCAGCCTGGCCGGTGCGGCTGGCCAGGACGAGCTCCGTCACACCGTGCCGCTCGACCAGGTGCCGGGCAATGATCCGGCCCAGGCCACCGGTACCGCCCGTGATGAGCACAGGACTCTCCCAGCCAGCCGCCTCCTGGGCGGGATGCGCCCGGGCCAGGCGGGCGGCGAGTACCTTGCCGTCGCCGATCACCAGTTGCGGCTCGTCGATGGCAAGGGCCGCCGCGATCAGGTCGGCGCCGGTCGCGGCACGAGCCTCGTCGTCGGCCGCGCCCACAAGGTCGATCAGACCGAAGCTGCCGGGGTGCTCGGACTGCGCCGACCGCACCAGGCCCCAGACGGCCGCACCGACGAGGTCGCCGCCGACCGTGGCGTCACGGGTGACGACGACGAGCCTGCCGGGCCGCTCTGCGGCGATCCACTCCTGCAGCGCGGCGAGGACACGCACGGTGGCGGTGTGCGCCGCCCCCACCACTGCACCGTCGCCGTCACCGCCTCCCTCGCCGCCGACGGGCAGGAGTACGACTCCGGCCTCGGTGTCGCCCGGGGACGCCACCGTCTCGAAGCCGAGTCCGAACGGGTCGTCGCCGAGGACCGCCACGGAGCCGTCCGGCACCGCGCCCTCGGTGTCGACGGGCACCCATTCGACGCCGAAGAGCGCGTCGCGGCCGATGTTCGGGGCGCCGAGCCGGTCGGCGGCGACCGGGCGGACGACGAGGGAGTCGATCGAGGCGACCGGCGTGCCGGTGGGGTCGGCGAACGCGAGGGTGCGGGTCGTGCCGGACGCGTCCCGGGCCATCCTGAGGCGCAGCCGCGATGCCCCGGTGGCGTGCAGGCTGACGCCCGCCCAGCTGAACGGCAGCCCGGCCTCGGCCGTCTCGTCCAGCAGCGCGGCGTGCAGGGCCGCGTCGAGCAGCGCCGGGTGCAGCCCGTAGCCGCCCGGGGCGGCGTCGTTGGGCAGGGCGAGTTCGGCGTACACCTCCTCGCCCAGACGCCATGCCGCCCGCAGCCCCTGGAAGGTCGGCCCGTAGGCGAAGCCCGCGTCGGCGAAGCGGTCGTAGCAGTCCTCATGGTCCATCGCGACGGCGCCGGCCGGCGGCCACACGGTGCAGTCGAAGTCGCCCGGGGGCCGCTCTCCCGTCGAGAGCACACCGGAGGCGTGCTGGGTCCATGGCTCCTCGACGTGGGCCTCCGGCCGGGCGTGCACGGTGAAGGTACGGCGACCCGCCGCGTCCTCGGCGGCCACCCGCAGCCGGACCTGCACACCGCCACGGTCCGGCAGGGCAAGCGGCGTCACGAGGGTCAGTTCGTCGACGCGGCCGCAGCCGACCTCGTCACCTGCACGCAGCGCGAGCTCGACCAGCACGGCCGCCGGTACCAGGCGGTGGCCCATGATCTCGTGTTCGGCGAGCCACGGGTGCGTGCTCGTCGAGAGCCTGCTGGTGAAGACGACGCCTTCGTCCTCGGCCAGTTCGACGGCCGCGCCCAGCAGTGGGTGCTCCATGCCGACCAGGCCCAGGCCGGTGGCGTCGTGCTTCGGGCTCGCCGGGGCGGGCCAATAGCGTTGGCGCTGGAAGGCGTAGGTGGGGAGGTCGACGCGGGTGCCGCCCGGGTAGAAGGACGTCCAGTCGACGGGGGTGCCGTGGACGTGCAAGGTGGCGAGGGCGGTCAGGGCCGCGGTCGGCTCCGGCTTGTCCTTGCGCAGGACCGGGATGCTCACTGCTTCAGGTGCGTCCTGGGCGACCATCGCGGACAGGACGCCGTCCGGGCCGATCTCCAGGAAAGTCACATCGCCCAGAGACCGGACGTTGTCGTGGAAGCGGACCGCGTCCCGGACATGGTTCACCCAGTACTCGGGGTCGGTCACATCGCCGGTGGTCGTGAAGGGAATCTGCGGGGCGTGGAAGGTGACGCCGTCCAGCATCTCCCGGAAGTCGTCCAGCATCGGGTCCATCAGCGGCGAGTGAAAGGCATGCGACACCCTCAGCCGCTTCGACTTCCAACGCGACGCGATCTCCAGCACCTCAGCCTCGTCACCGGCGATGACCACCGATGCCGGGCCGTTCACGGCAGCGATCGACACCTTCTCCGTCAGGTGCGGCAGCACCTCGGCCTCGGTCGCCTGGACCGCCACCATCGCACCGCCGACCGGCAGTTCCTGCATCAGGCTGGAGCGCGCCGTGACGAGGAGGCACGCGTCCTCCAGGCTCAACACACCCGCGACATGCGCCGCCGCTATCTCACCGATGGAGTGACCGGCGAGATGGTCGGGCTCAACGCCCCACGACTCCACCAACCGATACAGAGCCACCTGAAGCGCGAACAGAGCAGGCTGCGTATAACCGGTCTGGCTCAGCAGCTCCTCGTCCCCACCCCACATCACCTCACGCAAAGCCGGGTCCAGATGGACGAGTACGGCGTCGAAGGCCTCCGCGAACACCGGGAACCGGTCGTACGACTCCCTTGCCATCCCAAGGCGTTGCGAACCCTGACCCGAGAACAGGAACGCGAGCGGCTTACGGACAGCCACGCCCCGGGCGAGCTCGACTCCGTCGAGGATCACGGCACGGTGGTCGAAGGTCGTACGCGTGGTGAGCAACGAGTGCCCGACGTCCACCGGGTCACCGTCGATCTCCTTGACCCGTTCGACCTGCTCCCGCAGCGCCGCCTCGGACTTCGCGGACACCAGCCACGGCGCCGATTGGCCGCGTGGTCCTTCCGCAACCGGCGCCTCCACGAGCGGCTGCTCAAGAATCACATGCGCGTTGGTGCCGCTGACACCGAACGACGACACCGCCGCGCGACGCGGCCGGTCGACCGAGGGCCATTCGGTGGCACTGTCGAGAAGCTCGACCGCGCCCGCCTCCCAGTCGACGTGGGACGACGGCTGGTCCACGTGCAACGTCCTGGGCAGAACCCCGTGCTCCAGCGCCTTGACCATCTTGATGATGCCCGCGGCGCCCGCGGCCGCCTGGGTGTGGCCGATGTTGGACTTCACCGACCCCAGGTAGAGCGGTACGTCGCGGTCCTGGCCGTAGGTCGCCATCAGGGCTTGGGCCTCGATGGGGTCGCCCAGTGTCGTTCCTGTGCCGTGGGCCTCAACGGCGTCGACGTCCGCGGTGGACAGACCGGCACTCGCGAGAGCCTGCCGGATCACCCGCTGCTGCGACGGACCGTTCGGCGCCGTAAGGCCGTTGGACGCACCGTCCTGGTTCACCGCCGAGCCCCGCACCACCGCCAGGATCCGGTGACCGTTGCGCACCGCGTCCGACTGACGCTCCAGCACCAGCAGACCGACGCCCTCGGCCCAGCCCACGCCGTCCGCGCCGTCGCCGAACGCCTTGCAGCGGCCGTCCTCGGACAGCCCGCGCTGTCGGGAGAACCCGACGAACGCTCCCGGCGAGGCAAGGACCGTGACACCGCCGGCGAGGGCGAGGGTGCACTCCCCCTGCCGCAGCGACTGCGCCGCCAGGTGCAGCGCCACCAGCGACGACGAGCACGCGGTGTCGACCGTGACCGCCGGGCCCTCGAAGCCGAACGTGTAGGACACCCGGCCCGAGACCACGCTCGGTGAGCCGCCGGTGCCCTGGTAGCCCTCGGCGTCACCGTCGAGCATCAGGGAGTAGTCGTTGTACATGACGCCCGCGAAGACGCCGGTCCGGCTGCCCTTCAGCGAGGTCGGGTCGATGCCCGCGCGCTCCAGCGACTCCCAGGTCGCCTCCAGCAGCAGGCGCTGCTGCGCGTCGGTGCCGAGCGCCTCACGCGGGGACATACCGAAGAACTCGGGGTCGAACTGGTCGGCGTCGTGCAGGAAGCCGCCGGAGCGAGTGTACGACGTGCCGACGTGGTCGGGGTCGGGGTGGTAGAGGGCGTCGAGGTCCCAGCCGCGGTTCTCCGGGAAGCCGGTGATCGCGTCGGTGCCGTCCAGCACCAGGTCCCACAGCTCCTCGGGGTTGGTGACCCCGCCCGGGTAGCGGCAGGCCATGCCGACGATCACGACCGGGTCGTCCGCCTGGGCCGTCGCCGCCACCGGGACCGGTACGGCCGGTGCGTCCGTGCCGAACAGCTCGTCCTTGAGGTGGGCGGCCAGTACGGCGGTGGTCGGGTAGTCGAAGGTCAGCGTCGCGGGCAGCCGCAGTCCGGTGACCGCGCCGAGGCGGTTGCGCAGCTCGACCGCCATGAGGGAGTCGAACCCGAGGCTCTGGAACGCCTTCGCCGGGTCGACGCCGTCGGCGCCCGCATGACCCAGTACGGCGGCGACTTCGCCGCGCACCAGGTTCACGAGCTCGTAGAGGCGAGCGGTGTCCTTCAGTGCGCCGAGTCGGCGGGTGAGGCTCGACGCCGTCTCGGAGCCGGCGATCGCACGCTGGGTGCGGGTGCGGATCAGGCCGCGCAACAGCGGGCGGATCTCGCCGTGGCCGCGCAGGGCCGGGAGGTCGAGCCTGAGCGGCAGGAGTGCGGCTTCGCCGGAGGCGATCGCCGTGTCGAAGAGCGCGAGGCCCTGTTTGGGGCGGAGCGGCGGGGTGCCGGCTCGTGCCATGCGTTCCGCGTCGGCGTCCGACAGCATGCCCGTTCCGCTCCACGCGCCCCAGGCGAGCGAGACGGCCGGCAGGCCGCTGGCCTTGCGGTGGGCGGCCAGGGCGTCCAGGAAGGCGTTGCCCGCGGCGTAGTTGGCCTGCCCTGCGGCGCCGAAGGTGCCGGCGGCGCTGGAGTAGAGGACGAACGCGGCGACGTCCTGGGCGAGTTCGTGCAGATGCCAGGCCGCGTCGATCTTCGGACGCAGAACGGCCTCCAGCCGCTCCGGCGTCAGTGACTCCACCACACCGTCGTCCAGCACACCCGCCGCATGCACCACCGAACGCACGGGGTACCGCTCCAGCAGATCCGCCACCGCGGCACGATCCGCCACATCACAAGCCACGACCGACACCCTCGCCCCGGCCGCCTCCAGCTCACTCACGTCCGCCGCCTCACCCCGGCGGCTCACCAACACCAACTCATCCACACCATGCGCCTCGACCAGATGACGCGCGATCACCCGACCCAGACCACCCGTACCACCCGTCACCAGCACCGGCCCTTCGAGCCGCACCGGCTCAGAGGTGACCTCGACGGACGCGCGGGCGAGGCGTGCCGCGAAGGCCTCGCCGCCCCGGATCCTGAGCTGAGGCTCCTCGCCGGTCAGCGCGCCCGCGGGGACGTCGGTGTCGGTGTCGACCAGCACGAACCGGCCCGGATGCTCCGACTGCGCCGACCGCACCAGACCCCACACCGCCGACGCCGCCAGATCACCCTCACGCGTCACGAAGACAAGGCGCTCGGCACGGTCTTCCGCGATCCACCGCTGCACCAGGGCGAGCGCGCGGGCCGCCTCGGCGTGGGCGGAGCCGACGACGTCCGCGCCTCCGGTGATCTGCACGATCTCGGCGTGCCCGTCGGCGCCGTCCGGCAGTGCGACCGGCACCCAGTCGAGACGGAACAGGGAGTCACGGCCCGCCCGGCCGATCTGCTCGGCGGACACCGCACGCGTCATCAGCGCACCGATCGTGGCCACAGGCGCGCCGGTGGAGTCGGCGACGGCGACGCGCCAGGCGGAGCCGGTACGGGTCAGCCGGACCCGCACCGACGAGGCACCGGTGGCGTGCAGCGACACGTTCTCCCACGAGAAGGGCAGACCGGCCTCGCTGGCCTCGAAGAACCCGCCGGCGTGCAACGTCGCGTCGAGCAGCGCCGGGTGCACGCCGAACGCCGAGGCATCCACGTCCTCCGGCAGCGCGACCTCGGCGAACACCTCGTCACCACGCCGCCACGCCTTCCGCAGCCCTTGGAAGACCGTGCCGTAGTCGAACCCGGCCTCGGCGAACCGCTCGTAGGCCCCGGCGATGTCCAGGGGTTCGGCGGCCGGCGGCCACGCGGTGGCGTCGAAATCGTCCGCGTGCGTGCCGACCGTGAGGAAACCGTCAACGTGCCGCGTCCACGGGGCGTCCTCGCCGTCGGGCCGCGAGAAGACCTCCACGGTGCGCCGCCCCGACTCGTCCGCCGTACCGACGGACACCTGCAACCGCACCGCGCCCCGCTCCGGCAGCACCAGCGGTGCGGCGAGGGTCAGTTCGGCGACGCGGTCGCAGCCGACCTCGTCCCCGGCACGCAGCGCGAGCTCCAGGAACGCGGTGCCGGGCAGCAGCACCTGCCCGAAGACGCTGTGGTCGGCGAGCCACGGGTGCGTACTCAGCGAGATCCTGCTGGTGAACAGGTGCCCGTCCGAGCCTGCGACATCGACCGCCGCACCGAGCAGTGGGTGCTCCACGGCGGTGATGCCGACCGCCCCCACGTCACCCTTGCGGCGTGCGGTGGCGGGCCAGAAGACCTGGTGTTCGAAGGCGTAGGTGGGCAGGTCGACGCGGGTGCCGCCCGGGTAGAAGGACGTCCAGTCCACGGGGGTGCCGTGGACGTGCAGGGTGGCGAGGGCGGTCAGCGCCGCGGTCTCCTCCGGCTTGTCCTTGCGCAGGACCGGGATCGCCACCGCGTCAGTCGCGTCCTGGGCGACCATCGCGGACAGCACACCGTCCGGGCCGATCTCCAGGAAGGTCGCGTCGGCGAGAGCCCGGACGTTGTCGTTGAAGCGGACCGCGTCCCGGACGTGGTTCACCCAGTACTCGGCCTCGGTCACATCGCCGGACGTCGCGAAGGAGATCTGCGGCTCACGGAACTCGATCTCGCCGATCGCCTCCCGGAAGTCCTCCAGCATCGGGTCCATCAGCGGGGAATGGAAGGCATGCGACACCCTCAGCCGCTTCGACTTCCAACGCGACGCGATCTCCAGCACCTCAGCCTCGTCACCCGCGATGACCACGGACGCCGGGCCGTTCACGGCAGCGATGGAAACCTTCTCGGTCAGGTGCGGCAGCACCTCCTCCTCGGAGGCCACCACCGAGACCATCGCACCACCATCAGGCAGCTCCTGCATCAGACTGGAGCGCGCCGTAACCAGGAGGCACGCGTCCTCCAGGCTCAACACACCCGCGACATGCGCCGCCGCGATCTCACCGATGGAGTGACCGGCGAGATGGTCGGGCTCAACGCCCCACGACTCCACCAACCGATACAGGGCCACTTGCAGCGCGAACAGAGCGGGCTGGGTGTAACCGGTCTGATTCAGCAGCTCCTCGTCCTCGCCCCACATCACCTCACGCAGAGCCGGGTCCAGATGGACGAGTACGGCGTCGAAGGCCTCCGCGAACACCTGGAACCGGTCGTACAACTCCCGCCCCATCCCCAGCCGTTGCGAACCCTGACCCGAGAACAGGAACGCGAGCGGCTTACGGACAGCCACGCCCCGGGCGAGTTCCACACCGTCCAGCAGCACCGCACGACGGTCGAACAACGTACGCGTCGTCAGCAACGAGAACCCTACGTCCACCGGATCCCCGTCAAGACCCTTGATACGTTCGATCTGGCCCGACAGCGCCACCTCAGACCTGGCGGACACCAGCCACGGCACACCACCGACGGCCTCCATGTCCGGGGCGACCGACATCTCCCCGGCCGGCTGCTCAAGAATCACATGCGCGTTGGTGCCGCTGACACCGAACGACGACACCGCCGCGCGACGCGGCCGGTCAACTGAAGGCCACTCGACAGGACCGCCCAGCAGCTCCACCGACCCCGACTCCCAGTCCACCTGGGACGACGGCTCCTCCACATGCAGCGTCGGCGGAAGCACCCCGTGCTCCAGCGCCTTGATTATCTTGATGATGCCCGCGACACCCGCAGCGGCCTGGGTGTGGCCGATGTTCGACTTCACCGAGCCCAAGTACAGGGGCACATCGCGGTTCTGGCCGTACGTAGCGAGCAGTGCCTGCGCCTCGATCGGGTCGCCCAGTGTCGTACCGGTGCCGTGTGCCTCGACCGCGTCCACGTCGGAGGTGGACAGGCCGGCGCTCGCGAGAGCCTGCCGGATGACGCGCTGCTGCGAGGGACCGTTCGGCGCGGTCAGACCGTTCGACGCACCGTCCTGGTTGACCGCCGAGCCCCGCACCACCGCCAGGATCCGGTGGCCGTTGCGGACGGCGTCCGACTGACGCTCCAGGACCAGCAGGCCGACGCCCTCACCCCAGCCCGTGCCGTCCGCGCCGGCGCCGAACGCCTTGCAGCGGCCGTCGGCGGACAGGCCGCGCTGGCGGGAGAACTCGACGTAGGTGGTGGGGGTGGACATCACGGTGACACCGCCGGCGAGGGCGAGGGCGCACTCCCCCTGCCGCAGGGCCTGTGCCGCGAGGTGGAGCGCCACAAGCGACGACGAGCACGCGGTGTCGACCGTGACCGCCGGGCCTTCGAAGCCGAACGTGTAGGACACCCGGCCGGAGGCGACGCTGCCGGCGCTGCCCTGGCCCTGGTGGCCCTCGAAGTCGTCCCCGTCCAGGAGGGAGGCGTAGTCGTTGTACATCACGCCCGCGAACACGCCGGTCGCGCTGCCGCGCAGGGACGTCGGGTCGATGCCGGTGCGTTCCAGCGCCTCCCAGGTCGTCTCCAGGAGCAGGCGCTGCTGTGAGTCGGTGGCTAGGGCCTCACGCGGGGACATGCCGAAGAACTCGCGGTCGAACGCGCCCGCTTGGTGCAGGAATCCGCCGGAGACGGAGTACGTCGTGCCGAGGTGGTGGGGGTCGGGGTGGTAGAGGGCGTCGCGGTCCCAGCCCCGGTTGGCCGGGAACTCGGTGATGGCGTCGACGCCGTCGGCGACGAGCCGCCACAGGTCCTCGGGGGAGTTCGCTCCGCCGGGGTAGCGGCAGGCCATGCCGACGATGACGATCGGGTCGTCGGTCGTCGACAGCGGCGCGGGGAGCAGCCCGGCGGTGTCCCGGTCGGCGTCGAACAGCTCGTCCGCGAGGTGGGCGGCCAGGAGGGCGGCGGTCGGGTAGTCGAAGGTCAGCGTCGCGGGCAGCCGCAGTCCGGTGACCGCGCCGAGGCGGTTGCGCAGTTCGACCGCGGTGAGGGAGTCGAAACCGAGGCTCTGGAAGGCGCGATCGGGGTCGACAGTGCCGGCGCCCGCGTGGCCGAGTACAGCGGCCACCTCGATACGCACCAGTTCCAGCAGCGATTCCAGGCGCGCTTCCGCGGAGAGTGCGTCGAGCCGTCGTACGAGGGACGCGGCGGTGGCCGAGGCAGCGGTCCGCTTGGTGCGGGTCCGGATGAGTCCGCGCAGGACGTCTGGGATCTCGTCGCGCGCACGCAGGGCTGCGGTGTCGAGGCGCAACGGCAGCACGAGCCCGCCGCCGACGGCGAGGGCGGCGTCGAACAGCTGGACGCCCTGGTCAGGGGTGATCGGCGGCAGGCCGGACCTGTTCAGCCGCTCGGCGTCAGCTCCGTCGAGCATGCCGGTCCGGTCCCAGGCGCCCCACGCCAGGGACAGGCCCGGGAGGCCGAGAGCGCGACGGTGGGCGGCGAGGGCGTCGAGGAACGTGTTGCCCGCGGCGTAGTTGGCCTGTCCGGCCGTACCGAAGACGCCGGACGACGAGGAGTAGAGGACGAACGCGGCGACGTCCTGGGCGAGTTCGTGCAGATGCCAGGCCGCGTCGATCTTCGGACGCAGAACGGCCTCCAGCCGCTCCGGCGTCAGTGACTCCACCACACCGTCGTCCAGCACACCCGCCGCATGCACCACCGAACGCACGGGGTACCGCTCCAGCAGATCCGCCACCGCGGCACGATCCGCCACATCACAAGCCACGACCGACACCCTCGCCCCGGCCGCCTCCAGCTCACTCACGTCCGCCGCCTCACCCCGGCGGCTCACCAACACCAACTCATCCACACCATGCGCCTCGACCAGATGACGCGCGATCACCCGACCCAGACCACCCGTACCACCCGTCACCAGCACCGGCCCTTCGAGCCGCACCGGCTCGGCGGGGGCGGTGAGGCGGACGACGCGCGGGACGCTCACCACCCCGTCACGGATCCGGAGTTGCGGCTCGGCGCCGCTGAGTACGCCCGCGTGCAGCGCGCCGCCAGTATCGGCGTCGGTGTCGACCAGCACGAACCGGCCCGGATGCTCCGACTGCGCCGACCGCACCAGACCCCACACCGCCGACGCCGCCAGATCACCCTCACGCGTCACGAAGACAAGGCGCTCGGCACGGTCCTCCGCGATCCACCGCTGCACCAGGGCGAGCGCGCGAGCGGCGAGCTCATGGGCCGACGCGACGACGTCGCCGTCGCTCACCAGGTACTCGACCACGGCGTCGGCGTCGGCGTCGGGGGCTGCGGGCGGCGCGATCGGGGTCCAGTCCAGGCCGAACAGCGAGTCGGTGGTGGAGGCGAGCTGCTGTGCCGAGACGGCGTGGGTGAGCAGGGAGTCGACGGAGGCGACGGGTGCTCCGGCCGTGTCGGCGAACGCGAGGGACAGGGTGTTGTCCCCGCTGGTAGTGAGGCGCACCCACAGAGCGGTCGCGCCCTCCGCGTGCAGCGAGACGCCCTCCCACGAGAACGGTACGGCTCCCTCGGTGCGCTGCCGCGCGAAGGCCACCGCGTGCAGGGCGGCGTCGAGCAGCGCCGGGTGGATGCCGAAGGTGCCGGGCTCCACGCCGTCGGGCAGCGCGACCTCCGCGAACACCTCGTCACCGCGCCGCCAGACAGCACGCAGGCCCTGGAAGACCGGGCCGTACTCGAAGCCACGGTCCGCGAAGGCGTCGTAGCAGCCCTCGATGTCGACCCGTTCGGCACCGGCCGGCGGCCAGACGGCGGCGTCGAAGTCCGCTGTCTCCGCGGCCGGGGCGAGGAAGCCGGTCGCGTGCTCGGTCCACGGCTGGTCGGCCGCGTTCTCGGGCCGGGTGTGCACGGCGACGGGCCGGCGTCCGGCGGTGTCGGCGGTGCCGACGCGCAGTTGGAGCTGGATCGCGCCCTCGACGACGAGCGGCACGGACAGGGTCAGTTCCTCGACCCGGCCGCAGCCGACCTCGTCCCCGGCACGCAGCGCGAGTTCGACGAGCGCGGCGCCGGGCAGGAGGGTTCGGCCGTGAAGCGTGTGGTCGGCGAGCCAGGGGTGGGTGCGGGACGACAGCCGTGAGGTGAACAGGAACCCGTCCGATCCGGCGAGTTCGACGGCCGCGCCGAGGAGGGGATGGCCGACGGAGTCGAGGCCGGCGGACCGCACGTCCGACGTGCTCGACGCCTCGGGCCAGAAGCGCCGGCGTTGGAAGGCGTAGGTGGGCAGGTCGACGCGGGTGCCGCCCGGGTAGAAGGACGTCCAGTCGACGGGGGTGCCGTGGACGTGCAGGGTGGCGAGGGCGGTCAGCGCCGCGGTCTCCTCCGGCTTGTCCTTGCGCAGGACCGGGATCGCCACCGCGTCAGTCGCGTCCTGGGCGACCATCGCGGACAGCACACCGTCCGGGCCGATCTCCAGGAAGGTCGCGTCGGCGAGAGCCCGGACGTTGTCGTGGAAGCGGACCGCGTCCCGGACGTGGTTCACCCAGTACTCGGCCTCGGTCACATCGCCGGACGTCGCGAAGGAGATCTGCGGCTCACGGAACTCGATCTCGCCGATCGCCTCCCGGAAGTCCTCCAGCATCGGGTCCATCAGCGGGGAATGGAAGGCATGCGACACCCTCAGCCGCTTCGACTTCCAACGCGACGCGATCTCCAGCACCTCAGCCTCGTCACCCGCGATGACCACGGACGCCGGGCCGTTCACGGCAGCGATGGAAACCTTCTCGGTCAGGTGCGGCAGCACCTCCTCCTCGGAGGCCACCACCGAGACCATCGCACCACCATCAGGCAGCTCCTGCATCAGACTGGAGCGCGCCGTAACCAGGAGGCACGCGTCCTCCAGGCTCAACACACCCGCGACATGCGCCGCCGCGATCTCACCGATGGAGTGACCGGCGAGATGGTCGGGCTCAACGCCCCACGACTCCACCAACCGATACAGGGCCACTTGCAGCGCGAACAGAGCGGGCTGGGTGTAACCGGTCTGATTCAGCAGCTCCTCGTCCTCGCCCCACATCACCTCACGCAGAGCCGGGTCCAGATGGACGAGTACGGCGTCGAAGGCCTCCGCGAACACCTGGAACCGGTCGTACAACTCCCGCCCCATCCCCAGCCGTTGCGAACCCTGACCCGAGAACAGGAACGCGAGCGGCTTACGGACAGCCACGCCCCGGGCGAGTTCCACACCGTCCAGCAGCACCGCACGACGGTCGAACAACGTACGCGTCGTCAGCAACGAGAACCCTACGTCCACCGGATCCCCGTCGAGCTCCCGGACCCGCTCGACCTGTCCGCGCAGCGCCTCCTCGGACTTCGCGGAGACGATCCACGGCGTCCTGGCAGGGGTGGTGTCCGTGGTCGCCGGTTCGGTGGCGGCGGGGCCCTGTTCGAGGATGACGTGCGCGTTGGTGCCGCTGACGCCGAAGGACGAGACACCGGCCCGGCGGGGGCGGTCGGCGGTCGGCCACGCGGTCCGCTCGACCGCGAGTTCCACCGCTCCGGCGGACCAGTCGATGTGCGACGAGGGCTGGTCGACGTGCAGGGTCTGCGGCAGTGCGCCGTGCTGCAGCGCCAGGACCATCTTGATGACACCGGCGACGCCGGCGGCGGCCTGGGTGTGGCCGATGTTGGACTTCACGGAGCCGAGCAGGAGGGGCTGTTCGCGGTCTTGGCCGTAGGTGGCCAGCAGTGCCTGCGCCTCGATCGGGTCGCCCAGTGTCGTACCGGTGCCGTGTGCCTCGACAGCGTCCACGTCGGAGGTGGACAGGCCGGCGCTCGCGAGAGCCTGCCGGATGACGCGCTGCTGCGAGGGACCGTTCGGCGCGGTCAGACCATTCGACGCACCGTCCTGGTTCACCGCCGAGCCCCGCACCACCGCCAGGATCCGGTGGCCGTTGCGGACGGCGTCCGACTGACGCTCCAGGACCAGCAGGCCGACGCCCTCACCCCAGCCCGTGCCGTCCGCGCCGTCGGCGAAGGACTTGCAGTGGCCGTCCGCCGCGAGGCCGCGTTGGCGGGAGAAGGCCACGAAGGAGCCGGGGGTGGACATCACCGTCACACCGCCCGCGAGGGCGAGGTCGCACTCGCCGCCCCGCAGCGCCTGCGTGGCCAGGTGGAGGGCTACCAGGGAGGACGAGCAGGCGGTGTCGACGGTGACCGCGGGGCCCTCCAGGCCGAAGGTGTAGGCCACGCGGCCGGAGAGCACGCTCTGCGCGGTGCCGGTGCCCTGGTAGCCCTCGAAGGCCTCGTCGCCGACGAGCGTGCTGTAGTCGTTGGTCATGACGCCGGCGAAGACGCCGGTGCGCGAACCGCTCAGCGAGGTCGGTGCCACGCCCGCCCGTTCGAACGCCTCCCACGCCGTCTCCAGGAGGAGGCGATGCTGGGCGTCGGTGGCCAGGGCCTCGCGGGGCGACATGTCGAAGAAGTCGGGGTCGAACAGGTCGGCGTCGTGCAGGAAGCCGCCCCGCATGACATGGGTGGTGCCGGGGTGGTCGGGGTCCGGGTGGTGGATGGACTCCAGGTCCCAGCCCCGGTTGTCCGGGAAGCCGGTGACGCCGTCGCGGCCCTCGATCACCAGCTGCCACAGGTCCTCGGGGGAAGCGACGTCGCCGGGGTAGCGGCAGGCCATGCCGACGATGACGATCGGGTCGTCGGTCGTCGACAGCGGCGCGGGCAGCTCCCCGGCGGTGTCCCGGTCGTCGCCGAACATTTCGTCGCTCAGGTAGGCGGCCAGCGCGGCCGGGTTCGGGTAGTCGAAGATCAGCGTGGCGGGCAGGCGGATGCCGGTCGACGCGGTGAGGCGGTTGCGCAGTTCGACCGCGGTGAGCGAGTCGAAGCCGAGGCCCTGGAACGTTCGGGTGTGGTCGACGTCGTCGACACCGCTGTGGCCGAGCACCGTGGCGACGTCGGCGCGGACCACGTCCAGCAGCGCCGTCAGGCGCTCGTCGCGAGTGGCCCGGGCCAGGGACTGGGCGAGTCCGCTGGCGGCCGCGGCCCCCACGGCGGCGGCGCGGCGGCGCGGTGACTTGACCAGGCCGCGCAGCAGCGGGGGCGTCTCCGGGAGGCGGCGGAGGGTGGGCAGGTCGAGGCGGAGGGGCAGCAGGACGGGCTCGGCGGCGGCCACGGCGCCGTCGAAGAGGGCGAGGCCCTGCGTCACGGTGAGCGGCGGCATGCCGGAGCGCTCGACGCGCCGCAGGTCGGCGTCGGACATGGCGCTCGTCATGCCGACCGACTGCTCCCAGGCGCCCCACGCCAGTGCCACGGCGGGCAGGCCCTGGGACCTGCGGTGGCGGGCGAGGGCGTCCAGGTAGGCGTTGGCGGCGGCGTAGTTGGCCTGGCCGGCGCCGCCGAAGGTGCCGGCCGCGGAGGAGAACAGGACGAACGCCGAGACGTCACCGGCCAGTTCGTGCAGGTACCGTGCGGCGTCGGCCTTGGCCCGCAGGACGGTGCCGACGCGCTCCGGGGTCAGCGACTCGACGACGCCGTCGTCCAGGACGGCCGCCGTGTGCACCACGGCGCCCACGGGGTGCCGTTCGAGGAGGGCGGCCAGCGCGGCCCGGTCGGACACGTCGCAGGCCTCGATCTCGACGTGCGCGCCGAACTCGGTCAGTTCGGCGGTCAGCTGCTGCGCGCCGTCGGCGTCGGGACCTCGTCGGCTGACCAGCAGCAGGTCGCGGACGCCGTGCCGTTCGACCAGGTGCCGGGCCAGGACCGCGCCGAGGCCGCCGGTGCCGCCGGTGATCAGCACGCGGCCGTTCCAGGTGAGGGTCTCCAGGCGCAGTGCCACGCGGGCCAGCCGTGCGGCACGCACCTCACCGTCGCGGACGGCCAGGCTGGGTTCGGCCGTGGCCAGGGCCGCGGACAGCAGGTCGGGGGCTTCGACATCCGCCGTGTCGACGTCCACCAGCGCGAACCGGCCGGGGTGTTCCGACTGGGCCGAGCCGACCAGGCCGCGTACGGCCGCCGCGGCGAGGTCGTCGCCCTCGATCGCGCCACGGGTGACGAACACGAGCCGTCCCGGCCGGTCCTGGCGCAGCCAGTCCTGGACGAGGCCCAGGGCGCGGGAGACCGCCGTGTGCACGTCCGCACCGCCGGCGAACGGCACGAGCACGTCGTCGACATCCGCGTCCGCGGCTACGCCGTCCAGGTCGTCGTACACGGGTCCCAGCCCGAGGCCCACCACGTTCTGGCCGAGGCCGAGCGCGTCCGGCCCGAGGACCGCGACGCTCCGCCCCGCGCTCTGCGTCGTCGGCTCGACGGGCGTCCAGTCGACCTTGAACAGCGAGTCGCGCTCGACGCCGGAGGCGGTCGGCGTGCCCTGCTCGTCGGCCGGGACGGGCCGGGTCTGCAGCGCCTCCACGGACGCCACGGGAGCACCCGCCGGATCGGCGACGGCGATCTCCATCGAGCCGTCGGCGCCGCGCGCCAGCCGCACCCGTACCGTCGAGGCGCCGGAGGCGTGCAGGGTCACGCCCTGCCAGGAGAACGGCAGTCCGCCCCGGCTGATGGAGCCGAGGTCACCGAATCCGGCGGCGTGCATGCCCGCGTCGAGCAGGGCGGGGTGCAGTCCGTACGAGGTGGCGTCCGCGTCGTCGGGCAGCGTGACCTCGGCGAAGACGACGCCGTCGCCGCCTCGCCACACGGCGCGCAGGCCGCGGAAGACGGGCCCGTAGTCGAAGCCCAGCTCGGTGAAGCGGTCGTAGGAGCCCTCGATGTCGACGGGTTCGGCGTCGGCGGGTGGCCACTGCGCGGCGTCGAATGCGACCGTGGGGGCCCCGGGCCCCAGCACACCGCTCGCGTGCTGGAGCCACGGGGAATCGATGTCCCCCTCGGGGCGGGAGAAGACCGCGACGGATCGCCGGCCGGTCTCGTCGGGGGCTCCGACGGAGACCTGCACCTGTACGGCGCCCTGCTCGGGCAGTACGAGAGGCGCGGCCAGCGTGAGTTCGTCGACGCGCTCGCAGCCGACCTCGTCGGCGGCGCGTACGGCGAGTTCGAGGAACGCGGTGCCCGCGAACAGCACGCGTCCGCCGACGACGTGGTCGGCGAGCCACGGGTGGGTGCTCAGGGAGAGCCGGGAGGTGAACAGGAACCCGGCGGAGTCGGCGAGTTCGACCGCGGCGCCGAGCAGCGGGTGCTCCACGGTGCCCAGGCCGGCGGCGCGGACGTCACCGTTCGGGGTGGCGGGCCGCGGCCAGTAGCGCTCGTGCTGGAACGGGTACGTAGGCAGGTCCACGCGGCGGGCGCCGGTGCCCTCGAAGAGCGGCGCCCAGTCGACGGTCACGCCGCTCACGTGTAGCCGCGCCAGCCCTGTGACCAGCGCGGACTCCTCCTCGCGGTCCTTGCGCAGCACCGGGACGGCGACCGCGCCGGGGGCGGTCTCGGCGACCATCGCGGACAGCACGCCGTCCGGGCCCAGTTCGAGGAAGGCGGTCACGCCTTGGTCGTGCAGGCGGCGTACGTTGTCGTGGAACCGCACGGCGTCGCGGGCGTGCCGCACCCAGTACTCGGGGTCGGTCACGTCTCCCGTGGCGGCCACGGGAATCAAGGGGTCGTTGAACGACACGCCGCCGATGGCGGTGCGGAAGTCCTCCAGCATCGGTTCCATCAGGGGCGAGTGGAAGGCGTGGCTGACCTGCAGCCGCTTGGCCTTGCGGTCACCGAGCCGGGCGACGACCTCCGCGACCCCCGCCCCGTCGCCCGCTACCACCACGGCGGACGGGCCGTTGACCGCGGCGATGGAGACACGGTCGGTGAGATGCGGCAGTACCTCCGCCTCGCTCGCCTGGACCGCCACCATCGCGCCGCCCGCGGGCAGCGCCTGCATCAGCCGGGCCCGCTCCGACACCAGCGTGCAGGCGTCCTCCAGCGACAGCACCCCGGCCACGTGCGCGGCCGCGATCTCGCCGATGGAATGGCCCGCGAGCTGGTCCGGGGTGATCCCCCACGACTCCACCAGCCGGTAGAGGGCCACCTGGAGCGCGAACAGCGCGGGCTGGGTGTGACGGGTCTGGTTCAGCAGCTCCGCGTCCTCGCCCCACATCACCTCGCGCAGCTGCGGGTCCAGGTGGGTGAGTACGTCGTCCAGCGCGCTCGCGAAGACCGGGAAGCGGTCATACAACTCCTCCCCCATGCACAGTCGTTGCGAGCCCTGCCCCGAGAAGAGCACGGCGAGACCGGTCTCCGCGTTGGCGACGCCGGTGGCGAGTTCGGTTCCGTCGGGGAGCAGTACGGCGCGGTGTTCGAGGGCGGCGCGGGCGGTGGCGAGGGTGTGGCCGACGTCGACCGGGGAGAGGGCGGCGGCCGCGGTCGCGAGCCGGGCGCGCTGCGCCACCAGGGCGGCCGCAGAGCGCGCGGAGACCGTCCACGGGACGATGCCGGGGGTGACGGTGGCTTCCTCGGCGGCGTCGGGCTGCGCCGGGGCCTGCTCGATGATGACGTGGGCGTTGGTGCCGCTCACGCCGAACGCGGACACGCCCACGCGGGAGGGCCGGTCGGCAGCGGGCCAGGGCCGCGCGGAGGTCAGCAGCTCCACCTTGCCGGAGTCCCAGTCGACGTTGGTCGACGGGGTGCCGACGTGGAGAGTCCGGGGCAGCAGTCCGTGCTGGAGGGCCATGACCATCTTGATGACGCCGGCGACACCGGCCGCGCCCTGCGGGTGGCCGATGTTGGACTTGATGGAGCCCAACAGCACCGGGTTCTCGCGGTCCTGGCCATAGGTGGCGAGCACGGCGCCCGCCTCGATGGGGTCGCCGAGCGTGGTGCCGGTGCCGTGCGCCTCGACTGCGTCCACGTCGGCGGCGGACAGGCCGGCGTTGGCCAGCGCTTTGCGGATCACCCGCTGCTGCGACGGACCGTTCGGCGCCGTAAGGCCGTTCGAAGCGCCGTCCTGGTTGACAGCCGAGCCGCGGACCACGGCCAGGATCCTGTCCCCCGCGCGCCGCGCGTCGGAGAGGCGCTTGAGCACCAGCACGCCGACGCCTTCTGCCCAACCTGTGCCATCGGCGTCGTCGGAGAAGGCCTTGCAGCGGCCGTTGCCGGCGAGACCGCCCTGGGAGGTGAACGCGGCGAACCCGGCGGGCGTCGTCATGACCGCGACGCCGCCGGCGAGCGCCAGGTCGCACTCGCCGCCGCGCAGGGCCTGGGCCGCGAGGTGCAGCGCGACCAGGGACGAGGAGCAGGCGGTGTCGACGGTGACGGCCGGGCCCTCCAGGCCGAGCAGGTAGGAGATACGGCCCGACAGCACGCTCGCGGCGAACGCGGTGGTGGCGTAGAGACCGACGTCCTCGGCGGACCGGGCGAGCAGGTCGGCGTAGTCCTGTGAGGTGGTGCCCAGGAACACGCCGGTCTGGGTGCCCCGCAGCGAGGAGGCGTCGATGCCCGCCCGCTCCAGCGCCTCCCAGGAGGTCTCCAGGAGGAGGCGCTGCTGCGGGTCCATGACGACCGCCTCGCGCGGCGAGATCCCGAACAGTCCGGCGTCGAAGCCCGCCACGTCGTCCAGGAAGCCGCCCTCGGCGGTGGCGCTCGCCAGCGCCGCCGTGTCCCAGCCGCGGTCGGCCGGGAACGGGCCGATGGCGTCGCGCCCCTCGGCCACCACCTGCCACAGGTCCTCCGGCGAGGCCACCCCGCCGGGGTACCGGCAGCCGATGCCGACGATCGCGATGGGCTCCACCGCCGCCGCGATCAGCTGCTGGTTCTGCTTCCGCAGCCGGTCGACCTCCTTCAGTGACGACCGAAGTGCCTCGACGTACTGGTTGGCAGAGGAGGTCATCGCGCTTCCTTCTGGGGTCGGCCGTCAGTTCCCGGAGTTCTCGATCGCCAGGCGCAGCAGTGCTTCGCCGTCGAGGTCATCGATCGAGTCCGCCTCGGGATCAAGCACAACAGAATCAGTGCTCGTGATTTCCCCACTGTCTTGGGCAAGTTGGAGCACGAGATCCAGCAGGCCGGCCGTGCGCAGTCGGCTGATCGGGATCGAGGCGAGGGTCTCGCGGATGTGCGCCTCGGGATCGTCCTCCCGCCGCTCGCCCGTCTCGCCCAGCAGCTCGGTGCGGATGAACTGCGCCAGGGCCGCCGGGGTCGGGTGGTCGAAGACCAGGGTCGCGGGCAGCGCCACCCCGGTGGCCGCCTTCAGCCGGTTGCGCAGGTCGACGGCCATCACCGAGTCGAAGCCGACGTCGCGGAAGGCACGGTTCGCCGAGAACGCGTCGGTCTCGTCGTAGCCGAGCGTCGCTGCGGCCTCGGCGCGGACCAGGTCGAGCAGGACCCGGCCGCGCTCGGACTCGGGCAGCGCGGCCAGCCGCTCCTTGAACCCGGAGTCGGACGACTGCTGCGCCTCGGCTTCGGCCAGCCTGCGCACGTCCGGGATACCGTCGAGCAGCGGACTGGGCCGCTGTGCCGTGAAGCTGGGCGCGAACTTCTCCCAGTCGGTGTTGGTGACGGTGAGCTGCGTCCGGCCGTCGGCGACCGCCTGCCGCAGCGCCCTGATCGCGAGCTCCGGCGCCATGGTGTGCAGGCCGCGGCGGCGCAGCTGCTCCGCGCCCTCGGCGTTCTCGGCGGCCATGCCGCTGTCCGCCCAGGCACCCCACGCGACGGACGTGGCCGCGAGGCCCAGACCGCGGCGGTGGTGCGCGAGGCCGTCCAGGTAGGCGTTGGCCGCCGCGTAGGCGGGCTGTGCCCCGCTGCCCCAGCTCGCCGCGCCGGACGAGAAGAGGATGAACGCCTCGATCTCCGGGTTGTCCGCAGTGAGTTCGTGCAGGTTCCACGCGGACGTCGTCTTGGCCCGCAGCAGCCGGTCGAGCTGGTCGATGCCGAGCGCGTCGGTCGGAGCGTTGCCCTCGACGACACCGGCCGCGTGCACGACCGCCGTCAGCGGGTGCTCGGCCGGGATCTGCTCCAGAAGCGCTGCCAGCGCCGCCCGGTCGGAGGCGTCGCAGGCCGCGAGCGTGACCCGGGTGCCGGGCGCTTCGAGTTCGGCCCGCAGCTCCTGCGCGCCGGGCGCCGCTGCCCCGCGACGGCTGGTGAGGACGACGTGCTCGGCACCGGCGTCGACGACCCAGCGGGCGACATGACCGCCGAGCGCGCCCGTGCCACCGGTGATCAGCACCGTGCCGCGCGGTTGCCACTCCTCGCCCCGCTGCCCACGCGGCGCGGGCACCAGCCGCCGGCCGTGAACGCCGGAGGCGCGCACGGCGAGCTGATCCTCTCCACCCCCGTTGCTGAGCGCGGCGACCAGGCCCTCGGCGATACGGTCGTCGATCTCCTCGGGAAGGTCGACCAGGCCGCCCCACCGGTGCGGCAGGTCCAGGGCCGCGACCCGGCCGAGTCCCCACAGCGCCGTCTGGGCGGGGCTGGTGACCGTGTCGTCGGCGCCGGTCGTGACCGCTCCCCGGGTCACGGCCCACAGCGGCGCCGTGATCCCGGCATCGCCGAGCGCCTGCACGAGCACTACCGACAGCGCCAGGCCCGACGACGTGGCGTCGAACCCGGGGTACGGCCGGTCGGCCGTACCGAGCAGGGACAGCACTCCGGCGGGCTCAATACCGGCCAACCGGGCGGCGAGGGTTGCCCGGTCGGTGTCCGGTGCGACATCGATGCGTACGAGGTCGGCGCCGAGCGGCGCGAGCACGGACTCGGTCCATGCCTTGTCGGCCTGGTCCGCCCCGTCGACGCCGGCCGGAACGAGGGCGAGCCAGGTCCCCGTGACACCGGCGACTGGGACACCGCGCAGCCGCTCCCAGGAGTCCTGGTACCGCCACGAGTCCACGGTGGACTGGGCCTTCTGCCGCCCACGCCACGCGGACAGCGCCGGCGCCACAGCCGCCGCCGCGTCCGGGTCCACATCGAGCGCGGAAGCGAGGTCACCGTTGTCGACGAGTGTCCAGAACTCTGCGTCCACGGGGTCGGCCGCGCCCGAGCTGGCGGCCGCCTTGGGCCAGTAGCGGGAGTGGTCGAAGGCGTAGGTGGGGAGGTCGATGCGGCGGGCTCCGGTGCCTTCGTAGAACACCCGCCAGTCGACCTCGATGCCTGCGGCCCACGCCTCGCCGAGGGAAAGCGCGAACCTGACCGGGCCACCCTGGTCCCGGCGCAGGGAACCGACCGCCACGACGTCCGCCGCGCCATGGTCGTCAGCGGTGGACTGCAGTGGCATCGTCAGTACCGGGTGCACGCTGGACTCGACGAACACGCGGTAACCGTCATCGATCAACGCCCGGGTTGCCTTCGCGAACTCGATCGGCCTGCGAGCGTTCAAGTACCAGTACTCCGGCCCCAGTTCCGTCGTGTCGATCCGCTCACCGGTCACCGCCGAGTAGAACGGGATACCCGCCGTCCGAGGAGTCGTCTCCGCCAGCATCTCCAGGAGGCGTTCCCGCAGCGGCTCGACCTGCGGGCCGTGCGACGCCACCGTCGAGGGCACGATCCGCGCCCGCTCACCCCGGCTCACGCACAGGTCGACGAACTCGCCCAGCTCATCCTCCGGACCAGCCACCGTGCACGCGTTCGGACCGTTGATACCGGCCACCGACAACCCAGCCCAGCGACCGATGAATTCACGCACCGCCTCGACCGGCAGCGCCACCGAGGCGACCGCACCCCGGCCCACCAACTCGTCCGCGAACAGCTGACTGCGCAGCACCACGATCCGCACGGCATCCTCAAGGCTCAGCGCGCCAGCCACGAAAGCGGCCGCGACCTCACCCTGGGAGTGGCCCACCACCGCGCCCGGCTCCACACCGAACGACCGCCACGTCTGCGCCAACGACACCATCACCGCGAACAACACCGGCTGCAGAATCTCGATGCGCTCCAACAGCTCCGCATCACCCCGCAGCACGTCGGTGACCGACCAGCCCACGAAGGACCCGATCACCCGGTCACACTCAGCCATCCAGTGCGCAAACACCTCGGAAGAATCCAGCAGTTCGACCGCCATGCCCGCCCACTGCGAGCCCTGCCCGGGAACACGAAAACCGGACAGGGCCGACCTCACCGGCCACACCCCGCACCAAACTGCCTCCACCAGCACAGCCCGGTGATCAAACACCGACCGCCCCAGCAAAGACCAGCCCACATCCACCGCACCGGCCTCAAGAGCCTCCAACCGCGCAACCTGAGCATCCAACGACCGCTCAGACCGCGCCGACACCACCCACGGAACCCCAAGCCCCGAAGGCACCGGCTCAGCAACAGCCTCCTCGGAGCCGACGGCGGCCTCTTCCAGGATCAGATGCGCGTTCGTACCGCTGATACCGAACGACGACACACCCGCCCGACGCGGACGCACCCCACCAGGCCACTCCACCGCCGACGTCAACAACTCCACCGAACCCGCGGCCCAATCCACATGCGACGACGGCTCAGTGACATGCAACGTCCGCGGCAGCACCCCGTGCCGCAGCGCCAGGACCATCTTGATGACACCGGCGACGCCGGCGGCGGCCTGGGTGTGGCCGATGTTGGACTTCACGGAGCCGAGCAGGAGGGGTTGTTCGCGGTCCTGGCCGTAGGTGGCCAGCAGGGCCTGCGCCTCGATCGGGTCGCCGAGCGACGTCCCGGTACCGTGCGCCTCCACCGCGTCCACGTCGGACGTGGACAGCCCGGCGCTCGCGAGCGCCTGCCGGATCACGCGTTGCTGCGAGGGACCATTCGGCGCGGTCAGACCATTCGACGCACCATCCTGATTCACCGCAGACCCACGCACCACCGCCAGCACCCGATGCCCATTGCGCACCGCATCCGACAGCCGCTCCAGGACCACCATGCCGACGCCCTCGGACCAGCCCGCGCCGTCGGCGTCGTCGGAGAAGGCCTTCGAGCGGCCGTTCTTGGCGAGGGCGCCCTGGCGGGTGAGTTCGGCGAAGGCGAGTGGGGTGGTCATGATGGTCGCGCCGCCGGCGACGGCGAGCGTGCACTCGCCGCCACGCAACGCCTGGGTGGCCAGGTGGATTGCGACCAGGGACGCGGAGCAGGCGGTGTCGACGGTGACGGCCGGGCCCTCGAAGCCGAAGTTGTAGGAGAGGCGGCCGGAGATCACGCTCGCCGCGAGACCGGTGGCGGCGTGGCCCTCAGTGTCCTCGGCGGAGTCGGTGAGCAGCGTCGCGTAGTCCTGGCCGTTCGTGCCGACGAACACGCCGGTCGGGGTGGATCGCAGGGAGTCCGGGTCGACGCCGACGCGCTCCAGGGCCTCCCAGGTCGTCTCCAGCAGGAACCGCTGCTGCGGGTCCATCGCCAGCGCCTCACGCGGGGCGATGCCGAAGAACGCGGGGTCGAAGTCCGCGCTGCCTTCGAGGAATCCGGCCTCGCTGGTGACGCTGGTCGCCAGCACCGACTCGACGTCCCAGTCCCGGTCGGTCGGAAACGCGCCCATGCCGTCGCGTCCCTCGACCAGCATCTCCCAGAACTCCTCGGGCGTCGTCACCCCGCCGGCGAACCTGCAGGACATGCCGACGATGGCGATCGGCTCGTCGTCGCGCACGGAACCTCGGGCGACCACGGCGGCGTCGGCGGCGACTCCGAGCACCTCGTGGAGCAGGTGCTCGGCGAGCTCGCGGGGCGTCGGGTAGTCGTAGACGAGGCTCGCGGGCAGGCTGCGCCCGGTTGCCGTGCCCAGCTTGTTGCGCAGTTCGACGGCGGTGAGTGAGTCGAAGCCGAGGCCGCTGAAGGGCTTGGTGACGCCCACGGCGGACGGGCCGGCGTAGCCGAGCACTGCCGCGACGGCCGTGCGGACGACGTCGAGCATCACGTCCAGCGGCTCGTCGGCGTCCTGGAGCGTGGCGAGCAGGCCGGCGTCGCCGCGCGGCTCGCGTGCCCGGCTCTCGGCCGCGGGCACGGCGTCCGGCAGGATCGCGATGCCGATGGTCGCGTCGGGTTCGCCGACGGCTCGCCGCATCGCCTCCACGGCGAGCGCGGGGTTCATGGCGAGGCCGTGCAGGTCGGCGGCGACGCCCTCCCCTGCGGCCATGCCGGCTCCGGCCCAGGCGCCCCAGGCGATGGAGGTCGCGGCGTGGCCGGCGGCCCGGCGCCGGGTGGCGATGGCGTCGAGGGCGGTGTTGGCGGCGGCGTAGTTGGCCTGGCCGGGGTTGCCGATCGCGCCGGCGAGGGACGAGAACAGGACGAACGCATCGAGGTCGAGCTCGCGCGTCAGCTCGTCCAGGACGAGCGCGGAGGCGACCTTGGCGCGGAACACGTCCGCGAACCGCTGCGGCGTCAGCGACTCGATCACGCCGTCGTCCAGCACACCGGCGGTGTGCACGACGGCGGTGAGTCCGGGCAGGTCGGCGAGGAGGGCGCGGACGGCGTCACGGTCGGCGACGTCGCAGGCCACCACGTCGGCCCGCACGTGCTCGCGCAGTTCGTCCCGCAGCGCGGCGGCGCCGGGCGCGTCCAGGCCCCGGCGGCTTGCCAGGACGATCCGCTCCACGCCCCGCTTCGCGAGGTCACGGGCGACGTGCGCGCCGAGCGCGCCGGTGCCGCCGGTGATCAGGACGGTGCCGGTCGGCTGCCACGCCGTACCGGCCGGGCGCGGTGCCTTGCCGTATCGGCGGGCGAAGACGCCCTCGGGCCGGACGGCCACCTGGTCCTCGGCGCCCGTGAGTACGGCAGCAAGTAGCTCGGGTGCACCCTGTACGTCGACCAGGCCGCCCCACTGGGCGGGCAGTTCGAGCGCGGCGACGCGGCCGAGGCCCCAGACAGCGCTCTGTCCCACGTCGGCGATCGGCTCGCCCGCGACCGAGACCGCGCCGCGTGTGACCGCCCACACCGGGGCGGCGATGCCGCGGCGCGCAAGCGTCCGGACGAGTTCCAGCGTGCCGGACACGCCGACCGGGACACCGCCCGCGTATGTGCCGTCCGACAGTGCCAGCAGCGAGACGACGCCGTCGTACGGCGTTTCGGGCAGTTCCTCGACGATCGTGCCGCCGACCGCCGCGGCGACCTCGACGGCCCAGGGGTCGTGGGCCAGCCCGGCCGGCACCACCACCAGCCAGGTGCCGGTGACCGAGCCCGTCGGCGTGACCGGCGTCCAGGACTCGCGGTGCCGCCAGGAGTCCACGGCGGGGTGTGCGGAGGCGGTGGCCTCCAGCAGCGTCGGCCAATAGCGCTCGTGCTGGAAGGCGTACGTCGGCAGGTCCACGCGGCGGGCGCCGGTACCGGCGAACAGCGGCACCCAGTCCACGGTCACACCGCTCACGTGCAGCCGCGCCAGGCTTGTGACCAGCGCGGACTCCTCGTCGCGGTCCTTGCGCAGCACCGGGGTGATCACGGCTACCGGGGCCATCTCGGCGACCATCGCGGACAGTACACCGTCGGGGCCGATCTCCAGGAACGCCGTGGTGCCCGCCTCGCGCAGCGCCGTGACGTTGTCGTGGAACCGCACGGCCTCACGGACATGACGGACCCAGTACTCGGGGTCGGTCACGTCACCCGTCGTCACGAACGGCATCTCCGGCTCGTGGAACGTCAGCCTGCCGACCACCGCGCGGAAGTCGTCCAGCATCGGTTCCATCAGCGGTGAGTGGAAGGCGTGGCTGACCGGCAGCCGCTTGGTCCTGCGGTCGGCGAAGTGTTCGGCGATCCGCTCGACCTCGGTCGCGTCGCCCGCGATCACCACGGACATCGGCCCGTTGACGGCCGCGATCGACACGCCGTCGGTGAGATGGGCCGCGGCTTCCTCCTCCGTGGCCTCGATCGCCAGCATCGCGCCGCCCGCGGGCAGCGCCTGCATCAGCCGGGCCCGCTCCGACACCAGCGTGCAGGCGTCCTCCAGCGACAGCACCCCGGCCACATGCGCGGCCGCGATCTCACCGATGGAATGGCCCGCCAGCTGATCGGCCCGCACACCCAGCCACTCCGTCAGCCGGTAAAGGGCCACCTGGAGGGCGAACAGCGCGGGCTGGGTGTGGCCGGTCCGGTTCAGCAGGTCCGCGTCCGCACCCCACATCACCTCGTACAACTCCGGGTCCAGGTGGGCGAGTACGTCGTCCAGAGCACCCGCGAAGACGGGGAACCGCTCGTACAACTCCCGGCCCATGCCGAGCCGTTGCGCCCCCTGCCCAGAGAACAGGAACGCGAGTTGCTGCTCGGTGGCCTCGCCCCGGGCGATCTCCGCTCCGTCCGCGAGGACCACCCGGTGCTCGAACCGGCTACGACCGGTGGCGAGGGAGTAGGCGATGTCGAGGGGACTGGCATCGACCGCGGCGAGGCGGGCGACCTGGTCGGCAAGAGCCTGCTCGGTGCGGCCCGACACGAGGACCGGGACGACACCCGGCGTCACGCGCACCGGCTCATCCCGCTCCGGGGTGGACTCCGGCGCCTGTTCGATGATCACGTGCGCGTTGGTGCCGCTGACGCCGAACGACGACACACCGGCCCGGCGGGCGCGGCCGGTGGCCGGCCAGTCACGGCGTTCGGTGAGGAGTTCGACGCTGCCGGTCCCCCACTCGACGTTGGTGGACGGCGCGTCGACGTGCAGGGTGCGGGGTACGACGCCGTGCCGGAGCGCCATGACCATCTTGATGACGCCGGCGACGCCGCCGGCCGACTGCGGGTGGCCGATATTGGACTTGATGGAGCCCAGCAGCACCGGGGTCTCGCGGTCCTGGCCGTACGTGGCGAGCACCGCGCCCGCCTCGATGGGGTCACCGAGCGTGGTGCCGGTGCCGTGCGCCTCGACCACGTCGACGTCGCCCCCGGAGAGCCCGGCGTTGGCGAGGGCCTGCCGGATCACCCGCTGCTGCGACGGCCCGTTCGGCGCCGTAAGGCCATTGGACGCACCGTCCTGGTTGACGGCCGAGCCGCGCAGAACGGCGAGGACTTCGTGACCGTTGCGCCGGGCGTCGGACAGGCGCTCCAGCAGGATCACGCCCGCGCCCTCGGACCAGCCCGTGCCGTCGGCGGCGTCGGCGAACGCCTTGCAGCGGCCGTCGGGGGCGAGACCTCCGGTGGCGGTGAAGGCGGAGTAGGCGTTCGGCGTGGTCATCACCGCGACACCGCCGGCGAGCGCGAGGTCGCACTCGCCGTTGCGTAGCGCCTGCGCCGCCCAGTGCAGCGCGACCAGGGACGAGGAGCAGGCGGTGTCGACGGTGACGGCCGGGCCCTCCAGGCCGAGCAGGTAGGAGATACGGCCGGACAGCACGCTCGCGGAGAACGCGGTGGTGGCGTAGGGACCGGTCTCCTCCACCGAGCGGTTCAGCAGCGACGCGTAGTCCTGTCCGGTCGTACCGACGAAGACACCGGTGGGGCTGCCCTTGAGCGTGACCGGGTCGATGCCCGCCCGCTCCAGCGCCTCCCAGGAGGTCTCCAGGAGCAGGCGCTGCTGCGGGTCCATGACGACGGCCTCACGCGGCGAGATCCCGAAGAAGCCGGCATCGAAGTCGGCGACGGCGTCGAGGAATCCGCCCTCGAACGTGGCGCTGGCCAGGCTGTCCAGGTCCCAGCCTCGGTCGGCGGGGAAGCCGGAGACGGCGTCGCGGCCGTTGAACACGAGCTGCCACAGCTCCTCCGGCCGGGTGACGCCACCGGGGTAGCGGCAGCCGATGCCGACGATCGCGATCGGGTCGTCGGAGGCGGCCGTGGCGGCAGGCACCTCGGCGGGGGCGTCGGTCCTGCCGAAGAGTTCCTCGCGCAGGTAGCCCGCCAGCGCGGTCGCGGTCGGGTGGTCGAACACCACGGTCGTGGGCAGCGGCAGGCCGGTGACGGCCTTGAGCTTGTTGCACATCTCGACGGCGGTCACCGAGTCGAAGCCCAACTCGCGGAAGGCCCGCCCGGCCGGCAACGTGTCGGTCTCCGCGTAGCCCAGGGTCTTGGCGGCCTCGGTGCGCACGAGGTCGAGCAGGGCCCGGTCGCGCTCCACGGCGGACAGCGCGACGAGCCGCTGCTTGAGGGCCGACTCGTCCCGTTCCACGGGGCTGTCGGCGAGAGCCTGCCGTACCTCCGCGATGCCGTTGAGCAGGGGGCTCGGCCGCTCGGCGGTGAAGCTCGGGGCGAACGTCGCCCAGTCGATGTCGGTGACGGTGAGCTGCGTCTGGTCGTCGGCGACCGCCTGCCGCAGCACGGCCATCGCCAGCTCGGGCGCCATCGACCCGATGCCGCGGCGGGCGAGTTCGTCGTAGAGGCCGTGGTCGGCGGCCATGCCCGCGTCGGCCCACGCACCCCACGCGATGGACAGGGCGTGGCGGCCCTGGGCGCGGCGCAGTCGGGCGAGTCCGTCGAGGTAGGCGTTGGCGGCCGCGTAGGCGGGCTGTCCGCCGCTGCCCCAGCTCGCCGCGCCGGACGAGAACAGGATGAACCTGGCGTCCGGCGCCAGCTCGTGCAGATGCCAGGCTGCCGCCATCTTGGCGTCCAGGATCCCGGTGACGGCGTCGAACGACAGCTCGCCGACCGGTGCGTCACCCGTGCCGACGCCCGCCGCGTGCACGACGACGGTCAGGTCGCCGACACGGTTCACGACGGCTTCGATGGCGGCGCGGTCCGCCGCGTCGCAGGCCTCGATCGTCACCCGGGCACCGAGCGCTTCCAGTTCGGCCCGCAGCTCCTGCGCACCGGGCGCCTCGGCACCGCGGCGGCTGGTCAGTACGATGTGCTCAGCACCGGCCTCGACCAGCCAGCGGGCGACATGGCCGCCCAGCGCGCCGGTTCCGCCGGTGATCAGGGCGGTGCCGGTGGTGCGGAACTCAGGCCCGTGCTGGGCCGTGGCCCGTACCAGGCGTCGGGCGAAGACCCCGCCCTGCCGGACGGCGACCTGGTCCTCGGTGCCGGTGAGCACCGCCGCGAAACGCGCCGCGGCCCGGTCGTCCATCTCCTCCTGCAGGTCAATCAACCCACCCCATTGATAAGGCAGTTCGAGCGCGGCCACCCGGCCGAGCCCCCACAGCGCGGTCTGCGTCGGGTGCGCGACCTCGTCGTACACCGCCTGCCGAGTGACCGCCCATACCGGCGCGGAGATGCCCGCCTCGGCCAGCGCCTGCAGCAGCGTGACAGTCAGGGCGAGACCGGCCGGGTGGTCCGGCGTGCCAATGAGGCCGGTCAGGGCCACCACTCCGCTCGGCACGACCGCGAGGTCCCCCAGCTGTGCGGCGAGTCGGGCCCGGTCGGCATCCGCGTCGAGCTCGACCCGTACGACGTCCGCGTGCGCGCCGATGGCCGCGATCACGTCGGCATCGGTCACGCCGGCCGGGCTGACGACGAGCCATGTCCCGAACGGCGTCCCGGACACCGTGACGGGCGCCCACTGGTCGCGGTAGCGCCAACCGTCGATCGTGGAGCGGGCCTTGCGCTGGGCACGCCAGGTCCGCAGCGTGTCGGCGAGCGCTTCGTCGGTGATGCCGATGGTGTCCAGCTCGCCGTTGTCGACGAGTGTCCAGAACTCTGCGTCGATGGGGTCGCTCTCGGCCGCGCCCGAGCTGACGGCCGCCTTGGGCCAGTAGCGGGAGTGGTCGAAGGCGTAGGTGGGGAGGTCGATGCGGCGGGCTCCGGTGCCTTCGTAGAACACCCGCCAGTCGACCTCGATGCCTGCGGCCCACGCCTCGCCGAGGGAAAGCGCGAACCTGGCCGGGCCACCCTGGTCCCGGCGCAGGGAACCGACCGCCACGACGTCCGCCGCGCCATGGTCGTCAGCGGTGGACTGCAGTGGCATCGTCAGTACCGGGTGCACGCTGGACTCGACGAACACGCGGTAACCGTCATCGATCAACGCCCGGGTTACCTTCGCGAACTCGATCGGCCTGCGAGCGTTCAAGTACCAGTACTCCGGCCCCAGTTCCGTCGTGTCGATCCGCTCACCGGTCACCGCCGAGTAGAACGGGATACCCGCCGTCCGAGGAGTCGTCTCCGCCAGCATCTCCAGGAGGCGTTCCCGCAGCGGCTCGACCTGCGGGCCGTGCGACGCCACCGTCGAGGGCACGATCCGCGCCCGCTCACCCCGGCTCACGCACAGGTCGACGAACTCGCCCAGCTCATCCTCCGGACCAGCCACCGTGCACGCGTTCGGACCGTTGATACCGGCCACCGACAACCCAGCCCAGCGACCGATGAGTTCACGCACCGCCTCGACCGGCAGCGCCACCGAGGCGACCGCACCCCGGCCCACCAACTCGTCCGCGAACAGCTGACTGCGCAGCACCACGATCCGCACGGCATCCTCAAGGCTCAGCGCGCCAGCCACGAAAGCGGCCGCGACCTCACCCTGGGAGTGGCCCACCACCGCGCCCGGCTCCACACCGAACGACCGCCACGTCTGCGCCAACGACACCATCACCGCGAACAACACCGGCTGCAGAATCTCGATGCGCTCCAACAGCTCCGCATCACCCCGCAGCACGTCGGTGACCGACCAGCCCACGAAGGACCCGATCACCCGGTCACACTCAGCCATCCAGTGCGCAAACACCTCGGAAGAATCCAGCAGTTCGACCGCCATGCCCGCCCACTGCGAGCCCTGCCCGGGGAACACGAAAACCGGACCAGGGCCGACCTCACCGGCCACACCCCGCACCAACTGCCCCTCCACCAGCACAGCCCGGTGATCAAACACCGACCGCCCCAGCAAAGACCAGCCCACATCCACCGCACCGGCCTCAAGAGCCTCCAACCGCGCAACCTGAGCATCCAACGACCGCTCAGACCGCGCCGACACCACCCACGGAACCCCAAGCCCCGAAGGCACCGGCTCAGCAACAGCCTCCTCGGAGCCGACGGCGGCCTCTTCCAGGATCAGATGCGCGTTCGTACCGCTGATACCGAACGACGACACACCCGCCCGACGCGGACGCTCCCCACCAGGCCACTCCACCGCCGACGTCAACAACTCCACCGAACCCGCGGCCCAATCCACATGCGACGACGGCTCGGTGACATGCAACGTCCGCGGCAGCACCCCGTGCTCCAGGGCCTTGATCATTTTGATCATGCCGGCGACACCCGCCGCCGACTGGGTGTGCCCGATGTTGGACTTCACGGAGCCCAGGTAGAGCGGTACATCACGGTCCTGGCCGTACGTGGCCAACAGGGCTTGCGCCTCGATCGGGTCGCCGAGCGACGTCCCCGTACCGTGCGCCTCCACCGCGTCCACATCCGCGGTCGAGAGACCGGCGGAAGCCAGCGCCTGCCGGATCACCCGCTGCTGCGAAGGACCATTCGGCGCGGTCAGACCATTCGACGCACCATCCTGATTCACCGCAGACCCACGCACCACCGCCAGCACCCGATGCCCGTTGCGCACCGCATCCGACAGCCGCTCCAGCACGACCATGCCCACACCCTCGGAGAACCCGGTGCCGTCGGCGTCGTCGGAGAAGGCCTTCGAGCGGCCGTCCGCCGAGACACCGCGTTGGCGGGAGATCTCGATGAATGTGGCCGGCGTCGACATGATCGCGACGCCGCCGGCGAGGGCGAGGGCGCACTCGCCCTGTCGCAGTGACTGCACGGCGAGGTGGGTTGCGACGAGCGAAGACGAGCACGCGGTGTCGATGGACACGGCGGGGCCTTCCAGGCCGAGCACGTACGAGACGCGGCCCGAGGCGACGGAGGGGGAACTGCCGGTGCCGTGGTAGCCCTCGAACTCGGTGCCGAGGAGCTGGGCGTAGTCGTTGTACATCACGCCGGCGAACACACCGGTCGCGCTGCCGCGCAGCGAGAGCGGGTCGATGCCGGCTCGCTCCAGGGACTCCCAGGACGTTTCCAGCAGCAGGCGCTGCTGGGCGTCGGTGGCGAGGGCCTCACGGGGTGACATGGCGAAGAACGCCGGGTCGAACTCGCCCGCGTCGTGCAGGAATCCGCCGAGTCGGGTCGCGGAGGTGCCGGTCTCGGCGTCGGCCGCGAACAGGGCGTCCAGGTCCCAGCCGCGGTCGGCGGGGAACTCGGAGATGGCGTCGGTGCCGTCCAGGACGAGCTGCCACAGCTCCTCCGGGGTGGTGACCCCGCCGGGGAAGCGGCAGGCCATGCCGACGACGGCGATCGGGTCGTCGTCCACGGCGGTGTGCACGCGTACGGCCGCGGTCCGGTCGCTGCCGAACAGCTCGTCGCGCAGGAACTCGGCGAGCACGGCGGTGGTCGGGTAGTCGAAGACCAGTGTGGCCGGCAGCCGCAGCCCGGTGACGTTGCCGAGGCGGTTGCGCAGGTCGACGGCGGTCAGCGAGTCGAAGCCGAGGTCGCGGAAGGCCCGTGAGGCGTCGAACGTGGTGCCGTCGGCGTGGGCGAGGACGGCGGCGACCTGGGTGCGGACGATGTCGGTCAGCGCGTCGATCCGTTCGGCGTCGCCGAGTGGGCGCAGGCGCTGCACCAAGCCGGACGCGGCGGCCGAGCCGGCGGCAGTGCGGCGGGTCCGGGTGCGGACTAGGCCGCGTAGCAGCGCGGGGACGTCTCCCTGGGCGCGCAGGGTCGCGAGGTCGAGGCGGGCGGGGAGCAGGACCGGTTCGGCGGTGGCGAGGGCAGCATCGAACAGGGCCGTGCCCTGCTCGGCCGACAGCGGCGGCATGCCGGCGCGCACGAGGCGTTCGCGGTCGGCTTCGGTGAGGGTGCCAGTGAGGCCGGCCGTGGAGTCCCAGGTACCCCAGGCGAGCGAGACGGCGGGCAGTCCGAGGGCGCGACGGTGCGCGGCGAGGGCGTCGAGGAAGGCGTTGCCCGCCGCGTAGTTGCCCTGACCCGCGCCGCCGAGCAGTCCGGCGGCGGAGGAGAAGACGATGAACGCCGAGAGGTCCGCCGTGAGTTCGTGCAGGTGCCAGGCCGCGTCCACCTTGGGCTTGAGCACGGTGGCGAGCTGCTCCGGCGTCAGCGATTCGATGATGCCGTCGTCGAGCACGCCCGCGGTGTGCACGACGGAGCGGATCTCGTGCCGGGCCAGGAGGTCGGCGAGTGCGTCCCGGTCGGTGACGTCGCAGGCGACGACGTCCACGTGCGCGTCGAGCTCGGCGACCCATTCCGGGGTACGGCCGCTGCGGCTGGCGAGGACCAGGTCGCGGATGCCGTGCCGGTGGACGAGGTGCCTGGCGATGACGCCGGCGAGGCCGCCGGTGCCGCCGGTGACGAGCACCGGCCCTTCCCAGGCGATGTCGTCCTGTGCGGCGGCGCGGGCGAGGCGCGGCGCGTACGCCTTGCCGTCGCGCATGCGCAGTTGCGGCTCGTCGGAGGCGAGTGCCTGCGGCGGTACGGCGGCGAGGTCGCTGTCGCTGGCGCTGTCGACGCTGATGAGCTGGAACCGGCCGGGGTGCTCGGTCTGCGCGGAGCGCACCAGGCCCCACACCGCCTGCCCGGCGAGGTCTCCGTGGCGGGTGACGAATGCGAGCCTGCCGGGGCGTTCCTCGGCGATCCACTCCTGGAGCAGGCCGAGAACACGGGTGGTGAGGGCGTGCGTGGACCCGATCACGTCGTCGGGGTCGCCGGTGTCATCGGTGCCCAGGGCGTGCTCGACCACGACGTCGGCGATGTCGGCGGATGTGGCGTCGGGCAGCGTGACCTGCGTCCAGTCGACGCGGAACAGGGTGTCCCGGTGGATGTCGTCGAGCGGCGTCTGCGCGAGGGGGCGTACGACGAGGGACTCGACGGACGCGACGGGGCCGCCCTCGGCGTCGGCGAAGGCGAGTTCCATGCCGTCGGCCCGGGGGGTGAGGCGTACCCGGAGGGTCGTGGCGCCGGTGGCGTGCAGGGACACGCCTTCCCAGGCGAAGGGCAGTCCGGCGCCGTCGCGGGTGAGCAGCGCGGCGTGCAGGGCGGCGTCGAGGAGGGCGGGGTGGATGCCGAAGGTGCCGGGCTCCACCCCTTCGGGCAGCGCCACCTCCGCGAACACCTCGTCGCCGCACCGCCACACGGCCCGCAGGCCCTGGAAGACGGGGCCGTACTCGAAGCCGAGGTCCGTGAAGGTGTCGTAGCAGCCTTCGATGTCGACGCGTTCCGCGCCGGTCGGCGGCCAGACGGTGGCGTCGAAGTCGGTGGTGTACGCGCCGTCGCTCAGGGTGCCGGAGGCGTGTTCGGTCCACGGTGTGTCGTCGTCGGGGCGGGAATGGATCGCGACGCGATGGCGGCCGTTGTCCTGTGGGGTTTCCTGCGAGGTTACCTGTGGGGTGACGGAGACCTGGAGCTGGACGGCGTGGTCGAGGACGAGGGGCGCCGAGATGGTGAGTTCGTCGAGGCGGTCGCAGCCGACCTCGTCGCCCGCGCGGAGCGCGAGTTCCACGAATGCCGTGCCGGGCAACAGCACCCGCCCGCCGACGGCGTGGTCGGTGAGCCAGGTGTGGGTGCCCGGGGACAGGCGACTGGTGAAGAGCACGCCGTCGGCCTCGGCCAGGTCGACGGCCGCGCCGAGCAGCGGGTGCGCCACCGTGGTGAGGCCGAGGCCCGTCGCGTCGCCCGCGCCGGTCACGGTGGCCGGCCAGTAGCGCTGCCGCTGGAAGGCGTAGGTGGGCAGGTCGACCGTCGTGCCGCCGGTGAACAGGTCGTTCCAGCGGACGGTCAGGCCGCGTACATGCGCCTGCGCCAGGGCGGTGAGGAGTTGTCGCCGGCCGCCCTCGCCGCGCCGCAGGGTGCCCAGGGCGACGGCGTCGACGCCCTCGTCCTCCAGGGTCTGCTCGATGCCGACGGTGAGGACGGGGTGGGCGCTCGGCTCGACGAAGAAGCGGTGGCCGTCGGCGAGCAGGGCGCGGGTCGCCCGCTCGAACTCCACGGTGTGGCGCAGGTTGGTGAACCAGTACTCGGCGTCGAGTCCCGCGGTGTCGATCCGGGTGCCGGTGACGGTCGAGTAGAACGGCACGTCACCGGTGCGGGGCGTGATCGGGGCGAGGTCGGCCAGGACGCGTTCGCGGATCTCCTCCACCTGCGGGGTGTGCGAGGCGTAGTCCACGGCGATCATGCGGGCGCGGATGTCCTCGGCCTGGCAGTCGGCGACGATCTCCTCCAGCGCGGCGACCTCGCCGGCGACGACGGTGGAACCAGGGCCGTTGACGGCGGCTACGGCGATCCGGTCGCCGTACTTCTCGATGCGCGGCCTGATCCGGTCGGCGGGCAGCGACACGGACAGCATGCCGCCGCGCCGGGACAGCGCCTCGTCGACGGCCTGGCTGCGCAGGGCCACGATGCGCGCGGCGTCGTCGAGGCTCAGGGCTCCGGCGACGGCCGCGGCGGCTATCTCGCCCTGGGAGTGGCCGACGACGGCGTCGGGCTCGACGCCGTACGAGCGCCACACCTCCGCGAGGGACACCATCACCGCCCACAGCACGGGCTGGACGACATCGACCCGTTCCAGGGACCGCTCGTCACGCAGGACGTCGAGCAGTGACCAGTCCACGTACGGCCGCAACGCCTCGGCGCACTCGGTGAGGCGGCGGGTGAACGCCTGCTGGGAGCCGAGGAGTTCACGGCCCATGCCGATCCACTGGGAGCCCTGCCCGGGGAACACGAACACGGTGCGGCCGCTGATGTCGGCCCGGCCGGTGACGGTGTCGTCCGGGCCGTCGCCGAGGACGACGGCGCGGTGCTCGAATGTCGTCCTGTCGTTGAGGGAGTGGGCGATGTCCAGCGGGTCGCCGTCCAGGTCCCTGATCCGTTCGAGCTGTTCGCGCAGCGCGGCCTCGGACTTGGCGGACACCAGCCTGGGGACGTTCCCGTCCATGGGGCGCGGGGCCGGGGTTTCGGTGACGGTGGGGCCTTGCTCCAGGATGACGTGCGCGTTGGTGCCGCTGACACCGAACGACGAGACACCGGCGCGGCGGGGGCGGTCGGCCGTCGGCCACGCGGTCTGCTCGGTGAGCAGTTCGACGGAACCCTCCTCCCAGTCGATGTGCGAGGAGGGTTCGGTGATGTGCAGGGTGCGCGGCAGCACACCGTGCCGCATCGCGAGCACCATCTTGATGACGCCGGCGACACCGGCGGCGGCCTGGGAGTGTCCGATGTTGGACTTCACGGAGCCCAGGTAGAGCGGTACGTCACGGTCCTGGCCGTAGGTCGCGAGCAGGGCCTGCGCCTCGATCGGGTCGCCCAGCGGGGTGCCGGTGCCGTGTGCCTCCACGGCGTCCACGTCCGCCGTCGTGAGGCCGGCGGAGGCGAGGGCCTGACGGATGACGCGCTGCTGCGATGGCCCGTTCGGTGCCGTCAGACCATTCGACGCACCGTCCTGGTTGACGGCGGAGCCGCGGACGACGGCGAGGATGCGGTGCCCGTTGCGGAGGGCGTCGGACTGCCGCTCCAGGACCAGCTGGCCGACACCCTCGGCCCAGCCCACGCCGTCGGCGGAGTCGGAGAACGCCTTGGAGCGGCCGTCCGCGGAGATGCCGCGCTGGCGGGAGAACTCGATGAACGTCGACGGCGTCGACATCACCGTCGCACCGCCCGCGAGCGCGAGATCGCACTCGCCGCTGCGCAGCGACTGGATCGCCCAGTGCATCGCGACCAGCGACGACGAGCAAGCGGTGTCGATGGTGACCGCCGGCCCCTCGAAGCCGAACACGTACGACATGCGGCCCGAGGCCACGCTGCCCGCGCTGCCCTGGCCCTGGTGGCCTTCGAGGTCACCGCCGCCGAGGAGGGACTGGTAGTCGTTGTACATCAGGCCGGTGAAGACACCGGTCCGGCTGCCCTTCAGCGCGACCGGGTCGATGCCGGACCGCTCCAGCGCCTCCCACGCCGTCTCCATCAGCAGCCGCTGCTGGGTGTCCGTGGCCAGCGTTTCGCGGGGCGACATGCCGAAGAACTCGGGGTCGAAGAGCGCCGCGTCGTGCAGGAAGCCGCCGGAGCGGGTGTACGAGGTGCCCAGGTGGTCGGGGTCGGGGTGGTAGAGGGCGTCCAGGTCCCAGCCGCGGTTCGCCGGGAAGCCGCTGATCGCGTCGGTGCCGCCCAGCACCAGCTGCCACAGTTCGTCGGGGGTGGTGACGTCACCGGGGTAGCGGCACGCCATGCCGACGATCACGATCGGGTCGTCGTCGGCCGGGGTCGCCGTGGCGACCGGAACGAGCGCGGCCGGTGCGTCGGTGCCGAACAGCTCGCCCTGGATGTGAGAGGCGAGGGCGGCGGCGGTCGGGTAGTCGAAGATCAGCGTGGCCGGCAGCCGCAGCCCGGTGGCCGTGCCGAGACGGTTGCGCAGCTCGACCGCGGTGAGCGAGTCGAAGCCGAGGTCGGCGAACTGCTGCTCGGCGTCGACGGCATGCGCTCCGGCGTGCCCGAGCACCCCGGCGATCTCGCCGCGCACCAGCTCCAGCAGCGCTTCGAGACGCTCGGCGTCCGCCCGCGCCGACAGCCGCGCCACCAGCGACACGGCCGTCTCGGACCCGGCGACCGAACGCTTGGCGCGGGTACGGATCAGACCGCGCAGCAGCGGCCGTACCTCGCCCCGGGCCCGCAGCACCGACAGGTCCAGGAGCGCCGGGACCAGAACGGCCTCGTCGCTCGCCAGTGCCGCGTCGAACAGCGCGACGCCCTCCTCGACGGTGATCGGCGGCAGCCCGGCGCGGCGCATGCGCTCGACGTCCGCCTCGGGCAGCGCGCCCGCCATGCCGCCTTCCCAGGCGCCCCACGCGAGCGACAGCGCGGGCAGGCCGGCCGCCCGGCGGTGCTCGGCGAGGGCGTCGAGGAACGCGTTCGCGGCGGCGTAGTTGCCCTGGCCTGCGCTGCCGATGGTGCCCGCCACCGAGGAGAAGACCACGAACGCCGAGAGGTCCTCGGTGAGTTCGTGCAGGTGCCAGGCGGCGTCGGCCTTCGGCGCGAACACCGTGTCGAGGCGGTCGGGGGTCAGCGACTCGACGACCCCGTCGTCGAGGGTGCCGGCCGCGTGCACGACGGAGCGGACCGGGTGCTCCGCCAGCAGCCCGGCGAGCGCCTCGCGGTCGGCGACGTCGCACGCCACCACCGTGACGTCGGCGTCCAGCCCGTCCACCCACTCCGGCCGGCTGCCGCTGCGGTTGACCAGGACAAGGTCGCGGATGCCGTGATCGTCGACGAGGTGCCGGGCGACGATCCCGCCGAGGCCGCCAGTGCCGCCGGTGATGAGCACCGGCCCTTCCCAGGCGATCTCCCGCTCCCCCGCTGTGGCCCGGGCGAGCCGGGCGGCGCGCACCACGCCGTCACGGATGGACAGTTCGGGTTCGTCGATGCCGAGGGCCCGGGCGACGAGTTCGTCGGAACCGGTGTCGGATTCAACGGTGCTGGTGTCGGTGTCGATGATGCCGAACCGGCCCGGGTGCTCGGTCTGTGCCGACCGCACCAGGCCGCGCACGGCCGCCCCGGCGAGGCACCCGGCACCGGTGACGAAGACGAGCTTGTCGGGCTGCTCCTCGGCGATCCACTGCTGCATCGCTTCAAGCGCCCGCGCGGTCAGCCGACGCACCGACTCGACGACGCCTTCCTCGGCGACGGCGACGACGGGCTCGACGACGACCCCGGTCGCGGGCTCGACGGGCGCATCGACGGGAACCCAGTCGACGCGGAACAGCGCGTCCCGCTCCGGACGCGCGGCCCGCGCCGCCGCCGTGTCCTCCCGTACGACGAGGGCGTCGACGCTCGCGACCGGCGCGCCGGTGGTGTCGGCCAGCGCGATGGCGTACCCGTCGGCGCCCCGGGTCAGTCGCACCCGTACCGACGAGGCGCCGGTGGCGTGCAGCGACACGCCCTCCCACGAGAACGGCAGCCGGGCGCCGCCGTCGACGAGCAGCGCCGCGTGCAGGGCGGCGTCGAGCAGCGCTGGGTGCAGGCCGAAGCCCCACACATCGGCACCCTCCGGCAGCGCGACCTCGGCGTACACGGTGTCGCCCGCGCGCCACACGGCACGCAGGCCCTGGAACAGCGGGCCGTACTCGAAGCCGAGGTCCGCGAACCGCTCGTACGCGCCGTCGACCTCGACGGGCTCGGCGGTCGGCGGCCACACCGTCGCGTCGAAGTCGCTGCCGCCCGTCCCGACAGCCAGCGTGCCCGTCGCGTGCGGCGTCCAGGGCCCGTCGACGTCGTCCTCGGGCCGCGCGTGCACGGTGAACGAACGGCGGCCGTCCACCTCCGCACCGACCCAAGCCTGCGCCTGCACGGACCCGCGCGCGGGCAGCACCAGCGGTGCGGCGAGCGTCAGTTCCTCGACCCGGTCGCAGCCGACCTCGTCACCCGCGCGCAGCGCCAGCTCCACCAAGGCGGCACCCGGCACGAACACCTCGCCGCGCACGGCATGGTCGGCGAGCCACGGGTGCGTACGCAGCGAGAGCCGCGACGTGAAGAGATGCCCGGTTGAGCCGGCGAGCTCCACGGCAGCGCCGAGGAGGGGGTGTTCGACGGATCCGAGACCGGCGGCGGCGACGTCCGTCCTGGGCGTGGGCTCGGGCCAGAAGTACTGGTGCTGGAAGGGGTAGGTGGGGAGGTCTACGCGGCGGCCGCCCTCGTAGAACGGCGTCCAGTCGACCGGCACGCCGGTGACATGCAGCCGGGCCAGAGCGGTGACGAAGGCGGTCGCCTCGTCCAGGTTCTTGCGCTGGGCGGGCACGGCGTCCGCGACGAGCGCGGAGAGGACGCCGTCGGGGCCGATCTCCAGGAACGCCTTCGCACCGAGGGCGGTGACGTGGTCGTGGAAACGGACCGTCTCGCGGACATGGCGCACCCAGTACTCCGGGTCCGTCACATCACCACTGGCCATGAACGGGATCGCCGGGGCGTGGAAGACGAGTTGACCGACGACCGTGCGGAAGTCGTCCAGCATCGGCTCCATCAACGGCGAGTGGAAGGCATGGGAGACCTTCAGCCGCTTGGTCCTGCGATCAGCAAAGCCTTCGGCTATGCGCTCGACCTCGGCTTCATCGCCCGCGATCACCACGGAAGACGGGCCATTGACGGCGGCTATCGACACCAACTCGGTAAGCTGCGCGGCGACTTCCTCTTCGGTCGCCTCGATCGCCACCATCGCGCCGCCCGACGGCAACGCCTGCATCAGCGACGCCCGCGCGGACACGAGCTTCGCCGCGTCCTCCAGGCTCAGGACACCGGCCACATGCGCGGCAGCAATCTCGCCGATCGAGTGACCGGCCACATGAGCGGCCTTCACACCGAACGACTCCGCCAGCCGGTACAGCGCGACCTCGAAGGCGAACAGGGCAGGCTGCGTATGACCGGTCTGGTTCAACGCCTCCTCGTCCTCGCGCCACATCACCCCCCGCAGCGCCGGGTCGAGATGCGCGAGTACCCCATCCAGAGCACGGGCGAACACCGGGAACCGCCCATACAACTCCTGCCCCATACCGAGCCGTTGAGATCCCTGCCCCGAGAACAGCACGGCCACGGGCTTCCCGCCGCCCGCCACACCCCTGGCGATCTCCTCGCCGTCCAGCACCACCGCCCGGTGCTCGAAGAGCGACCGCGTGGTCAGCAAGGAGAACCCGATGTCGGCGGCGTCGCCCTCAACGCCGTGCAGGGCCCCGACCTGCTCGCTCAACGCCTCGTCCGACTTGGCCGAGACGATCCACGGCACCCCGCGCACAGGGCCGACCGCTGGCTCGGGGACGTTCGACGCGGGCGCCTGCTCCAGGATCACGTGCGCGTTCGTCCCACTGACACCGAACGACGAGATACCGGCCCGACGTACCCGATCCACCTCAGGCCATGGCGTGTCGGAGGTCAGCAGCTCCACCGCACCCCCCGACCAGTCGACGTGCGACGACGGCGCGTCCACGTGCAGCGTCCTCGGCAACAACCCGTGGCGCATGGCCATGACCATCTTGATGACACCGGCGACACCGGCGGCGGCCTGGGTGTGTCCGATGTTGGACTTCACGGAGCCCAACAGCAGCGGCCGGTCCGCATCGCGGTCCTGACCGAGCGTGGCGAGCAGCGCCTGCGCCTCGATCGGGTCGCCCAGCGTGGTGCCGGTGCCGTGGGCCTCGACGGCGTCGACGTCCGCGGTGGACAGACCGGCGCTCGCGAGAGCCTGCCGGATGACGCGCTGCTGCGACGGACCGTTCGGCGCCGTGAGCCCGTTGGACGCACCGTCCTGGTTGACCGCCGAGCCCTTGACGACGGCCAGGATCCGGTGACCGTTGCGGATGGCGTCCGACTGCCGTTCCAGTACGACGATGCCAGCGCCCTCGGCCCAGCCCACACCGTCGGCCGAGTCGGCGAAGGACTTGCAGCGGCCGTCGGCGGAAAGGCCGCGCTGGCGGGAGAACTCGATGAAGGTCGACGGCGTCGACATCACCGTCACGCCGCCGGCGAGCGCCAGCGTGCACTCGCCGCTCCGCAGCGCCTGCGCGGCCAGGTGCAGTGCCACCAGGGAGGACGAGCAGGCGGTGTCGACGGTGACGGCCGGGCCCTCGAAGCCGAAGGTGTAGGACACGCGGCCGGAGGCGAAGGTGCCCGCGCTGCCCATGCTCTGGTAGCCCTCGAACTCCGAGCCGCTGATCAGCACCGAGTAGTCGGTGTACATGACGCCCGCGAACACGCCGGTGCGGCTGCCGTGCAGGGTCAGCGGGTCGATGCCCGTGCGCTCCAGTGCCTCCCAGGAGGTCTCCAACAGCAGGCGCTGCTGCGAGTCGGTCGAGAGTGCCTCGCGCGGGGACATCCCGAAGAACGCCGGGTCGAACTCGCCCGCGTCGTGCAGGAAGCCACCGGACCTTGTGTACGAGGTGCCGGTGTGGTCGGGGTCGGGGTGGTAGAGCGCGTCCACGTCCCAGCCGCGGTTGGTCGGGAAGCCGCTGACCGCGTCGACGCCGTCGGAGACGAGGTGCCACAGGTCCTCGGGGGAGGCGACGCCGCCGGGGTAGCGGCAGGCCATGCCGACGATGACGATCGGGTCGTGGGACAGGGCCGCCGTGGACGCGGTGGCCACGGCGGGCAGGTCCGGCGTCGGCGCGTCGGTGCCGAGCAGTTCGTCCAGGAGGTGGTCCGCCAGCGCGCCGGCGTTCGGGTAGTCGAAGATCAGGGTGCTGGACAGGCGCAGGCCGGTCGCGGCGGTGAGCTGGTTGCGCAGTTCGACAGCGGTCAGCGAGTCGAAACCGAGGCTCTGGAAGGCCCGGCCGGGGTCGATCTCGTCGGTGCCGACATGGCCGAGCACGGCCGCGACCTGGCCGCGCACCAGATCCAGCGCGGCCTCGCGCCGTCCCTCGGCCGGCAGTTCGGCCAGCCGCTGCGCGAGGGACACGGCGGTGTCCGAACCGGCGACCGCGCGCCGGGCCCGGACCCGGATCAGGCCGCGCAGGATCGGCGCGACCTCGCCGCGTCCGCGCAGCACCGGCAGATCGAGGCGCACCGGCACCACGGCCGCCGTACCGGTTGTCAGGGCGGCGTCGAACAGTTCGACGCCCTGCTCCGCGGTGATGCCGGGGATGCCGGTACGGGCCATGCGGTCGGCGTCGGCGCCGGACAGCATGCCGGCCAGCCACGGGCCCCACGCCAGCGAGGTCGCGGGCAGCCCGGCGGCCCTGCGATGTTCGGCGAGGGCGTCCAGCAAGGTGTTGGCGGCCGCGTAGTTGCCCTGTCCTGGGGTGCCGAGGGTGCCGGCGACGGAGGAGAAGACGACGAAGGCGGACAGGTCGGCGGTGAGTTCGTGCAGGTGCCAGGCCGCGTCCACCTTGGGCGCGAGCACCGTGTCGACACGTTCGCCGGTCAGCGACTCAACGACACCGTCGTCCAGCACTCCCGCCGTGTGCACGACGGCCCGCACCTCGTGCCGTGCCAGCAGCGCGGCGACGGCGTCCCGGTCGGCGACGTCGCACGCCTCGACTGCGACCCGCGCGCCAAGCGCCTCCAGCTCGGCGGTGTCCGCCTCCCCCCGGCGGCTGACCAGCAGCAGGTCACGCACGCCGTGCGCGGTGACGAGGTGGCGGGCGACGAGCATGCCGAGCCCGCCTGTGCCGCCGGTGATCAGCACCTGGCCGTCCCACTCGGGTCGGGTGCCCGCCGGGGTGTCGGCCCGGAGGAGGCGAGTGAGGCGCGGAGCGGCCACCTCGCCACCCCGGATGCGTAGTTGAGGCTCATCGAGGCTCATGGCCCGGGCGACGAGTTCAACCGAATCCGACTCGGTGCCGGAGTCGGAGTCGATGATGCCGAACCGGTCGGGGTGCTCGGTCTGCGCCGACCGCACCAGACCCCAGGCGGTGGACGCGGCCAGGTCACCGGCACGGGTGACGAACACCAGACGCTCGGGGCGCTCGTCGGCAAGCCACTCCTGGATCTTCGCCAGGACCCGCTTGGTGATCTCGTGCGCCGAGTCGACGACGTCGTCCGACGGCGCCGCGAGGTATTCGAGTACGACGTCGGCGGCGCCCTCAGCGGGCAGCTCGACCGGCGTCCAGTCGACGTGGAACAGCGCCTCGCGCGCGATCGAGGTGCCGAGGTCGCCGCTGGGCAGCGGGCGGGTGACCAGGGAGTCGACCGAGGCGACCGGGGCTCCGGTGCCGTCGGCGAGGGCCACGCAGACCGACTCGTCGCCGGTCCGGATCCGTACCCGCAGCGCGGTCGCGCCGGTGGCGTGCAGGGACACGCCCTGCCACGCGAAGGGCAGACCGCCGCCGGCCGCGCTCAACTCGGCGGCGTGCAGCGCCGAATCCAGCAGCGCCGGGTGCAGTCCGTATACCGCCGCGTCGGCGTCCGTACCGGGGCCGGTGCCTTCCAGCAGCGCAACCTCCGCGTACACGCAATCGCCGAGCCGCCATGCCGCTCGTACGCCCTTGAAGGCGGGGCCGTAGGTGAAACCGGCGTCGGCGAAGCTCTCGTAGAGCCCGTCCACGGGGACCGCTTCGGCCCCGGGCGGCGGCCACGCGGTCGCGTCGAAGTCGTCGTGGACGGTGCCCGCCGCGAGGAACCCGGTGGCGTGCTCCAGCCAGGGGGTGTCGGCGTCGAGCCGCGAGTACACCGTGACCGGGCGGCGCCCGGTGCCGTCCGGCGCCCCGACCGCGACCTGTACCTGGATCGACCCGCGCTCCGGCAGCACCAGCGGCACCGACAGGGTCAGCTCGTCCAGCCGGTCCAGGCCCACCTCGTCGCCGGCCCGCAGCGCCAGCTCGACGAAGGCGGTACCGGGGAACAGCACCCGGCCCGCCACGACATGGTCCGCGAGCCACGGGTGCGTGCTCACCGACAGCCGCGAGGTGAACAGGGCACCGTCACCGCCCGCGACCTCGACCGCCGCGCCGAGCAGCGGGTGTTCGACGGCGGTCAGGCCCAGCCCGGAGGCGTCGACCGCGCGACCGGAGGCAGAGGGCCAGTAGCGCCGACGCTGGAAGGGGTAGGTGGGGAGGTCCACACGGCGGCCGCCCTCATAGAACGGCGTCCAGTCGACCGGGATTCCCGTGACGTACAGCCGGGCCAGAGCGGTGACGAAGGCAGTCGCCTCGTCCAGGTTCTTGCGCTGGGCGGGCACGGCGTCCTCGACAAGCGCGGAGAGGACGCCGTCGGGGCCGATCTCCAGGAACGCCTTCGCACCGAGGGCGGTGACGTGGTCGTGGAAACGGACCGTCTCGCGGACATGGCGCACCCAGTACTCCGGGTCCGTCACATCACCACTGGCGGTGAACGGGATCGTCGGCGTGTGGAAGCGGAGTTGACCGACGACCGTGCGGAAGTCGTCCAGCATCGGCTCCATCAACGGCGAGTGGAAGGCATGGGAGACCTTCAGCCGCTTGGTCCTGCGGTCACCGAAGTGTCCGGCGATTCGCTCGACTTCAGCCTCGTCACCCGCGATCACCACCGAGGACGGCCCGTTGACGGCAGCGACGGACGCCAACTCGCTGATATGTTGGGCGACTTCCTCTTCCGTCGCCTCGATCGCCACCATCGCGCCCCCGGGCGGCAACGCCTGCATCAGCGACGCCCGAGCCGACACCAGCTTCGCCGCGTCCTCCAGGCTGAGGACACCCGCCACATGCGCGGCCGCGATCTCACCGATCGAATGACCGGCCACATGAGCGGCCTTCACACCGAACGACTCCGCCAGCCGGTACAGCGCGACCTCGAAGGCGAACAACGCCGGCTGCGTGTAACCGGTCCGGTTCAGCAGCTCCTCGTCCTCGCCCCACATCACCCCGCGCAGCGCCGGGTCCAGATGAGCCAGCACGTCATCCAGCGCCCACGCGAACACCGGGAACCGCTCGTACAACTCCCGGCCCATGCCCAGCCGTTGCGACCCCTGCCCGGAGAACAGCACCGCAAGCTGCCGCTCCCCCGCCACACCCCTGGCGATCTCCACGCCATCGAGCACCACAGCCCGGTGCTCGAACAACGACCGCGAGGTCAGCAGGGAGAACCCGATGTCGGCGGCATCGCCCTCGGCACCCCGCACCGCCTCGACCTGCTCGCCCAACGCCCCCTCGGACTTGGCCGAGACAACCCACGGCACCCCGCGCACAGGACCCGCCTCGCGCTCGGGCGCTTCCTCCGCGGGCGCCGCCTCCAGGATCACGTGCGCGTTCGTCCCACTGACACCGAACGACGAGATACCGGCTCGACGGGGGCGCCCCAACTCCGGCCAGGCCGTGGCGGACGTCAGCAGCTCCACCGCACCCGCCGACCAGTCGACGTGCGACGACGGCGCGTCCACGTGCAGCGTCCTCGGCAACAACCCGTGCTGCATGGCGTACACGACCTTGATCACGCTCGCGACGCCGGCGGCGGCCTGGGTGTGGCCGATGTTGGACTTGACCGAGCCAATCAGCAGCGGGCGGTCGGCGTCGCGGTCCTGGCCGTAGGTGGCCATGAGGGCGTGGGCCTCGATCGGGTCGCCCAGAGCGGTGCCGGTGCCATGTGCCTCGACCGCGTCCACCTCGGCGGCGGACAGGCCGGCCGAGGCGAGCGCCTGCCGGATCACCCGCTCCTGCGACGGACCGTTGGGCGCTGTCAGGCCATTGGACGCACCGTCCTGGTTGACCGCCGAACCCCGCACCACCGCCAGCACCCGGTGCCCGTTGCGCACCGCGTCCGAGAGGCGTTCCAGTACGAGGACGCCGGCGCCCTCGGACCAGCCGGTGCCGTCGGCGGCGTCGGAGAAGGCCTTGCAGCGGCCGTCGGCGGCGAGTCCGCGCTGCAGGGTGAACTCGACGAAGGCGTGCGGCGTGGCCATGACCGTGACGCCGCCGGCCAGGGCGAGGGAGCATTCGCCGCCGCGCAGCGCCTGGGCGGCGAGGTGCAGGGCGACCGAGGACGACGAGCAGGCGGTGTCGACGCTGACGGCGGGGCCCTGGAAGCCGAAGGTGTAGGACATGCGGCCGGAGAGGACGGATGCGATGAGGCCGGTGGAGGCGTGCCCGTCGCCGTCCACTGACACCAGGTCGGCGTAGTCCTGGCCGTTGGTGCCGACGAACACGCCGGTCTGGCTGCCGCGCAGCGCGGCCGGGTCGAGGCCGGCCCGCTCCAGTGCCTCCCAGGCCACCTCCAGCATGAGGCGCTGCTGCGGGTCCATGCCCAGCGCCTCACGCGGGGAGATGCCGAAGAAGTCGGCGTCGAAGTCGGCCGCCGTGTCGAGGAAGCCGCCCTCGGTGGCGAGGGAGGCGCCGGAGCGCAACGTCTCCAAGTCCCAGTCTCGGTCGGTGGGGAACGGGGAGAGGACGTCGCGTTCCCCGGCCACCACGCGCCACAGGTCCTCGGGGGTGCTGACACCGCCGGGGAAGCGGCACGCCATGCCGACGATCGCGATGGGCTCGGTGCGGTCGCGTTCCAGTTCGAGGACGCGTTCGCGAGCCCGGCGCAGCTCGACGGTGACTCGCCTCAGGTAGTCGGCAACCTTGTCCTGCTGCTCTTCCTGCACTGGTCCGTCCTCATTTCACGCGGGCACAACAAGTCATGCGGGCACAGCAAGTCACGAAGGGTCGAGCAACTCGTCGTCGATGATCGACAGGAGGTCCTCGACGGAAGCGCTGTTGATGTCGTCCTCGGAGGAACGCGGCGCGGCCGGCGTGCGCAGGCTCGCGAGGAGCTTCTCCAGGCGTTCCCGGACGGCGTCCTGGTCGGCGGCCGGCGCGGAGGGCAACGCCGCTTCCAGCCGGGTGAGTTCGGTCAGTGCCGAGCCGGTGGGTGCGGCGAGCCGGGACAGCAGGTGTTCGGCCACGGCGCGCGGCGTCGGATGGTCGAAGACCAGCCCGGACGGGACCGGCAGGCCGGTGGCGGCCCTGATCCGGTCGCGCATCTCGACGGCGGTCAGCGAGTCGAAGCCCTGGTCGCGGAATGCCTTGTCGACGCTGATCGAGTCGACGCCGGGGTGTCCGAGGACGGCGGCGGCCTGGGTGCGCACCAGGTCGAGCACGGTGGCGGTCCGTTCGTCCTCGGGCAGGGCGGAGAGCCGGTCGGCGAGGGCGCGGGCCTCACCGGCCTGGTCCTCGTCCATGTCCGTGAGGGACCGGGTGAACTCCGGGATCTCCATCAGGAGGGGCGCGGGGCGGGCGGCGGTGAAGCCGGGGGCGAAGCGCCGCCAGTCCGTGTGGGTGACGGTCAGGACGGTCTCGCCGTCCGCGACCGCCTCGCTCAGCGCGGTCAGGGCGAGCCGCGGCTCCATCGGCAGCATGCCGTGCCGGCGCAGCTGTTCGGCCGTCTCGGGGTCGGCGGCCATGCCGGCGCCGTCCCAGGTGCCCCACTGCAGGGAGGTCGCGGCGTGTCCCTGGGCCCGGCGCAGTTGGGCGAGGCCGTCGAGGTAGGCGTTGGCGGCGGCGTAGGCGGGCTGCCCGCCGCTGCCCCAGGCTGCCGCGCCCGAGGAGAACAGGACGAACGCGTCGAGGTCTGACGTGAGTTCGTGCAGGTGGCGGGCCGCGGTGAGCTTGGCGGCCAGTACGGTGTGCAGCCGCTCGGGGGTGAGGGAGGCGACGGGCCCGTCGCCGGTGTCGATGCCGGCCGCGTGCACGACCGCGGTGAGGCCGGGGATGCCGGCCAGCAGTTCGCGTACGGCTTCGCGGTCGGCGACGTCGCAGGCCCGTACGGTCACCTCGGCGCCGTACTCCGTCAAGCGGGCCACGAGCTCGTCGACGCCGGGTGCCTGCGGGCCCCGGCGGCTGGCGAGGACGAGGTGCTCGGCGCCCCGGGCCGCCAGCGCCTCGGCGACCGCGCCGCCGAGGGCGCCGGTGCCGCCGGTGATCAGGACCGAGCCCGAGGGTGTCCACCCTCCGGTGCGGCCCGCGCGGGGTGCGGGTATCAGGCGGCGGCCGAAGACGGTGTCGCCACGCACGGCCAGCTGGTCCTCGCCGCGCGGGTTGCCCAGGGCGACGCGCAGCACTCGCGCGTCGACGGTTTCGGGCAGGTCGACGAGTCCGCCCCAGCGGTGCGGGTGCTCCAGTGCGACGACCCGGCCGAGGCCCCAGAGCGCCGTCTGCGCGGGATCGGTCACAGGGTCGCCGTCGCCGGTCGACACCGCGCCCCGGGTGACGGCCCACAGGGGCGCGGACACGTCGGCGTCGCCGAGGGCCTGGACGAGTGCGAGGGTGGCGGAGAGGGCGTAGGGGGTGTCGTCGCCCGACGTCCGCGGGCCGGTGCCCAGCAGCGACACGACGCCCGTGCCGGGGAAGCCGCGCAGCCGCTCCGCGAGCGCCGTGCGGTCCGGCGCGCCGACCTCCAGGACCGTGGCGCCCAGGGCGTCCACGACCGCCGAGGTCCAGGCGTCCCGCTCCCCCGCCGGTACGACGACGAGCCACGCGCCGGGCACGTCACCGGGCGGCAGGGACAACCGGGTCCAGGACTCTCGGTAGCGCCGGCCGTCCAGAGCGGAACGGCCCTGTCTGCGGGAGCGCCAGGACGCCAGCGCGGGAGCCACGGCGGCGGCGGTGTCGGGGGCGAGGTCGACCTCGGCGGCCAGGTCGCCGCCGTCGACGAGGTCCCAGAACTCCGCGTCGACCGGGTCGGCGGGGCGGGGGGCGGGCTCGGGCCAGTAGCGCTGCCGCTGGAAGGGGTACGTGGGCAGGTCGACGCGGTGTGCGCCGGTGCCGGCGAAGAGGGGCGCCCAGTCGACGTGCGTACCGGCGGCGTAGAGCCGGGCCAGCGCGGTCACCGCGGCGGCCTCCTCCGGGCGGTCCTTGCGTAGTAGCGCGACCACTGGTACGTCGTCGGCCGGGGACGTACCGGAGGAGGTGGCGTCGAGCGCGTCCGGCACCAGCGCGGAGAGCACCCCGTCGGGGCCCAGTTCCAGGAAAGCCGTCGCGCCCTGGTCGCCCAGGGTCCGTACGCCGTCGTGCAAGCGGACCGTCTCGCGGACATGGCGGACCCAGTAGTCCGGCGAGGTCAGCTCGCCGGGCGCGGCGAGCCGGCCGGTGAGGTTCGACACCACGGGAATGCGTGGCTCGGCGGCCGGTACGTCGGCGACGGCGGCCCTGAAGTCCTCCAGCATCGGGTTCATCAAGGGCGAGTGAAACGCATGGCTGACCAGGAGACGCCTAGTCTTGCGGTCGGGGAACCGCTCGACGAACGTGCGCACTTCGGCCTCGTCGCCCGCGACGACCAGCGAGCGGGGGCCGTTGACGGCGGCGATCGACACCAGGTCCGTCAGGTGCGGCAGCACCTCGTCCTCGGTGGCCTCGACGGCGACCATCGCGCCGCCGGCCGGCAGTTCCTGCATCAGCCGGGCCCGCGCGGACACCAGGCGGCAGGCGTCGGCCAGCGTGAACACGCCTGCGACGTGGGCGGCGGCGATCTCGCCGATGGAGTGCCCGGCGACGAAGGAGGGGGTCACCCCGAGGGACTCGACGAGGCGGTACAGCGCGACCTCGACGGCGAACAGGGCGGGCTGGGTGTGCCGGGTGTCGTTCAGTGCGTCGGCGTCGTGGCCCCACATCACCTCGCGCAGCCCGGGGTCCAGTTCGGCGAGGACGGCGTCGAAGGCGACCGCGAACACCGGGAACCGTACGTACAACTCCCGTCCCATGCCCAGCCGTTGCGAGCCCTGCCCGGAGAAGAGGAGCGCGAGCTGCCGGTCCTGGGCCGTGCCGCGCGCGATCTCGGTGCCGTCGGCGAGCACCGCCCGGTGCTCCAGCGCGGTCCGGGTCGTCGCCAGCGACAGCGCCACGTCCAGTGGGGCAGCCTCCAGCGCCGCCAGGCGGTCGAGCTGGGTGTCGAGGGCCGGGGCGGTCTTGGCCGACACCACCCAGGGCACGACGGAAGGCGCAACCGAGGGCGCGTCCGCCGGACCGTCCGGCTCGGCCTCGGGCGCGGGGGCCTCCTCGAGGATCATGTGCGCGTTGGTGCCGCTGACGCCGAAGCCGGAGACGCCGGCCCGACGGGGGCGGCCGGGGTCGGTCCACTCCTTGGGGGTGGTGAGGAGTTCGACGCCGCCCGTGCTCCAGTCGATGTGGGTGGAGGGCGCGGTGACGTGCAGGGTCCTGGGCAGGACGCGGTGGCGCAGGGCCATCACCGTCTTGATGACCGAGGCGACGCCGGCCGCGGCCTGAGTGTGGCCGATGTTGGACTTGACCGAGCCGAGCCACAGCGGCCGGTCGGCGGGCCGGTCCTGGCCGTAGGCGGCGATGAGGGCCTGGGCCTCGATGGGGTCGCCGAGGGTGGTCCCGGTGCCGTGGGCCTCGACGGCGTCGATGTCAGAGGGAGCGAGTCCGGCGGCGGCGAGCGCCTGGCCGATGACCCGTCGCTGGGAGGGCCCGTTGGGTGCGGTCAGGCCGTTGGAGGCGCCGTCCTGGTTGACGGCGCTGCCGCGCAGCACGGCCAGCACACGGTGCCCGTTGCGGCGCGCGTCGGACAGGCGTTCCAGTACGACGAGGCCGGCGCCCTCGGACCAGCCGGTGCCGTCGGCGCTGTCGCTGAACGCCTTGCAGCGCCCATCGGCGGAGAGGCCGCCCTGCCGGGAGAACTCGACGAACGTGGCCGGCGTCGACATGACGGTGACGCCGCCGGCCAGCGCGAGGGAGCACTCGCCCTGGCGCAGTGAGCGTGCCGCCCAGTGCATGGCCACCAGGGAGGAGGAGCAGGCGGTGTCGACGGTCACGGCGGGGCCCTGCAGGCCGAGGGTGTAGGCGATGCGGCCGGAGACGACGCTGCCTGCGGTGCCGGTGGTCCAGTACCCCTCGGTGCCCTCGGGCGCGGCGGTCAGGCCGGTGCCGTAGTCGTGGTACATGACGCCGGTGAACACGCCGCCGTCGGTGCCGCGCAGCGTCGCCGGGTCGATGCCGACGCGTTCCAGGGCCTCCCAGGACACCTCCAGAAGCAGCCGCTGCTGGGGGTCCATGGCCAGGGCCTCGCGCGGGGAGATGCCGAAGAAGCCGGCGTCGAAGTCGGCGGCGTCGTGGAGGAATCCGCCGTGGCGGGTGTGGCTGGCGCCGGCGGCGAGGGCGTCCAGGTCCCAGTCACGGTCGGTGGGGAACGCGGACACGACGTCCGTGCCGGTGTCGACGATCCGCCACAGGTCCTCGGGGGAGGTGATGCCGCCGGGGAAGCGGCAGGCCATGCCGACGATCGCGATCGGTTCGTCCAGCGGTACGGGTGCGGCGTCGGTGGGCGCCGTGGCGGGGCGTCCGCCGAGAAGTTCGGCCCTGAGGTGGTGGGCGAGCGCGGTGGGCGTCGGGTGGTCGAAGGCGACCGGTACGGCCAGGTGCAGGCCGGTGGCGGTGGTGAGCCGGTTGCGGAGGTCCACGGCGTGGGCGGAGGTGAGGCCGAGTTCGCGGAACGTCCTGCGCGGGGCGACGCGTTCGGTGCCGGCCAGGGCGAGCACGGCGGCGACCTCGGTGCGTACGAGGTCGAGCAGGAAGGTGTCGCGCTCCTCCGGTGTCCGGGCCGTGAGGTGCTGCCGCAGTTCGGTCAGCCGGTGGTCGTCCGGTGCCGTCAGGGGTGCGGAGACGTCGATCAGTCCGCGCAGCAGCGGGGGCACTTCGGCCTGTGCGGTGCGCTCGCGCAGGGCGGCGCTGTCGATGCGCATGATCACGGCCTGGGTCATCCCGGCCCCGGTGGCGATGTCGAACATCGCCGTGAACTCCTGGTGGGGCAGGTCACGCACCTGGCCGGTGGTGGTGGGCGCGTCCGGGGAACCGGCGGCGAGGAACAGGGCGGGCAGGCCGCGGTCGCGGCGGTAGCAGGCCAGCGCGTCGAGGAAGGCGTTGGCCGCCGCGCGCTCCTGCGAGCCGGGCAGGCCGAGGGCGCCGGCGACGGTGGACAGCATCACGAACGTGCGTACGTCGCCGTCCTTGGTGAGCTGGTGCAGGTTGACCGCGCCGGAGACGGCCATGCGGAACGCGTCGCGTTCGTCGGGCCCGGTGGCGCCGGGTGCGTCCGCGTACTCGCCGTCGCAGTGGACGACCGCGCCGACGGGCCGCTTCAGTCGGCCCAGCGCTTCGGCGAGGGCCTTGCGGTCGGTCACGTCGCAGGCGGCGACGGCCACCCGGGCGCCCAGTGCGGTGAGTTCGCCCTCCAGCCGGGCGGTGGCGTCGTCGCCCCGGCCGCGGGGGCCGATCAGCAGCAGGTGCCGGGCGCCGTAGGCGGCGACGAGGTGCCGGGCCAGGGCGGCGCCCAGTGGGCCGGCCGCGCCGGTGACGACGACGGTGCGCTGGGGGTCGACTCCTCGCGCGAGGCCGGAGTTGACGGTGGCCGACACCCGCTTCAGACGCGGTGCCAGCACGCTTGCGGAACGCACCGCGAGCTGCGGCTCGTCGGTGGCGACCGCGGACGGCAGCACGCCGGGCGAGGTGTCGTCGGCGTCGATGTCGACGAGGGTGAACCGGTGCGGGTGGGCCACCTGCAGTGAGCGCAGCAGCCCCCACACCGGGGCGTGCAGGAGGTCACGCACGCCTTCCTCGCCGGCGGCGACCGCGTTGCGGGTGAGCACGACCAGGCGGCAGAGGGCGAGGCGGTCGTCGCCGGCCCAGGTCTGGAGGACGTCGCGCACCTCGTCGGTGGCCGTGTGTGCGGCACGGGCGAGCCGGCCGCCGGGGTCCAGGTCGTCGGGGAGGCACAGCACGGCCACGTCCGGCGCGGGTTCGCCGTCCGCCAGGGCGGTGTGCAGGGCGGCGGCATCGGTGTGCGGGGTGACCTGGAGTCCGGTGGCGGTGAGGGCGGCGGTGAGGCCGAAGCGGTCCGGTCCCACGACGGCCCAGCGTGCGGCGGCCCGGAATCCGGCGGTGCGCAGCGAGGGCAGTGGCGCCCAGTCCATGCGCAGCAGTGCCTCGTGCTGGCCGCCGCTCGCCGCGCGCAGCCGTGCGGGGCGCTCGCGCAGGACGTGCCGGGTGATCTTGCCGGAGCTGGTGCGCGGGATGTGGTCGATCTCGTAGACGGCCTCGGGCACCTTGAAGCCGGACAGCTGTGCGCGGCAGGCGTCGTAGAGCTGCTCCGGGTCGAAGCCGTCCTTGGCGGGGACGACGAAGGCGATGGGCACCTCTCCTAGCACGTCGTGCGGGGTGCCGACGACGGCGGCGTCGAAGACGCCGGGCACCTTCAGCAGGACCTGCTCCACCTCGCCGGGGTGGATGTTCTCGCTGCCGCGGATGATGAGTTCCTTCACCCGGCCGGTGATGGTGAGGTAGCCGAACGCGTCGCGGCGCGCGAGGTCGCCGGTGCGGTACCAGCCGCCCGGCATCGCCTGTGCGGTGGCCTCGGGCTGCTTGTGGTAGCCGAGCATGAGGTTGGGGCCGCGCACCCAGACCTCCCCCTCGGCGCCCTGCGCGACGTCCTCGGCGGTGTCGGGGTCGACCAGACGCACCGTCACCCCGGGCACGGGCAGTCCGCAGGAGCCGGGGACGCGGGTGCCGTGCGGCCAGTTGACGGTGATGAGGCCGCAGGTCTCGGTGCTGCCGTAGCCGTCGAGGAGGGGGATGCCGAAGACCGTCTCGAACTCGGCGCGCAGCGTGGTAGGGCAGTTGGAGCCGGCGGTGAGGCAGCGGGTGAGGGTGGTCGAGCCGGGGGGCGCGGGGCGTGAGCGGGCCGCCTCCAGGAGGTGGTGGTACATGGTCGGGACGCCGGCCATGAAGGTGTAGGTGTCCTCGTCGAGGGCGCGCAGCACCTCGTCGGCGGAGAAGCCGTCGAGGAGGCGCGCGGTGGCGCCGGTCGCGGTCACGCCGATCACGCACAGCACGTGGGCCAGGGAGTGGTGCAGCGGCAACGGCCACAGCACCGTGTCGTCCTCCGAGAGGCCGACGACGGGTGCGTAGCAGGCGGCGACCGACCACAGGCAGGAGCGCTGGGTCGACAGCACACCCTTGGGCTTGCCGGTGGTGCCGGAGGTATAGAGCATGAACGCGGCCTCGTCCAGGCCCTGGTCGTCGCGCGCGGGCTGCGCCGGGTCGCGGCCGACGAGGTCGTCGTACGACACCAACGCGCCGCTGCCCGGGAGGGCTTCGGGGGCATCGCCGGTGACGACGACCCTGAGGTAGGGGCGGCCGGGCAGCAGGGTGCGTACCTGTTCCAGGTGGGCAGGGTCGGTGATGACCACGCGGGCGCCGCTGTCGTCGGCGGCGTAGGCGAGTTCGGCGTCGGCGCAGTGCGGGTTGAACGGCACCGCGACGCCGCCGGCACGGGTGACGGCGAGGTAGCTCTCGACGATCTCGACGCCGTTGCCGAGGTGGATCAGCGCGCGGTCGCCGGGTTGCAGGCCCAGGTCGGCCAGATGTCCGCCGAGGCGCCGGGTGCGCCGCTCCAGCTCCGCGTACGTCACGGTCCGCCGGTGGTCCTGGAAGGCGACCTTGCCGGGGATGCGCTCGGCGTGATCGCGGAGCAGGTCGGACAGGGGCTGGATCAGTTCGGTGCGAAACATTCCGACGACGCTCCCTCATTACGGGTGACAGGCGCGATGCTGACGTCGAGCATGCCCGAACAACAAGTAGGAAAAGTCCGAGTCATCGGGCCGCCGGAAGGGCTCCCCCTGTCGAATCCGGGGCACCGGGCGGAACCACCCCTATGACCCCCCTGTCCGCACGCAGCTCCAAGGGTCCACGCCGGGCGGGCCCGAAATGCCCGTACTCCGGGTGCTACGAATGAGGCCGATCGATTTCCTGATCCCGAGAAAGGCCTTCTTCGATGACTCAGGTGAATCCGGCGGTCGGCCTCGGCCTACCTTCCTCCACCTTCATGAATCCGGCCGATGTCACCGACGCGCTGCTCCGCGCGAACGTTCTCGGAGTCGTCAACTACACGACCGAGCCGGCCGGTCCGGGCATCGGGAACGGCGCGCTGACGATCGACCTGCACATGGCGCACAAGGCGGACGAGGCGTTCGCCGAGGTGTGGACCACCGACCGGCCGGTGGAGACCGGAGTGGTGCGGGAGGTAGCCTACGCGCACGACGGCGAATATCTGATCGTGGCCGGCCGCATCCCCCAGGCCGGTCGCTACACGGAAGCCACCCGTGCCGCGTACTGCACCGCGCTGGAGCTGATGGACGGCCTCGGCTACAAGAACTGCTTCCGGATGTGGAACTTCGTGGCCGACATCAACGGGGACAACGCCGACGGCCTGGAGGTCTACCGCGACTTCTGCCGGGGGCGCGCGGAGGCGTTCGAGCTGTTCCACTTCGGGGACCAGGAGGTACCCTCCGCCACCGGCATCGGCGCGCTGGGCGGCGGGATCTCCTTCTACTTCCTGGTCAGCCGGTCGGCCGCGCCGACCGCGGTGGAGAACTCCAAGCAGGTGTCCGCCTACCGCTACCCGCAGCAGTACGGGCCCCGCCCGCCGAAGTTCGCGCGCGCCACCTACCTCGCCGCGACGCACACCGACCGCAGCGGCGGGCAGATCTACGTGTCGGGCACCGCGAGCATACGAGGGCACGAGACGCTGCACGAGGGCGATCTGGTGAAGCAGGTGGAACTCTCGCTGGACAACATCGCCCACCTCGTTTCCCGGGACAATCTCGCCGCCCATGAGATCGAGCGGCGCACCGGACTGAGCGACCTCGACAACATCAAGGTGTACGTCCGCCACCGCGAGGACATTCCCGTCGTACAACGAATGTGCTCGGAGTATTTCTCACCCGCCGCGAGGACCGCCTACTTGAACGTCGACGTCTGCCGTTCCGGTCTCCTGGTGGAGATCGAGGGAATCGTCCCCTGAAGCCCTGTCGCAGAACTGGGCAATCACCTCGACACCTCGGCCCTATCATCCGGGAGGCGTGATCGATTCCGTTTCCCGACCGCGGAGATGCCCCCCATGATGTTGTCCTCAGCAGCGCGCTCCGGCCCCGCGGCCTCCGGTCTCACCGCGGACGTCGCGGTGGTCGGGTGCGGCCCGGTGGGACTTGTCCTGTCCATACTTCTGGCCCACCGCGGATGGCAGGTCGTCATCCTGGAGAAGTACGAGAACCAGTACCCGTTCCCGCGCGTGGTCGCCTTCGACGGCGAGACCGCGCGCACGTTCGCCACGGCGGGCATCGGTGCCGAGCTGATGGAACTGGGCGAGCCGCTCGGGCAGTACATGTTCCAGAACGGCGCGGGCCGGGAGCTGTTCAGCTTCGAGGCGCCATACGAGCCCGGCCGCGACGGCTGGCCGATCGCCACCGTCATGCACCAGCCGACGTTCGAGAAGGCGCTGCGCGCGCACGTCGACGAACTGCCGAACGTCACCGCCCTGTTCGGGCACGAGGTGCGGCAGATCACCGACCACGGCGACCAGGTCGAGATCACCGCCCCGGGCGCCGGCGGACCGCCGGACGGGCGGGTCACGGCGTCGTACGTCGTCGGGTGCGACGGCGCCAACAGCTTCGTGCGCGACGCCATGGGCGCGAAGCTGACCGACCTCGGCTTCGCACACGACTGGCTGCTCGTCGACGTCGTGTTCCATGAGCCGCGCTCGTTCCGCCCCAACGACGTCCAGATCTGCGATCCGAACAGGCCGACCACGATCGTCGCCTCCGGCCGGGGCCACCGCCGCTGGGAGTTCATGCGGCTGCCGGGCGAGTCCGTCGAGGAGCTCAGCACCCACGAACGCATGTGGCAACTGCTCGCACCGTACGACGTGACGCCCGAGAACGCCGATCTGACCCGCAACATCGTCTACACGTTCCAGGCGGCCCTCGCCGACAGCTGGCGGGCCGGACGGCTGCTGCTGGCCGGTGACTCGGCGCACCTGATGCCGCCGTTCGCGGGGCAGGGCATGTGCTCGGGCGTCCGGGACGCGGCGAACCTGGCGTGGAAGCTGGACCTCGTGCTGCGCGGCACGGCCCGCGACACGCTGCTCGACGTGTACCAGGCGGAGCGGTCCCGGCAGGTGCGGCACACCATCGACATGTCCATCGAGGTCGGCAGGATCGTCTCCGAACTCGACCACGCGGCCGCCGCACGCCGCGACGCCTATCTGATCGGCCTGCACTCCCGGCCCGACGCGCCGTCGCTGTCACCATCGTGGTTCGCCCTGGAGGACGGCGTCGTACGCCGTGACGCCTCGGGGTCGGTGGCGCCGCGGGCCGGTGAGCTGTCGCCGCAGGGCGTGGTCGCGCGCGGCACGGTCAAGGACCGCTTCGACGATGTGGTCGGCCGGGGCTTCCAGCTGATCACGACCGTCGACCCGTACGAGACGTTGCCCCAGGACGACCTCGACTTCCTCAAGTCGATCGGGACGCGCCTGGTCCGGGTGCTGCCGGCGGGGATCTTGCCGAAGCGGGCGCGGGATCACGAAGTGGTGGACGTGCGGCGCACGTATCTGCCCTACCTGGCGCAGACTCGCCAGACGGGGGTGCTGGTGCGGCCGGACCACTATGTGTTCGGGTTCGCCGGGGACGGCGCCGACCTGTCGGTGCTGGTCGGTGAACTGCGCGAGCAGTTGCACCTGGTCTGAGACGGTTCAGGCCGTGTCCGGCAGATGGCTGTGCAGGCCGGTCGGCAGGTCCTTGCGGTACTTCACGTTGAGCTTGCGGTAGACCCGGGTGAGGTGCTGCTCGATGGTGCTCGGGGTGATGAACAGCTTGCCGGCGATCTCCCGGTTGGTGAGGCCGACCGCGGCGAGCGCCGCCACCCGCCTCTCCGCGTCGGTGAGCCGGGAGATCGGGTCGGCCGGCGGCTGTTCTTCGGGAGACTCGTCGTCAGTCCCGCGCCGACTGGGCAGGAGTTCGTCGCGCAGCGCCGTCGCGTCGCACACGTTCGCCACGTGCCAGGCGCGCCGGGCGACGCTCCAGGCCCGCCGGTGCTCGCGCAGCGACTGGTGCGCGTTGCTCAAGTCGCCCAGTGTGCGGGCGAGTTCGTACTGGTCGCCGCACTCCTCCAAGACGGCGACGGCCTCGCCGAGCAGCCGGGGCCGGTGCTGGGGCGCGGTGGTCGCCGCGAGCAGACGCAGGGCCACGCCGCGGGTGCGCGAGGTCTCCGGGCCGAGCCGGGCGAGCTGTTCGTTGACAAGCCGTCTGGCCTCGTCGCGGTTCTTGCCGTGCCGCAGCCACGCCTCGGCGGCACTGGTCCGCCACGGCACGAGCACTGACTGGTCGATGCCCCACTCGGTCATCAGCTCGCCGCACGAGAGGAAGTCCGCGAGCGCGGCGTAGTGCCGGTCGGTGGCCAGGTAGTGGTGGCCGCGGGCGTGCAGGTAGGGCAGCCCGTAGCGGCTGCGGAACATGGCGTCGGGCACGGGCCTGGTGAGGTGGGCAGCGGCCTCCTCGTGTCTGCCCTGCTTGGTCGCCGTCTCGACGAGGACGCCCAGCGGGACGCCGACCGCGACTCCCCAGCCGCCCGGGGGCATGAGGGTGAGCGCGTCACGGGCGTGGGCGTGAGCCCCGGCGAGGTCGCCCTCGCGCAGGGCGATGTCGCCGCGTACCCCGGCGTAGAGCGCCTGTGCCACGGCGAGGTCCCTGGCCCGGGCGTCGTCGAGGAGTCTGTCGCACCAGGACCGGGCGAGGTCGAGGCGGCCGGCGTGCACGAGGGCGTGGAGCGCGGGCAGTGCCGTCTGGGGCCCCCAGGACATGCCGTCGCTCGGCCGCGCGACCTGCAGAACGTACTCGGCGTCGGTGACGGCGTGTTCGTCGGGTCCCTGGGTGAGGACGGTCGTCAGCGCCCTCACGGCCCTGAGTGCCGGGCCGGTGGTACGGCCAGCCGGTCCGCTGTCGCGGTCGGTCTCGGCGGGTGGCCGGGTGCGGCGGGCGAGCGGCGGGTGGGTGCAGGCCAGCCACAGCTCGGTGGTCCGGTCGGCGGCGCCCGGCTGGTGGCGGGCGCGCCGCAGCCGTTCCATCGCCTCGGCCGCCTCGTCGACGCGCCCGTGCCACAGCAGGGGCGGCACCAGGGAGCGCACATCGCGGTCGGACAGCCGCCCGGCGCGCATCGCGTCGGTGACGGTGGTGAGCCGGCGGCCCGCGGCGGCCGGGTTGCTACGCGACTCCACGCGCACCAGCTTCGCTGTGATCGCCGCCTGCCGGTGTGCCTCGGGGCAGGCGCGGTGCGCGCGTTCGAGGCAGCGCAGCGCCGTGTCGATCCGTTCCTCGCGCAGAGCGTGCTCGGCGGCCTCCTCGAACACCGGTACAGCCCAGCTCTCGTCGGTCCTGTCGGCCCCGTCGGCGCGCAGCAGGTAGGGCGCCACCTCGGTCGCGGGCGCTCCCTCGTCGTGCAGCAGCAGGGCGGCGGTCCGGTGGGTCCGGCCGCGTTCGTCGGCGGGCATGTCGTCGAGTACGGCGATGCGGGCGGCGTCGGTGCGGAAGCGGCCGTCGGCCAGCAGCCCGGCGCCGGCCAGGAGGTCGAGCGCCGAGCGCACCGCCTCGACATCGAGGCCGGCGAGGCGGCCCAGCCGCTCCACGGTGGCGTGGGCGCCGGTGACGGCGAGCGCGCGGGCGACCGCCACGACGTACGGCTCGCAGCGGTGGACACCGCTGACGAGGGCCCGGCGGAACCCGGGGCCGGGTGCCGGCACACCGTCCGCGTCCGGCCCGGCCGTCCGCCGGTCGGCGAGCAGGGACCGGGCCAGCAGCGGGTTCCCCCCGGTGAGCGCCATGGCCTCGCGGCCCGCCTCGGCGCCGCCGAACAGGTCGGCCATGCCCGCCTCCGACAGGGGCGCCACGCCGATCTCATGGCAGTGCGGGTGCCGTGACAGCTCGGTGTGCAGCGGGCAGTGGGCGGTGCCGGGGCTCTCCGTGCGGGTGAGGAGCAGCAGGATGCCGGCCCGGCCGAGGCGGCGGATGAGCGAGAGCAGCCAGTGCAGGGACTGCGGGTCCGCGTGCTGTACGTCGTCGACGGCGATCACCAGTGGGCTGTCCGCGGCGAGGTCGAGCAACGCCAGGCACAGCGTGTGCAGTTGGTGGGCGGTCGCGGGCCCCACGGTCCGGGTCGCCGCGTCGAGCAGGTCCCTGACCTGGGCAGACGCGCCGAGCGCGTGCAGGAGCTGCCCGGCTACGCCGAAGGGCAGGTCGCGTTCGAGGGCCGAGCAGGTGGCGGACACGAACCGTTCGCCGCAGCGCTCGCCGAACCGGTACAGCAGCTCGGTCCTACCGCAAGCCACCGGGCCCGTCACGAGAGCGACCCGACCCGATCCGGCGACGGCGTCCGACAGCAGCGTGGTGAGGCCGGCCCACTGGGCGTCGCGTTCGATCAGTCCCGTGCACCCCGCCTCGGCGCGCCGGTCCGTGCCGGTCATGTCGCTGCACCTCTCACCTGGGGCCCTTCCGACGAGGTCCGCGCGGCGTCGCGATGCCCGTCAGGTGCTCTCACCGCACCGCGAGAGCCCGCACCGGACGCCGCTTCCGCTGCTACGGAGATCCGTCAGAAGGGCCCATGGCCCGCGTGCTCATCATCGCGGCCGCGGACGGGGTGCCGAAAGCGCAGCACAGAGGTTCTAGGGCATCACCTGGACATCGGGCGGGCGGCAACTCTAGGGCTTCACCTCGACATGGCCCGCACCCGGCGACACCGGCACACGGCGTCGGGCAGGCTCGGCGCCACCAGCAGATTCCGCCACGCCAGATCCCGCGGTACCAGATCCCGTCATGCCGCCTGAAGGGTACAGCCATGAGTCAGCGGCCGATCCTGTTCGTCAGCCTGCCCGAGAGCGGCCTGTTGAACCCGATGTTGGTGCTCGCGGAGGAACTGTCCCGTCGTGGCGTCGCCGACCTGTGGTTCGCCACCGACGACAAGGCGCGCGAGGATGTCGCGGCGACGGCGGTCGGTTCCCCCGTCGAGTTCTTCTCCCTGGGCGAGGTCGTCTCCGAGATGTCCTCGGTGACCTGGGACGACGAGACGTACGCGGCGGTGACGCAGCGGTCGCGCTTCAAGGCGCGGCGCGCCGTGATCGAGCAGACCGACCGGCCCGCGCTGCGGGTGCCCAAGTACCGGGCGCTGGAGGAGGCCGTGGAGAAGCTCCGGCCGGCCCTGATGGTCGTGGAGAGCATGTGCCAGTTCGGCTGGGAGCTCGCCATCTCCAAGGGGATCCCGTTCGTGCTCAGCGACCCGTTCGTGCCGTCGAACCTGCTGACCTCGGCCGTGCCGATCGGGCCCTCGCACACCCCCAAGGGCTTCCCGGTGCCGCACTCGGGCCTGCCCGCCGACATGTCGCTCCCGCAGCGGTGGCAGAACAGGCTGTTCCAGTGGCGGACGCTGGCCATGGCGTTCGGGAGGTTCAACAAGGAGCGCAACGCGGTCGACGCGCGGGTGCGGGCGGAGCTGGGCATCGCCCCTGAGGCGTACGGCCAGTTCTGCCGCGTGGAGCGGTCGGAGCTGGTGCTGTGCTACTCGATTCCGGAGATGGACTACGCCTTCGACATCCCTGCGAAGCTGCGCACGGTCGGCGCGCTGGTGCCGCCGCTGCCGCAGTGCCCGCCCGGCGAGCTGTCCGCCTGGCTCGACGCGCAGGGGTCCGTGGTCTACATGGGCTTCGGCACGATCACCCGGCTCACGGCCGGGCAGGTGCGGGCGTTCGTGGAGGTGGCCAGGCGGCTGGAGGGCCGGCACGCGGTGCTGTGGAAGCTGCCGCGCGACCAACAGGCCCATCTGCCCGCGGACCTGCCGGGGAACCTGCGGGTCGAGACCTGGGTGCCGTCGCAGCTGGACGTGCTGGCGCACCCGAACGTGAAGGTGTTCTTCACCCACGCCGGCGGCAACGCGTACACGGAGAGCATCCACTTCGGCAAGCCGATGGTGTCCCGTCCGCTGTGGGTCGACTGCTACGACCAGGCCGTGCGGGCCGAGAGCTTCGGCGTGGGGCTCACGCTGTCGAAGCCGCACACCGTCGACCCCGACGACGTGCTCGACAAGCTGACCCGCGTGCTCGACGACCCCGCGTTCACCGAGAACGCTCGGCGTCTGGCCGCGCTGCAACAGGCCGCCGGCGGCCGGAGTGCCGCCGGCGACCTGATCCTGGACCTGCCCGCGCTGTCTTCGGAAGTGAGTCGATGAGCTTCACGTATCCCGTGTCGATGCCTTCGCTGAAGGGCAACGAGCTCGACTACGTCACCCAGGCGGTCACCAGCGGCTGGATCTCCTCGCAAGGGCCTTTCGTGCCCCGCTTCGAGGATGCCTTCGCCGCCTACAACGGGGTGGCCCACGGGGTGGCCTGCTCCTCGGGGACGACCGCGCTGACGCTCGCGCTGCGCGCACTCGGGGTCGGTCCCGGCGACGAGGTGATCGTGCCGGAGTTCACGATGATCGCGTCCGCGTGGGCGGTCACGTACACGGGCGCGACGCCGGTGTTCGTGGACTGCGCCGACGACCTCAACATCGACGTGACGCGGATCGAGGAGAAGATCACCCCGCGCACCAAGGTGATCATGCCGGTGCACATCTACGGCCGGCGCTGCGACATGGACGCGATCCTGGAGCTGGCCTACGAGTACAACCTGCGCGTCGTGGAGGACTCCGCGGAGGCGCACGGCATCCCGCCGACCGGTGACATAGCCGCGTTCTCCCTGTTCGCCAACAAGATCATCTCGGCGGGCGAGGGCGGCATCTGCCTGACGAACGACCCCCATCTGGCCCGTCAGATGGCGCATCTGCGCGGCATGGCCTTCACCCGGGACCACAGCTTCCTGCACAAGAAGCTCGCCTACAACTTTCGTATGACCAACCTCCAGGCGGCCGTGGCGCTGGCCCAGACCGAGCGGCTGGACGAGATCCTGGCCACCCGGGCAGGGATCGAGAAGCGCTACGACGAGGGACTGCGCGGCATCGACGGCATCACCCTGATGCCGGAGCGGGACGTGCTGTGGATGTACGACCTGCGCGCCGAACGCCGGGAGGAACTGAGGGAGTTCCTCGCCCACCAGGGCATCGAGACCCGCCTTTTCTTCAAGCCCATGAGCCGCCAGCCCGGCTATCTGGACCCGGTCTGGCCGACGCTGAACGCGAACCGCTTCGCCGATGACGGCCTGTATCTGCCAACGCACACCGAACTGGCCGAGAAAGAGCAGGAGTTCATCGTGGCGCAGGTCCGCGCGTTCTACGAGGTGTCGTCATGACCTCCTCCCCCACGGCCGGCGCCGAGGCCGACGCCGAGGACGAGATCGTCCCGTTCGTGCTGCGCCGCCCCGGCGCCCCGTTCCCGCCCCCCGAGTACACGGAGTTCCGGCAGCGGCCCGGCCTGGTGAAGGCCGCGCTGCCCTCGGGCGACACGGTGTGGCTGGTGACCCGGCACGAGGAGGTGCGCCAGATCCTCACCGATCCGCGCATCAGCGCCAACCCCGCGCACCCGGGCTTTCCCCGCCCGTCGCGCACCGGGGGCGTGCCCACCGCCGACGAGGTGCCGGGCTGGTTCGTGGCGCTCGACCCGCCGGACCACACCAAGTTCCGCAAGGCGCTGATCCCCGAGTTCACAGTGCGCCGCATCCGCGCGCTGCGGCCGGTCGTCGAGGAGATCGTCGACCACAGCATCGACCAGATGCTCGCCCGGGGCGACACCGCCGACCTCGTCGAGGACTTCGCGCTGTCGGTGCCCTCGCTGGTGATCGCGTCGCTGCTGGGTGTGCCCAACGTGGACCGCGGCTTCTTCGAGACCAGGACGAAGGTCCTGGTCACCATCAACTCGACCGACGAGGAACGCGACAACGCCTCGCAGCAGCTGCTGCGCTATCTGAACCGGCTGATCGCGATCAAGACCAAGCGGCCCGGCGACGACCTGATCAGCAAGCTGGTCGAGGGCGGGCTGCTGTCCCCGCAGGAGCTCTCCGGGGTCGCCATGCTGCTGCTGATCGCCGGTCACGAGACGACGGCGAACAACATCGCCCTCGGTGCGGTCACTCTGCTGAACGACCCTCGGTGGATCGCAGACGAGCGCACGATCGAGGAACTGCTGCGCTTCCACTCGGTCGCCGACCTGGTGGCGCTGCGCGTGGTGGTGGAGGACATCGAGATCGGCGGCCGACTGCTGCGGGCCGGCGAGGGCGTCGTACCGCTGGTGGCCGGCGCCAACCACGACCCCGCGGCCTTCGACCACCCGCATGTGTTCGACCCGTCCCGGTCCGCGCAGGGGCATGTGGCGTTCGGCTACGGCGTCCACCAGTGCCTGGGGCAGAACCTGGTGCGTCTGGAGCTGGAGGTCGCCTACCAGAAGCTGTTCGCCCGCATCCCGACCCTGCGGATCGCGGTTCCGCCGGAGGAACTGCCGTTCAAGTACGACGGGGTGCTCTTCGGACTCCACGCACTGCCGGTGCGGTGGTAGCTCCCCTTCACCACCCTTTCCCGGAGGAAAGATCATGACGCGCATCAGTGTGGACACCGACAAGTGCATCGGGGCGGCGCAGTGTGTGCTGACCGCGCCCGAGGTGTTCGACCAGGACGACGACGGGTTCGTCGCCCTCCTGCAGGAGGAGCCGCAGGGGCAGGAGGAGCGTTCGGCGCGGATGGCCAGGTCGGTCTGTCCGGCTCAGGCGATCACCGTGCACGAGTGACCCGCTCCCGACCGCTTCCGAGCATCGAAGCGGCCCCCGCCCTCGGGCGGGGGCCGCTCTTCGTGCGGGTCACCAGGTGACGGGGAACCTCGCCAGGCCGCCGGCCAGCCGGCCGCCGGGGTGGGACTCCAGTTCCGCCTCCGGCACCGCGAGGCGCAGCGAGGGCAGGCGGGAGAACAGCGCGGTGTAGGCGACGGCCAGGATGATGCGCACCAGCGGCGCGCCCGTGCAGTGCCGCATGCCGTGCCCGAACGTGAAGTGTGGGTTGGGCGTGCGGGTGACGTCGAAGCGGGACGGCTCCTCGAAGGCGCGGGCGTCGTGGTTGGCCAGCGAGAAGTCGAGCATCACCAGGTCGCCCTCGGCGATGGTGACCCCGCCGATCTCGATGTCCTCGCTCGCGTACCGGGGCAGCACGGGGCTGCCGATCGTGGCGCGCATGACCTCGTCGACCGCCCGGACCATGACGTTCGGGTCGGCCATGGCGAGGGCGAGCTGGTCGGGGTTGCGCAGGAACAGCAGCACCCCGAAGTCGAGGTGGGAGGCGAGCCCGGACAGGCCGGTGAACAGCAGCGTGACCGCGTGCAGTCCGATCTCCTCGTCGGTGAGGCCGGAGTCGATGAAGCGGGAGATCACGTCGTCGCCGGGTTCGTCACGGCGTTTGGCGCCGAGCTCGGCGGCGTAGCCGAACAGGGCGTCCATGCCGGACTCGGCGTGCTGCCGGTCGGTGTCGCCGACGGTGTCCATCATGGCGAGCAGCCGCCGGCGGTCCTCGGCGGGGACGCCGACCATGTCGCACAGCGCCTGCTGGGAGTACTCCATCGAGTAGGACTCGTGCAGGTCCGCGGTCGGGCCGGCGGCGATGATCCCGTCGAGCGTGGCATGCGCGATCACCTCGACGCGGGAGCGGCGGTCGAGGACCTTCCGGGCGGCGAAGCTCTTGGTGTACAGGACGCGCTTGTTCTCGTGGGCGCGCCGCTCGGTCTCCACGTCGTCGCTGGTGACGAGCATGTCCAGCATCGGGTTGCGGAAGAACCGGGGCGCGTTCTGCGGATCCTTTCGCGAGCGGCCGAGGCGGTGGTCCTGCAGCAGCGCCTTGACCTCGGCGTGGCGGGTCACCAGCCACCCCTCGTCGCCGGCGGGCGTGAGGATGCGGCACACGGGGGCCTGTTCCTGCAGACGCAGGCGGATGTCGCTGAAGGCGAGGATCGAGGGCTGTTCGACCCCGATCAGGGGCGGTTGCTGCGCGGTGGACATGGGTTCCTTCCGACTGGTGGGAATGGCTGGGTCCCGCTGGTGGGGGTGGCTAGGGCCGGTCGGTGGCCAGGGTGGTGAGCCAGTCCTCGATCACGCCGGCGGTCAGGGCGGCGTCCTCCTTGACCATGGCCATGTGGTCGGTGGGCACGATGCGGATCTCGTCCGCGGGTACGGACACCTCCTGGCCGGTGGTCGTGAACTCCGTGCCGTCCACCTCCCGGCCGCACCGCACGAGCAGCTTCGGCACGGTGGGGTGCAGGCCGGTGTCGGTGATGCGGACGAACCAGTGGGCCATCGCCGACAGGCGCGCACTGTTCAGGTTCACCGCGGGCGAGTCCATGGTGGTGAAGTAGTTGGTGGTGACCGAGTCGAAGTCGAGGCCCTCGTTGGTGTCGTAGTTGAGGCTGAGCGTGTCGAGCATGATCACGGCTTCGGGGGCGATGCCCCACGTCTCCTCCAGCACGGCCGCGGCGAGGTAGGCCAGGGTGCCGCCGGAGGAGTGCCCGACCAGGCAGAACGGTTCACCGTCGCTGGCGTGCAGCACGCTCTCGGCGACCCAGCGCACGGCGGCCGCGGTGTCCCTGGGCAGCGGTTCGCCCGGCTCGAAGCCGATCAGCGGCAGCGCCGACACCTGCCGTTTGCCGCGCAGGTGCGCCGCGAGGCGGGCGTACATGTGGACGCCGGCGGTCGCGCCGGGCGCGCTGATGCAGATCAGCTTGGGCAGCGCCGGGCCATGGGCGAGGGTCACCGCCGTGGGCAGGTCTTCCAGTTCGGCCGGGGTCTCGAACATCGGGCGCAGGTTCGCCACGGCCTTGAGCAGGCTCAGGCCCTGCAGCACCTTGCCGGTCGACACCGACTCCATGAACAGCCCGAACACGGTGTCGGACGGGTCGACGGCCGCGCCGGTACCGGCGGAGGCCGCGGCCGGGCCATGGAGCGTGCCGAGGTCGGCGAGCAGGGTCCGGGCGAGGTTCGCCGGGGTCTTGTTGTCGAAGACGATGGAGCCCGCCAGCTTGCGTCCGCCCAGCAGTTCGCCCAGCTGGTTGCGGAGTTCGACGGCGATGAGCGAGTCGAAGCCCAGCTCCAGGAAGTCCTTCTCCGGGTCGACGGCGCTCGGATCAGGGTGGCCGAGCAGCGCCGCCGAGGTGCCCACGACAAGGTCGCGGAGCATGGTCTCGCGGGCCTCGGGGCCGGCACCGCGCAGCCGGTCCAGGACGGTGACCGCGGCCTTCTCGGCGGGCACCGCGGCGGGCGCGTCGGTGAGGAGGCCGCGCAGCAGCGGGGCGACGGGGCCGTGGGCCCGCTGGCCGGCCGGGTTGACGTACATCGGCACGAGCAGTGCCTCGTCGCGGGCGAGCGCCGCGTCGAACAGGGCGAGGCCCTGCTCCGCCGCGAGGGGCGGCATCCCGGAGCGCGCGATGCGGTCCATGGCGGCCTCGCTCAGCGCGCTCGTCATACCGCTGTCCTGCGCCCAGGGACCCCACGCCAGCGACACGGCGGGCAGACCCTCGGCCCGGCGACGGACGGCGAGGGCGTCCAGGTAGGCGTTGGCGGCGGCGTAGTTGCCCTGCCCGGCGGCGCCCATGACGTTCGCGACCGACGAGTACAGCGCGAACACCGCGAGGTCCAGGCCCCGGGTGGCCCGGTGCAGATGCCAGGCACCGTCGGCCTTGGGGCGCAGCACCGCGTCGAGGCGTGCCGGGGTGAGGGTGTCGACGAGGCCGTCGTCCAGCACGCCGGCGGTGTGCACGACACCGGTCAGCGGGTGGGCGGCGGGCACGGCGGCGAACAGTTCCGCGACGCCCTCCTCGGTGGAGACGTCGGCGGCGACGATGGTGACCGAGGCGCCCCGCGCCTCGAGTTCGGCGCGCAGTTCGCCCGCGCCGGGCGCGTCGGGGCCGCGGCGGCCGGCGAGCAGCAGGTGCCGTATGCCGTGGCGGGCGACGAGGTGGCGGGCGAGTGCGGCACCCAGGCCGCCGGTGCCGCCGGTGATCAGGACCGTGCCCTCGGGGTTCCAGGCGGGGGTGGACGGCGTGGTGGTGGGCGGTTCGGCGAGGCGGGCGACCTTGACGACGCCGTCGCGGACCAGCGCCTGGGGCTCGTCCCACGACACCAGCCGTACGACCGTGGCGATCGACACGTCCGACGCGTCGAGGTCGACCAGGGTGAACCGGCCGGGGTGCTCCGCCTGTGCGGTGCGCACCAGGCCCCACGCCGCGGCGGCGGCCAGGTCCTCGCCGGTTGCCGCGCCCCGGCTGACGAACACCACGCGGGCGCTCTCGTACCCAAGGCTCTCCTGAAGCACCGTCAGGACCCGGGTCGTCGTGTCCCGCACGCTGCCGGGCGTCTCGTCACCTGACACCGACACGACGAACACGTCCGGCGCGGCGGCCTGGCCCGCGGCGTCGGCCAGGGTCTCGCCGTAGCCGGTGACGGTCTGGCCCGCGCTGTAGAGGACGTGGGCCACATCGAACTCGTCGGTGCCGACCACGGCCCAGCGGGCAGTGGCCACGGGCACCCCGTCCAGCGGGGCGGTGACCCAGTCGACCTTGTGGAGCGCGGGTCGGTGGGCCTGCTGCGGTCCGGCGTACGGGCCGCCCGGCGCCATGGTGGACTGCGGCCAGAACCGGTGCCGGTCGAACGGGTAGGTGGGCAGGTCGACCCGGCGGCCACCGGCGTAGAACGAAGACCAGTCGACCTTCGCGCCGGCCGTGTGGAGCCGAGCGAGCGCGGTGACGAGGGCGGTCTCCTCGGGCCGGTCCCGGCGCAGCAGGGGCACACAGCCGTCGACGAGTGCGGAGAGCACGCCGACGGGGCCGACCTCGACGAAGGTGGCGTCGCCGATCGCGGCGACGTGGTCGGCGAACCGCACCGCGTCCCGTACGTGCCGCACCCAGTACTCGGGCGAGGTGACGTCGCCGGTCGTGGCGATGGGCAGACGCGGCGTGTGGAAGGCGAGGTCCTTGAGGGAGTTGCGGAACTCGTCGAGCATCGGCTCCATCAACGGCGAGTGGAAGGCGTGGCTGACGCGCAGCCGCTTGTGCTCCCAGCGGTCGGCGATCCGCAGGACCTCGCTCTCGTCGCCGGCGATCACGACGGAGTCGGGGCCGTTGACGGCGGCGACGGAGACGTTCGCGGTGAGGTGCGGGAGGACGTCGGCCTCGGTGGCCGTGACCGACACCATGGCACCGCCGGCGGGCAGCGCCTGCATCAGGCGGGCTCGGGCGGTGACCAGCGTCGCCGCGTCCTTCAATGTGAGGACTCCGGCTACGTGCGCGGCGGCGATCTCGCCGATCGAGTGCCCGGCGAGGTGGTCGGGCTTGACGCCGTAGGACTCCAGCAGGCGGTAGAGGGCGACTTCGAGGGCGAAGAGTGCGGGCTGGGTGTTGCCGGTGCGGTTCAGGGCCTCCTCGTCGTCGCCCCAGATCACGTCGCGCAGCCCGGCGTCCAGGAGCGCGAGCACCTCGTCGAGGGCGGTGCGGAACACCCGGAAGCGGTCGTACAACTCGCGTCCCATGCCCAGGCGTTGGGCACCCTGGCCGGAGAACAGCACGGCGAGCGGGCGGCGGGTGACCGTGCCCCGGGCGAGGACGTCGCCGTCGAGGAGTACGGCTCGGTGCTCGAAGGAGGTGGAGCGGGTGGTCAGCAGGGAGTACCCGATATCGACAGCGCCGACGGGGTCGCCGGAAAGCTGTTGCGCCTGCTCCACACGTGAGTTCAGGGCGGTGTCGGACTTGGCGGAGACCAGCCACGGGACCGGGGAGGGGACCGCAGAGGCGGCCGGGCGCTCACCGGCCGCGAACGCTTCCTCAGCCGGCCCCACCTCAGCCGATGCCTCCTCAGCCGATGCTTCCTCGACCGGCGCCTCCTGGATGATCACGTGCGCGTTGGTGCCGCTGACGCCGAACGACGACACACCGGCCCGGCGCGGCTTCTCCGTGGGCGGCCACGGCACGGCGGAGGTGAGCAGTTCGACGTTCCCGGCCGTCCAGTCGACTTGCGAGGTCGGCTCGGTGACATGCAGGGTGGGCGGCAGTTCGCAGTGGCGCAGCGCCATCACCGTCTTGATCACCCCGGCGACGCCGGCGGCGGCCTGGGTGTGACCGATGTTCGACTTGATCGCGCCCAGCCGCAGCGGCGGCTCACGGTCCTGTCCGTAGGCGGTGATCAGCGCCTGTGCCTCGATGGGGTCGCCGAGTGTCGTGCCGGTGCCGTGCGCCTCGACTGCGTCCACGTCGGACGGGGTGAGGCCGCCGGAGGCGAGCGCGGCGCGGATCACCTCGCGCTGGGCGGGGCCGTTGGGCGCGGACAGCCCGTTGGAGGCGCCGTCCTGGTTGACGGCGCTGCCCGCGACCACGGCGAGCACGGGGTGGCCGTTGCGGCGGGCGTCGGACAGCTTCTCGACGAGCAGCACGCCGATGCCCTCGGACCAGCCGGTGCCGTCGGCGTCGTCGGAGAACGCCTTGCAGCGGCCGTCGGCCGCGAGGCCGCCCTGGCGGGTGAACCCGGCGAAGTTCGACGCCGTCGTCATGACGGTGACGCCGCCTGCGAGGGCGAGGGAGCACTCGCCACCCCGCAGCGCCTGCGCCGCCAAGTGCAGGGCGACCAGCGAGGAGGAGCAGGCGGTGTCGAGGGTGAGCGATGGGCCTTCCAGGCCGAGCGTGTAGGAGACCCGGCCGGAGATCACGCTGGCCGCCGTGCCCATGCCGGCGTGGCCCTCGATGTCCTCCCGCGAGGCGATCAGCACATGGCCGTAGTCCTGGCCGTTGGTGCCGACGAACACGCCGGTCCGGCTGCCGCGCAGCGTCACCGGGTCGATCCCGGCGCGTTCGATCGCCTCCCACGAGGTCTGCAGCAGCAGCCGCTGCTGCGGGTCCATGGCCAGCGCCTCACGCGGGGAGATGCCGAAAAAGCCGGGGTCGAACTCGGCCGCGTCGTACAGGAATCCGCCCTGCAGAGTGGCGCTGTCGCCGCCGGCGAGCGTGCCCAGGTCCCAGCCCCGGTCGGTGGGGAAGCCGGAGACGGCGTCCCGGCCCGAGGACACCAGGTCCCACAGGTCCTCGGGCGAGCGGACGTCGCCGGGGAACCGGCAGGCGATGCCGACGATCGCCACCGGTTCGTGCCGGTCGTTCTCCGCCTTCTCCAGCCGCTGCCGGGTCTGGTGCAGGTCGGCGGTGACCCACTTCAGGTACTCCACGAGCTTCTCGTCGTTCGGCATCGCCGCAAACCTTCCTGGTCAGCTCTCGGTACGTCGGCCGAGTTCGTTGTCGATGAAGGCGAGGACCTCGTCGGTGCTCGCGGCGCTGAGGCGGTCGGCCACCGCCGTCTCTTCCTGGGGCGCGGCGGGTCCGCCGTACTGGGCGAGGAGGTTGCGCAGCCGGGCCAGGGCGCCCGACTGTGCGAGGTCGTCGTGGGTGCCGGCAGCGAGGGCCGCCTCCAGCCGGTCGAGTTCGGCGGTGATCGCCGGTGTCTCGGGGGCGGCGCCCAGCAGTTCGCCGGCGAGCTGGTCGGCGAGTTCCTGCGGGGTCGGGTGGTCGAACACGAGGGTGGCGGCGAGCTTCAGGCCGGTCGCCGACGACAGGCTGTTGCGCAGTTCCACCGCGGTGAGCGAGTCGAAGCCGAGCGAGCGGAACTCCTTGTCGGCGTCGATCGCGGCAGGTGTGGCGTGCCCGAGGACGCCGGCGGCGTGTCCGCACACCAGGTCCAGCAGGTACTTGGCGCCCTCCTCGGGCGGCAGCTCGGCGAGCAGGCCCGCCAGGTCGGGTGCGGCCCCGGTCGGGCCGCCGCCCGCGGTGCGCTTGCCGCCGCGCACCAGGCCGCGCAGCACCGCCGCGACCTCGACGGGCCGTTCCGTGCGGCCGGTGGCGATCAGCGCGGGCACCAGCAGCGCGTCCTCGCGGGCGATGGCGTCGTCGAACAGCGCGAGGCCCTGTGCCTCGGACAGCGGTGGCATCCCGGAGCGTCCGAGGCGGTCCATGGCGCCCTCGGCGAGGTGGGCGGTCATGCCGGTGTCCTGCGCCCACGGCCCCCACGCCAGGGAGGTGGCGGCGAGGCCGAGGCCGTGCCGGTGGGCGGCGAGGGCGTCGAGGAAGGCATTGGCCGCCGCGTAGTTGGCCTGTCCGGCGGCGCCGGTGACACCGGCCACCGACGAGTACAGGACGAACGCCGTCAAGCGGTGCTCGCGGGTCGCCTCGTGCAGGTTCCAGGCGCCGTCGACCTTGGGGCGCAGCACCGCGTCGAGCCGTTCGGAGGTCAGGGAGCCGAGCACGCAGTCGTCGAGCACCCCCGCCGTGTGCACCACCGCCGTCAGCGCGGGCACCGACGCGACCAGCTCGGCGACCTCGGCACGGTCGGCGACGTCGCACGCTGCGACGGTCACCTCGGCGCCGTATCCGGCGAGTTCCGCGCGCAGCGCCTCGGCCTCCGGCGCGTCCGGTCCCCGGCGTGATACAAGCAGCAGGTTCCTGACGCCGCGCCGGGTCACCAGATGGCGGGCGAGTGCGGCGCCGAGGCCGCCGGTGCCGCCGGTGATCAGGACGGTGCCGTCCGGGTCCCAGTCGCGCGGTGTGCCGTCGCCGGTGACCCGGGCGAGCCGTCCGACCAGCACCTCGCCGTCGCATACGACGACCTGGGTCTCACCGGAGTCGAGCAGCGCGGGCGCGAGCGGCAGAGCGGGCGCCGGGTCGTCGCCCTCGACGAGCAGGAGTCGGCCGGGGTTCTCGGACTGCGCGGAGCGCACCAGGCCCCACACGGTGGACGCCGCGAGGTCGCCGGGGCGGGTGGTGAACACCAGGCGGGCGTCGGCGTACCGGTCGTCTTCGAGGAAGTCCCGTACGGCGGCCAGGGCGCGCCCGGCGAGCGCGTGCGCCTCGCCCGGCACGTCGCCGTCGCAGACGGCCTCCAGGGCGAGGGCGACGACGTCGGGCACGGTGGTGCCGACCTCGGCGAGGTCCGTCACCCGTGCCACGGTCGGCGCACCGGCCGCGTCGAGATGTGCGGGCACCCAATCGAGCCGGAACAGGTCCTTCTGCGCGACGCGTTCGGCGAGGGAGGCTCCGAAGGTGACCGACCGGGCGGAGAGGACCGGCGCTCCGTCGCCGTCGGCGGCGGCGAACGAGCCGTCCGCGCCCCACCGCACGCGCAGCGCCGAGGCGCCGACTGCGTGCAGGGAGACGCCGTGCCACTCCAGGGGTACCCGGTCCGCCTCGCCGTCCCGCACGGCGCAGTCCAGCAGCACCGGATGCACGCCGTAGAACTGGGCGTCGGCGGCGCCTTCGGGGAGTTCTGCGGGCGTCCAGCCGCCGCCCGTGAAGTCGGCGACATGCTCGCCCGGCGCGAGGACGCCGGAGGCGAGCGGAGTCCAGGGCCCGTCGTCGGCGGAGCGGGAGTGAACGGTCAGCTCCCGCTTGCCGTCGCCGTGGGGCGCGCCCACCCACACCTGGAGCACGCCCGCTGTCAGCGGGGCGGTGACGGTGAGGGACTCGACGGTGCCGAGGCCCACCTGGTCGGCGGCGCGGAACGCGATCTCGGCGAACGCGGTCTCGGGGAAGCCGACCGGGAGCCGGTTGGTGAACACCACCGCGTCCGACCCGGCGACGGCCATGGCGGCGCCGAGGATGGGGTGGTCGACGGGGCCGAGCCCGACGGCGCTCACGTCGCCGGACTGCCGCAGCGGCGTCGGCCAGTAGCGCTCGTGCTGGAACGCGTACGTCGGCAGCGCGACCCGGCGTGCGCCGGTGCCCTCGAACAGGGGCGTCCAGTCGACGTGCACGCCCGTGACGTGCAGCCGGGCGAGTGCGGTGAGCAGGGCGGTGGGTTCGTCCCGGTCGCCGCGCAGCAGCGGGACAGCCGCGGCGGAGGCGAACTCGGTGAGCAGGGCCGACAGGACGCCGGTGGGGCCGATCTCCAGGACCGTGTCCGTGCCTGCGGCTTCGAGCGCGGCGACGCCGTCGGCGAAGCGGACGGGCTCGCGGACGTGGCGGACCCAGTAGTGCGGCGAGCACAGCTCGTCGCCGGTGACGAGCTGTCCGGTCAGGTTGGACACCACGGGGATCTGCGGCGGGGCGAACGACAGGTCCGCGAGCAGCTCACGGAAGTCGTCGAGTATCGGCTCCATCAGCGGCGAGTGGAAGGCGTGGCTGACCGGCAGCCACTTGGTCTTCCGCCCGTTCTTCGCGAAGTCGTCGGCGATCTGCCGGGCCTCGCTCTCGTCACCGGCGAGCACGACGGAGTCGGGGCCGTTGACGGCTGCGATCGAGACGCTCGCGGTGAGGCGGTGGGCCACCTCGTCCTCGGTCGCCTGAATCGCGATCATCGCGCCGCCCCCGGGCAGCGCCTGCATCAGCCGGGCGCGCGCGGTGACCAGCGTGGCCGCGTCCTTCAGCGTGAGCACTCCGGCGACGTGCGCGGCGGCGATCTCGCCGACGGAGTGCCCGCCGACGAAGGCGGGCCGGACGCCGTAGGACTCAATGAGCCGGTAGAGGGCGACCTCGACGGCGAACAGCGCGGGCTGGGTGTGCCCGGTCCGGTTCAGCGCTTCCTCGTCCTCGCCCCAGATCACCTCGCGCAGCCCCGGCTCCAGCAGCGCCAGCACCTCGTCCAGCGCGGCACGGAACACCGGAGACCGGTCGTACAACTCCATTCCCATGCCCAGGCGTTGGGCGCCTTGGCCGGAGAACAGCACGGCTAGTTCGGGCCGTCCGGCGCGGCCGCGGGCGATCTCGTGGCCTTCCAGGAGTACGGCGCGGTATTCGAACCGGGACCGGTCGAGCAGGGAGAGTCCGACGTCGAGCGGGTCGGCCTCGACCGCGCGGAGCCGCGTGAGCTGGGCGTCCAGCGCCGCGTCGGACTTGGCGGAGACGGTCCAGGCAGCCGGCGGTCGTGCCGCGTCAGGGGCGGGGGTCGGCGCCTTCTCGGCGAACCGCGGGGCCTGCTCCAGGATGACGTGCGCGTTGGTGCCGCTGAGGCCGAACGAGGAGACGCCCGCGCGGCGCGGCCGGTCCTCGGTGGGCCAGGGGGTGGCCTCGGTGAGCAGGGACACCGATCCGGCGGACCAGTCGACGTGGGTGGTCGGCTCGGTGACGTTCAGGGTGCTCGGGAGCACCTCGTGGCGCAGCGCCATCACCATCTTGATCACCCCGGCGACGCCGGCGGCGGCCTGGGTGTGACCGATGTTCGACTTGATCGAGCCGAGCAGCAGCGGCCGGTCGTCGTCGCGGTCCTGCCCGTAGGTGGCGAGCAGGGCCTGCGCCTCGATGGGGTCGCCGAGGGTGGTGCCGGTGCCGTGTGCCTCGACGGCGTCCACGTCGGCGGCGGTGAGCCCGGCGGAGACCAGCGCCTGCCGGATCACCCGCTGCTGCGAGGGACCGTTGGGCGCGGTCAGACCGTTGGACGCACCGTCCTGGTTGATCGCCGAACCGCGTACGACGGCGAGCACCTCGTGCCCGTTGCGCACGGCGTCGGAGAGCCGCTCGACGACGAGCACGCCGATGCCCTCGGACCAAGCGGTGCCGTCCGCGCTGTCGGAGAACGGCTTGCAGCGGCCGTCCGGGGCGAGCCCGCTCTGCAGGCTGAACTCCATGAACGCGCCGGGCGCCGACATCACCTGCACGCCGCCGGCCAGCGCCAGAGAGCACTCCCCGCCGCACAGCGCCTGCACGGCCAGGTGCAGGGAGACGAGCGCCGAGGAGCAGGCCGTGTCGACCGTCATCGACGGGCCTTCGAGGCCCAGCGCGTAGGACAGCCGGCCGGCGATGACGCTCGGCGAGGTGCCGGTGCCGGAGTAACCCTCCAGGGACTGCTCGGAGTTGAGCATCAGGTGCGCGTAGTCCTGCCCGGAGGCGCCGATGTAGACGCCGGTACGGGTGCCGCGCAGCGCCACCGGGTCGATGCCGGTGCGCTCCAGGGCCTCCCAGGAGGCCTCCAGGACGAGGCGCTGGTGCGGGTCCATGGACACGGCCTCGCGGGGCGAGATGCCGAAGAACGCGGCGTCGAAGTCGGCGATGCCTTCGATGAAGCCGCCCTGTCCGGTGACGCTGCGGCCGGCGCCCTCGCCGACCAGGTTCTCGTCCCAGCCGCGGTCGGTGGGGAATGGCGTGATCGCGTCACGGCCCTGGGCGACCAGCTCCCACAGGTCCTCGGGGCCGTCGATGCCGCCGGGGAAGCGGCAGGCGATGCCGACGATCGCGACCGCCTCGCCGTCGTGCCGTGCCGCGACGGACGGCAGGTCGGGCTCGGCGGCGCCTGCCGGGCCGCCGAACACCTCGGCGACCAGGTACTCGCCGAGTGCCTGCGGGGTCGGGTAGTCGAACACCAGGGTCGCGGGCAGGGTCAGGCCGGTGGCCGCGCCGAGGCGGTTGCGCAGTTCCACCGAGGTGAGCGAGTCGAAGCCGAGGGCGCGGAACTCGCGGTCGGCGTCCACGGCGTCCGGCGAGGCGTGCCCGAGCACCGCCGCCGCCTCGCCGCGCACCACGTCGACGAGGGCGCGCACCCGGTCGGCGGGGCGGGCGTCGTCGAGGCGCCGCAGCACCCCGGCCGCCGTGCCGCCCGAGGTGGCCGTACGGCGGCCCCGCAGCAGGTTGCGCAACAGCGGCGGCACGAAGCCGGTGGTGACGGTGCCGGTGATGACGCGGGCCGGCACCAGCAGCGGTTCGTCGACCGCGGTGGCCGCGTCGAACAGGGCGAGGCCGTGCTCCAGGGGCATCGGCGGCATGCTGGACTTCTCCAGCCGCTCCAGCGCCGCCGCATCCATCGTGCGGGTCATGCCGGCCTCGGAACTCCACGCGCCCCACGCCAGGGAGAGCGCGGGCAGCCCGAGCGAGCGCCGGTACTGGGCGAGGGCGTCGAGGAAGGCGTTGCCCGCCGCGTAGTTGCCCTGCCCCGCGGTGCCGAGCACACCGGACACCGACGAGTACAGGACGAACGCCACGAGGTCCTTGTCCCGGGTCAGCTCGTGCAGGTTCCAGGCGGCGTCCGCCTTGGGCCGCAGCACCGCGCCGAGCCGGTCCGGGGTCAGCGAGGCGGTCACACCGTCGTCCAGCACACCGGCCGTGTGGACGACCGCGGTGAGGTCGTCCACGCCGTCCAGGACGGCCGCGAGCGCGTCCCGGTCGGCGGCGTCGCACGCGGCGACGGTGACGTCGGCGCCGTGGGCGAGCAGTTCGGCCTGCAGCTCCAGCGCGCCGGGCGCATCCAGGCCACGTCGGCTCAGCAGCAGCAGCCTGCGGGCACCGCGCTCGACGAGGTGGCGGGCGAGTTCCGCGCCGAGCCCGCCGGTGCCGCCGGTGATCAGGACCGTGCCGTCGGGGTCCCGGCCGCCCGGCACGGTGATGACGATCTTGCCGATGTGCTGGGCGCGGCTCATGTACCGGAACGCGTCCCGGGCCCGCCGTACGTCCCAGGTGCTGACCGGCAGCGGCTCCAGGACACCCTGGTCGAACAGTTCGACCAGGGCGAGCAGCATCCGCTGAATGTGGTCGGGGTGGGCCTCGCCGAGGTCGAAGGGCCGGTAGGCGATGCCGGGCGGGTCCTCGCGCAGGTCGGTCTTGCCCATCTCCAGGAACCGGCCGCCCGCGCCGAGCAGGCGCAGCGAGGCGTCGATGAACTCGCCGGTCAGCGCGTTGAGTACGACGTCGATGCCCTCGCCGGACTGACCGGACTGGGCGGACTGGGCGGACTGGGCGGACTGGGCGAACTTCGTCTCGAACGCGGTGTCGCGGGAGGAGGCGATGTGGTCGTCGTCGAGGCCGAGGCCGCGCAGCACGTCCCACTTGCCCTCGCTCGCGGTGGCGAAGACCTCGGCGCCAAGGTGCCGGGCGACCTGGACGGCCGCCATGCCGACGCCTCCGGCACCGGCGTGGACGAGCACCTTCTCGCCGGGGCGCACCTGGCCGAGTTCGACGAGGGCGTAGTACGCGGTGAGGAACACCAGCGGTACGGAGGCACCCTGTTCGAAGGTCCAGCCGTCGGGGAGCCTGGTGAGGTAGCGCTCGTCGATGACGCCGAGCGGGCCCATACCGCCGAACAACATGCCGAAGACGGGGTCGCCGGGGCGCAGCCCGGTCACCTCGGGGCCGGTCTCGACGACGACGCCGGCCGCCTCGGCGCCGAACGAGCCGGCTTCGCCCGGGTACATGCCGAGCGCGTTGAGGACGTCGCGGAAGTTGAGGCCGGCCGCGCGGATGGCGACGCGCACCTGCCGGCCGGTGAGGGGTTCGGCGACCTCGGGGCAGGGGGCGAGGGTCAGCGCGTCGACGCTGCCCTTGGCGGTGGTGTCGAGCCGCCACGGCACGCCCACAGGGGGTACGAGGGACGGTCCGCCGGCGGTCCGGGCGAGTCGGCCGACGTAGGTGACGCCGTCACGCACGATCAGCTGCTGTTCCTCGGTGACCAGCATGCCGGGGCTGAGCTCGCCGCCGGCGTCGAGGTCGACGAGCAGGAACCGGCCGGGGTTCTCGGCCTGGGCGCTGCGCACCAGGCCCCACACGGCGGCTGCGCCGAGGTCGGTGACGGGTTCGTCGCCGATGGCGGCGGCCCCGCGGGTCACGAACACCGTGCGCTGGTCGGCTTGTTGGAGGAGCTCCAGCACCCGGGCGGTCTCGGTGTGCGCGGAGGCGGCGTCGGTGCCGCCGGTGACCTCGACGATCCGTATGTCGGCGGCTTCGGCATCCGTGTCGGGGAGCGGTATGCGCGTCCACTCGACGCGGAACAGGGAGTCGCGCGGGTCGGCGCCGGGTGCGGGCCGTTCGGCGGACGGCCTGCGCACCACGAGGGACTTGGCCGACAGGACCGGGGCGCCCTCGGCGTCGACCGCGGTGACGGAGACGGCGTCGCCGCCGACGGGTGACAGCCATACGCGTAGCCGCGACGGGCCGATGGCGTGCAGCGACACGCCGTTCCACTCGAAGGGCAGGCCCTGGCCCGCGCCCTCGACGAACGTGATGGCGTGCAGGGCGGAGTCCAGCAGGGCAGGGTGCACACCGAACCGGGCCGCGTCCTCGGCGTCGTCGGGCAGCGCGACCTCGACGTAGACGTCGCCGCCCGCGCGCCAGGCGGCCTTCAGGCCCCGGAACACCGGCCCGTAGGACAGGCCGGCCTCGCCCAGGGTGTCGTAGAAGCCGTCCAGGTCGACGGGGTCGGCTCCGGCGGGCGGCCACTGCGCGGTGTCGAAGGCGGCCTGGTGCGGGCCCTCGGCGAGAGTGCCGCTCGCGTGCTGGACCCAGGTGTCGGAGCCAGTCGGGCGGGAGTGGACGCTCACCGCGCGCCGGCCGCTGTCGTCGGGGGCGCCGACGCGGACCTGGACGGGCACGGCGTCGCGTTCCGGCAGGACCAGGGGTACGACGATGGTGAGTCCGTCCACGCGGTCGCAGCCGGTGACGTCGCCGGCGCGGATGGCGAGGTCGAGGAACCCGGTGCCGGGGAACAGCACCGCGCCGCCGACGACATGGTCGGCGAGCCAGGGCTGGAGCGCCGGGGACAACCGGCCCGACATTACCAGTTCGTCGGTGCCGGCGACGGACACCGAGGCGCCGAGCAGCGGGTGGCCGCCCGGGGCGAGCCCGTACGCGGTGGGGTCGCCTGCGCGGCCGCCGACGGAGGCCCGGGGCCAGAAGCGCCGGCGGTCGAAGGCGTAGGTGGGCAGGTCGACGAGGCGGCCCTGCGGGAACCACGGCGCCCAGTCGACCGGCACCCCGTCGACGTGCAGCCGGGCGAGGGCGGTGACGAGGGCGGTCGCCTCGGGACGGTCCCTGCGCAGCGCGGGCACGGCACCGTCGACGAGGGCCGACAGGACGCCGTCGGGCCCGACCTCCAAGAACCTGGTGGCGCCCGCCGCGCGCAGCCGGTCCACGTTGTCGCCGAACCGCACCGCGTCCCGGACGTGAGCGACCCAGTACTCGGGGTCGGTGACATCGCCGCTGGTGAACAGCGGGATCGCGGGCTCGCGGAAGGACAGCCCGGCGAGAGCCGTACGGAAGTCGTCGAGCATCGGGTCCATCAGCGGGGAGTGGAAGGCGTGCGACACCTTCAGCCGCTTGTGCCTCCACCGTTCGGCGATGCGCAGCACCTCGTGCTCGTCGCCCGCGACGACCACGGAGTCGGGCCCGTTGACGGCGGCGACCGAGACGTTGGCGGTGAGGTGCGGGACGACTTCGGCCTCGGTGGCCTGTACGGCGACCATGGCGCCGCCGGGCGGCAGCGCGTCCATGAGGGCGGAGCGGGCGGTGACCAGTTCAGCGGCGTCGGCGAGCGACAGCACCCCCGCGGCATGGGCCGCGGCGATCTCGCCGATGGAGTGGCCGGCGAGGAGCGCGGGCCTGACACCGAAGGACTCCAGGAGCCGGTGCAGGGCGACTTCGACGGCGAACAGCGCGGGCTGGGCGTTCCCGGTGCGGTTCAGTGCCTCCGCGTCGTCGCCCCAGATCACCTCGCGCAGGGCCGGGTCGAGGTGGACGAGTGCGTCGTCCATGGCGGTGGCGAAGATCGGGAACCGCTCGTACAGCTCGCGGCCCATGCCGAGACGCTGTGAGCCCTGCCCGGAGAACAGAACGGCGAGGGTCTGCTCGGCCGCCACGCCGGAGGCGATCTCGGCGCCGTCGAGGAGCACCGCGCGGTGCTCGAACAGGGTCCGGGAGGTGACCAGCGAGTACCCGATGTCGGCCGGGTCGCTCGGGAGTTGGGCCGTCTTGTCGACCTGGGCGCGGAGCGAGGCCGGGGACTTCGCGGAGACGATCCACGGGGCCGGTGGCGCATGCTCGGGGGCGGGCGCGGAGCCCTGGCGGGCAGCGGGAGCCTCGGGGGTGGGCAGTTCCCGGGCGGGTGCCTCCTCCAGGATCACGTGCGCGTTGGTGCCGCTGATGCCGAAGGAGGAGACGCCGGCGCGGCGCGGTCGGCCGCCGGTCGCGGGCCAGTCCGTGGTCTCGGTCAGGAGCGATACGGCGCCGGTGGACCAGTCGATGTGCGACGACGGTTCGGTGACGTGGAGGGTCCGGGGCAGCACGCCGTTCCGCAGCGCCAGCACCGTCTTGATGACGCCGGCCGCGCCCGCCGCGGCCTGCGTGTGGCCCAGGTTCGACTTGACGGAGCCGAGCCGCAGCGGCCGGTCGGCGGGCCGGTCGTGGCCGTAGGCGGCGATGAGGGCCTGGGCCTCGATGGGGTCGCCGAGGGTGGTGCCGGTGCCGTGGGCCTCGACGGCGTCGACGTCGGCGGGCTGCAGTCCACCGCTGGCCAACGCCTGCCGGATGACGCGCTGCTGCGACGGGCCGTTCGGCGCCGTGAGGCCGTTGGAGGCGCCGTCCTGGTTGAAGGCGGAGCCGCGTACGACGGCGAGGACCGGGTGCCCGGCGGCCACCGCGTCGGAGAGCCGCTCGACGACGAGGACGCCCACGCCCTCGGACCATCCGGTGCCGTCGGCGTCGTCGGAGAACGCCTTGCACAGGCCGTCCGGGGCGAGCCCGCCCTGCCGGGAGAACCCGGAGAAGCTGGTCGGCGTCGCCATCACGGTCACCCCGCCGGCGAACGCGAGCGAGCACTCACCGGCCCGCAGCGCCTGCGCGGCGAGGTGCAGCGCGACCAGCGCCGAGGAGCATGCGGTGTCGACGGTGACGGCGGGCCCTTCGAGGCCCAGCGCGTAGGAGACGCGCCCGGAGATCACGCTGGCCGCGAGCCCGGTGCCGGCGTGGCCCTCCAGGTCCTCGTCGGAGGCCATCACGACGTGCTGGTAGTCCTGCCCGTTGGTGCCGTAGAACACGCCGGTGCGGCTGCCACGCAGCGAGCCGGGGTCGACGCCGGCGCGTTCGACCGCCTCCCACGACGTTTCGAGCAGCAGCCGCTGCTGCGGGTCCATGGCCAGGGCCTCGCGGGGCGAGATGCCGAAGAAGGCGGGGTCGAAGTCCGCGACGCCGGCGAGGAATCCGCCGCGTCCGGTGGAGCTGGCGAGCGCGCCGAGGTCCCAGCCGCGGTCCGCCGGGAACTCGGTGATCGCGTCCCGTCCCTCGACGAGCAGCGTCCACAGGTCCTCGGGCGAGTCGATGCCGCCGGGGAAGCGGCAGGCCATGCCGACGATGGCGATGTCGTCCGTGGTGCGGACCACGTCGGTGTCGGCCAGATCGGCCCCGGTGCCGAGGAGTTCGCCGAGCAGGAACTCGGCGAGCGCGCGAGGGCTGGGATGGTCGAAGACGAGCCCGGCGGGCAGCGCGAGCCCGGTGACCTCGGTGAGCTGGTTGCGCAGGTCGACGGCGGTCAGCGAGTCGAACCCGATGTCGCGGAACGCCTTGTCCGCGGCGACGGCCTCCTTGCCGGAGTGGCCGAGCACGGCCGCCGCCCGGGTGCGCACCAACTCCAGTACGGCTGCGATGCGTTCACCGTCGGGCAGGGCGCGCAGGCTGCCGCGCAGGGCGGCGCCGGCGGACTCGCTGTCGCGCCGGGCGGCGTCGAGCGCGTCGAGCACTCCGCGCGCACCGGGCAGTTCGCCGATGACCGGGGTGGGGCGCAGGCTCAACAGGGCGCTGAGCAGCTGCGGGTGACGCAAGTCGGCGACGACGGCGGTCGCGGCGGGTTCGACGACGACGTGCCGCAGGGCTTCGAGCGCGAGGGCGGGGTCGAGGCTGGTGGCGCCGGTCTGCCGGATGGCGGCCGCGGCGCGTTCGCCTCCGGCCATGCCGTCGCCGGCCCACGCTCCCCAGGCGACGGAGGTCGCGGCGAGACCGGCGGCGCGCCGGCGCTGGGCGAGGGCGTCGAGGACGGCGTTGGCGGCGGCGTAGTTGGCCTGTCCGGGGTTGCCGATCGCGCCGGCGACCGAGGAGAACAGCACGAAGGCGTCGAGGTCGCGTGCGCGGGTCAGCTCGTCGAGGACGAACGCGGCCTGCGCCTTGGCGCGGAAGACGTCGGCGAACCGCTCGGGCGCCAGGCCTTCCAGGACGCCGTCGTCGAGGACACCGGCGGCGTGGACCACGGCGGTGAGGTCGTCGATGCCGTCCAGCAGCGCGGCGACGGCCTCGCGGTCGGCGGCGTCGCAGGCGGCGATCACGATGTCCGCGCCGAGTCCCTCCAGTTCCGCGCGGAGTTCGGCGGCGCCGGGCGCGTCCGGGCCCCGGCGGCTGAGCAGGACGACGCGGGCGGCGCCCCGGGTGGCGAGGTCGCGGGCGACGTGGCGGCCGAGGGCGCCGGTGCCGCCGGTGACGACCACGGTGCCGGAGGGCTCCCACTCGGGGCCGCCGGGTGCGCGCGGCGCCACGACGACACGTCGGCCGAAGACCCCGGAGTCGCGTACGGCGACCTGGTCCTCGGTCGAGCCGAGGACGGTCAGCAGGCGTCGCGCGGCGCGTTCGTCGAGCTCTTCGGGCAGGTCGACGAGACCGCCCCAGCGCACGGGGTGCTCCAGGGCGGCGACCCGGCCGAGTCCCCAGACGCCGGCCTGCCAGGGGTGGACGACGGGGTCGGCGCGGCCGACGGACACCGCCGCGCGGGACACGGCCCACAGGGGGGCGGTGATCCCTCCGTCGCCGAGGGCCTGGAGGAGGGTGGCGGTGGCGACGGCCGGGGTCTGGTCGCCCGGGTCGTCGAGCGCCATCAAGGAGACGACGCCGGTGTATCGGCTCGTGTCGAACTCCTGCAGCAGCGCGGTGAGTTGGCTGCGGTCGGCCCCCGCCGGGACGTCCAGGCGGGTGGCATCGCCGAGGGCGGAGATGACGGCGTTGGCCCACGGGTCGTCGGCCGCGCCACGCGGCACGATGACCAGCCAGGGGCCCGTGGCGGGGGTGAGTCCGGTGACGGGCTGCCAGGTCTCGCGGTGCAGCCAGGAGTCCACGGTGGAGCGGGCCTTGCGCCGGCCGCGCCACGCGGACAGCGCGGGCAGCACCCCGTCGAGGGTGTCGGCGTCGAGGCCGAGGGTCGCGGACAGGGAGGCGCCGTCCGCACTCTCCACGGCGGCCCAGAACGCCGCGTCGGCCGGGTCCTGCACCATCGCCCCGGAGTCGGCGGTCTCGGGCCAGTACCGCTCGTGCTGGAACGGATAGGTCGGCAGGTCGACGAGCCGCCCGCCGGGGTAGCAGGGTGACCAGTCGACCTCGACGCCGCCGACGTGCAGCCGGGCGAGCGCGGTGAGCAGCGCGGTCGCCTCGTCGCGGTCCCGGCGCAGCACCGGCACCGCGTCCTCGACGAGCGCGGACAGCACGCCGTCGGGGCCGACCTCCAGGAACGCCGTCGCGCCCCGCTCCCGTAGCCGTACGACGTTGTCGTGGAACCGGACCGCGTCGCGCACATGACGCACCCAGTACTCGGGATCGGTCACGTCGCCGCTGGTCACGACCGGGATGCTCGGTTCACGGAACGTCAGGTCGGCGATCGCGGCGCGGAAGTCCTCAAGCATGGGGTCCATGAGCGGCGAGTGGAACGCGTGGGACACCCGCAGCCGCGTCGCCTTGCGCCCGATGCCCTCGAAGTGGGCCGCGACCCGCGCCGCCTCGGTCTCGACTCCGGCCACGACCACGGAGTTGGGGCCGTTGACCGCGGCGATCGACACCTCGGGGGTGAGGTGCGGCAGGACCTCCTGTTCAGTGGCCCGGATCGCGATCAGCGCGCCACCGGCGGGCAGCGCCTGCATCAGCCGGGCTCGGACGGTGACGAGCCGGGCCGCGTCGGCCAGGTCGAGCACCCCGGCGACGTGGGCGGCGGCGATCTCGCCGATGGAGTGCCCGGCCAGCAGCCGCGGCTTGATCCCATAGGACTCGATCAGCCGGTAGAGGGCGACCTCGACGGCGAACAGCGCGGGCTGGGCGTGCCCGGTCCGGTTCAGCGCCGCCTCGTCGTCCCCCCACATGACCTCGCGGACCGCCGGGTCGAGCCGGTCCAGCAGCTCGTCCAGCGCGGCTGCGAACACCGGGTGCCGTGCGTACAACTCTCGCCCCATGCCTAGGCGTTGGGCGCCCTGCCCGGAGAACAGCACGGCGAGGGTCCGGTCGGCTGCGACGCCGGAGGCGAGTTCCGTGCCGTCGAGCAGTACGGCCCGGTGCTCGAACAGGGTCCGGGAGGCAGCCAGCGAGTGCCCGATGTCGACGGGGTCGTCGCCCGTCAGTGCGCGCACCTGCTCGACCTGGGCCCGCAGCGCCGCCTCGGACTTGGCGGAGACGAGCCACGGGACCGGTTCCGTGCGGGGCGCGGCGGCCGGGGCGGCGGGTTCGGCGGGCCCCTGCTCCAGGATGATGTGCGCGTTGGTGCCGCTGAGGCCGAACGAGGAGACGCCCGCCCGGCGCGGCCGGTCCGCCTGCGGCCACGGGGTGTTGTCGGTGAGCAGCGAGACCGCGCCCGCCGACCAGTCGACGTGCGAGGACGGCTCGGTGACATGCAGCGTCCTGGGCAGCACCCCGTGCCGCAGCGCCAGGACCGCCTTGATGACGCCGGCGACGCCCGCCGCCGCCTGGGTGTGCCCCAGGTTGGACTTGACGGCGCCCAGGTACAGCGGCGTCTCGCGGTCGCGTCCGTAGGCGGCGAGCAGCGCCTGCGCCTCGATCGGGTCGCCGAGCCGGGTACCGGTGCCGTGCGCCTCCACGGCGTCCACGTCCGTCGCGGACAACTCGGCGTTCGCCAGCGCCTGCCGGATCACCCGCTGCTGTGCCGGACCGTTCGGCGCCGTAAGCCCGTTGGACGCACCGTCCTGGTTGACGGCCGACCCGCGCATCACGGCCAGGATCCGGTGCCCGTTGCGCAGCGCGTCCGACTGCCGTTCGAGTACGACGATGCCGGCGCCCTCGGACCAGCCCGTGCCGTCGGCGTCGTCGGAGAAGGCCCGGCAGCGGGCGTCGGCCGCCAGGCCGCCCTGGGCGTTGAAGCCGGCGAAGTTCATCGGCGTCGACATGACCGTGACACCGCCGACCAGGGCGAGTGTGGACTCCCCGGAGCGCAGGGACTGCGCCGCGAGGTGCAGGGCGACCAGCGACGACGAGCACGCGGTGTCGACGGTGAGGGCGGGCCCCTCGAAGCCGAACACGTACGACAGGCGGCCGGAGATCACGGCGGCGGCGAGGCCCGTGCTCGCATGGCCCTCGATGCCGTCGCGCGCTCGCAGGACGAGGTTCGTGTAGTCTTGGCCGTTGGTGCCGACGAACACACCGGTCCTGGTGCCGCGCAGGGTGGCGGCGTCGATGCCGGCGTGCTCGACCGCCTCCCAGGCCACCTCCAGCAGCTGGCGCTGCTGCGGGTCCATGGCGAGGGCCTCGCGCGGGGAGATACCGAAGAATCCGGCGTCGAACTCGGCGGCCCCGTACAGGAATCCGCCCTCGCCCGTGCCGCCCGCCGCGAAGGCCTCCTGCTCCCAGCCGCGGTCCGTGGGGAAGCCGGAGATGGCGTCCTCGCCGTCGTACAGCAGCCGCCACAGCTCCTCGGGCGAGCGCACCCCGCCGGGGAAACGGCAGCCCATGCCGACGATCACGATCGGGTCGTCGGCGTCGGCGACGTCCTGCGCCACCGCCTCCAACTCGACTCTGTCGCCAAGGAGTTCGGCCAGCAGGTGGTCGGCCAGCGCGGCCGGGGTCGGATAGTCGAAGATCAGCGTCGCGGGCAAGGTGAGCCCGGTCGCCGCGGTGAGGGCGTTGCGCAGCTCGATCGCGGTGAGCGAGTCGAAGCCGAGCGCGCGGAACTCCTTCTCCGCGCCCACGGCGTCGGCCGAGTCGTACCCGATGACCTTGGCGGCCTCGGTACGCACGAGGTCGAGCAGCAGCCGCTGCCGTTCATCGCCGGCCAGCTCGGCGAGCCGCTGGGCGGTGTCGCCGGACGCGGTGGCGGCGACACGGCGCCCGGTGCGGGTGAGTCCGCGCAGCAGCGTCGGTACGGGGCCGCTGCCGCCGGAAGCGCCGGGGGCCAGGGGCGCGAGCAGCGGCTCGTCGGAGCGCAGCGCCGCGTCGAACAGGGCCAGGCCCTGGGCGACGGACAGCACGGGCATCCGACGCAGGGCGGTGGCGTCCAGTGTGGCGGTCATGCCGGCGCCGGAGTCCCAGGCGCCCCACGCCAGCGACAGCGCGGGCAGGCCGAGGGACCGGCGGTGCGCGGCGAGCGCGTCCAGGTAGGTGTTGCCCGCCGCGTAGTTGGCCTGCCCGGCGGCGCCGAGCAGGCCGGACACCGACGAATACAGGACGAACGCCGCGAGGTCCTTGTCCCGGGTCAGTTCGTGCAGATGCCAGGCCGCGTCGGCCTTGGGCCGCAGCACGGTGTCGAGCCGGTCCCCGGTCAGCGAGCCGATGACGCCGTCGTCGAGCACGCCCGCGGTGTGGACGACGGCACCGAGGTCGTCGACGTCGGCCAGCAGCGCGGCCAGCGCCTCGCGGTCGCCGACGTCACAGGACCGTACGGTCACCTCCGCACCCTGCGCGACGAGTTCGCCTCGCAGCTCGGCCGCCCCGGGCGCGTCCTGCCCTCGCCTGCTGACCAGCAACAGCTTGCGGGCGCCGCGTGCCACGAGGTGCCGCGCCATGATCGCGCCGAGCCCGCCGGTGCCGCCGGTGATCAGGACCGTGCCGGTCCAGTCGGGCGCCTCACCCTCGTACCGGGGAGCCTTGGCCAGCCGGCCGACGCGCGCCTCGCCGTCGTACACCACGACCTGTGTCTCACCGGCGTCGATGAGCGCGGGGAGGCCCGGCAGGACGGCGGCCGACTCCGCCGACCCGTCGAGGTCGACGAGCAGGAACCGGCCCGGGTGCTCCGACTGCGCCGAGCGCACCAAGCCCCACACGGTGCCTGCCGACACGTCCTCGCCGGACACTGCGCCACGCGTCACGAACACCAGGCGCGCCCTCGTCGGCAGCCACTCCTGGACGATCTCCAGCGTCCGCGCGGCGAGTGCGTGCGCGGACTGGGGCCCGGGCTCCCCCATGAGGGGTACGAGGACCACGTCCGGGTCGGTGTTCACCTCCGGGTCGGCCCCGTCCGCCGACGACGTCACCCAGTCCTGCACGTCGAGCCCGAAGGTGTCCTCGCCAAGCAGCGCCCAGCGCTCCCCGCCGGGCTCCGGCACCTCTTGGGGCACCCAGTCGAGCCGGAAGAGCGAGTCCGCGTCGATGCGCGCGGCGAGGTCGCCGACCTCCTCGACCGTGACACGGGCGGCGGAGAGTACGGGCGCGCCGGTCGGGTCGGCGGCGGTGAGCGTGACCCCGCCGTCGGTCGCCGTCAGCCGCACGCGCAGCACGGCGGCGCCCGAGGCGTGCAGGCCGACGTCCCGCCAGTGGGTGGCCACGCCGTCGAGGCCCAGGTGGGCGGCGGCGTGCACGGCGGCGTCGAGCAGCGCGGGATGGATGCCGAACCCCTTGGCCTCGCCGGGCAGGGCGACCTCGGCGAACACCTCGTCACCGCGCCGCCAGACCGCCCTGAGGCCCTGGAACGCCTCGCCGTGGTCGGTGTCGTCGTAGAAGCCGTCGATGCCGACGACCTTGGCGCCCCGCGGCGGCCACACGGAGGCGTCGAACCGCTCGGTCCGCTCCCCCGGCGCAAGCACTCCCGTGGCGTGCTCGATCCACTCGCCGTCGCCGAGCCGCGAGTGGAACCGCAGCTCCCGCCGCCCCTCCTCGCCCGGCCGCCCGACCCACAACTGCACCTGGACGGGCGCCGCCTCCGGCAGCACCAGCGGTGCGACAGCGGTGAGTTCCTCGATCCGCTCACAGCCGACCTGGTCCGCCGCACGCAACGCCAGCTCGACCACCCCGGCACTGGGGAACAGCGGCGCGTCCTCAAGCCACGGGTGGGTTGCCCGCGACAGGCTCCCGGTGAGGATCAGCTCGCCGGACCCGGCGACGGTCATGGCGGCGCCGAGCAGGGGGTGGTCGGCGGGCGTGAGCCCCAGTCCGTGGGCGTCACCGGCGCTGACCGACACCGACGGCCAGTAGCGCTGCCGTTGGAAGGGGTAGGTGGGGAGGTCTGCGCGGCGGCCTCCCTCGTAGAACGGCGTCCAGTCGACCGCGGTGCCTGTCACGTGCAGGCGGGCCAGGGCGGTGACGAAGGCGGTGGGCTCGTCGAGGTTCTTGCGCTGCGCGGGGACGGCGACCGCGCCCGTGGCGGCGGCCATCGCGGACAGGACGCCGTCCGGGCCGATCTCCAGGAGGGGCTTCGAGCCCAGGGCGGTGACGTGGTCGTGGAAGCGGACCGTTTCGCGGACGTGGCGGACCCAGTACTCCGGGTCGGTCACATCGCCGCTGGTCACGATCGGGATGTGCGGCTCCCGGAACGTCAGTCCGGCGATGGCGGCACGGAAGTCGTCCAGCATCGGTTCCATCAGCGGCGAGTGGAAGGCGTGGGAGACCTTCAGCCGCTTGGTCCTGCGGTCACCGAAGACTTCGGCGATCCGCTCGACTGCGGCCTCGTCACCCGCGATCACCACCGAGGAAGGGCCGTTCACGGCCGCTATCGACACCAACTCGGTCAGTTGCGCGGCGACTTCCTCCTCCGTCGCCTCGATCGCCGCCATCGCGCCACCGGACGGCAACGCCTGCATCAGCGACGCCCGCGCCGACACCAGCCTTGCCGCGTCCTCCAGGCTGAGGACACCAGCCACATGCGCCGCCGCGATCTCACCGATCGAATGACCGGCAAGGCTCTCCGCCCGCACGCCGAAGGACTCGGCCAGCCGGTACAGCGCGACTTCGAAGGCGAACAACGCCGGTTGCGTGCAACCGGTCCGGTTCAGGGCCTCATCGTCCTCGCCCCACATCACGTCCCGCAGCGCCGTGTCGAGATGCGCGAGTACGTCGTCCAGAGCCCGCGCGAACACCGGGAAACGCTCGTACAACTCCTTCCCCATGCCGCGCCGTTGAGACCCCTGTCCGGAGAAGAGCACGGCCGTCGGCTTCGCGACGCCCGCCACCCCCCTGGCAATCTCCTCGCCGTCCAGCAGCACGGCCCGGTGCTCGAACAACGACCGCGTGGTCGCCAAGGAGAAGCCGATGTCGGCCGCGTCACCCTCGATACCCCGCAGCGCCCCGACCTGCTCGCTCAGCGCCTCATCGGACTTGGCTGAGACGATCCACGGCACCGCGTGCGCAGGGCCGGCCGCGGGCTCGGGAGCGTCCGCCGTAGGCGCCTGCTCCAGGATCACGTGTGCGTTGGTGCCGCTGACGCCGAAGGACGAGACGGCGGCGCGGCGCGGATGGTCCGCGGTGGGCCACTCGGTGTCGGTGGTGGCCAACTGCACCGAACCGGTGTCCCAGTCGATGTGCGTGGACGGCCGCGAGACGTGCAGAGTCCGCGGCACCACGCCGTGGCGCATGGCCATGACCATCTTGATGACACCGGCGACGCCGGCGGCGGCCTGGGTGTGGCCGATGTTGGACTTCACGGAGCCCAGGTAGAGCGGTACGTCGCGGTCCTGGCCGTAGGTGGCGAGGAGGCCGCGGGCCTCGATGGGGTCGCCGAGGGGGGTGCCGGTGCCGTGGGCCTCGACGACGTCGACCTCGGCGGCGGGCACCCCGGCCCGGTCCAGGGCCTGGCGGATGACGCGCTGCTGGGCGCGGCCGTTGGGGGCGGTGAAGCCGTTGGAGGCGCCGTCGGAGTTGACCGCGCTGCCGCGCACCACTGCGAGCACGGGGTGCCCGTTGGCGACGGCGTCGGAGAGGCGTTCCAGCATCAGCATGCCGACGCCCTCGGACCAGCCGGTGCCGTCGGCGTCGTCGGAGAACGCCTTGCAGCGGCCGTCGCGCGCGAGGCCGCCGGCGCGGCTGAACTCGACGAGCGAACCGGGCGTGCACATCACGTTGACGCCGCCGGCGAGCGCCAGGGAGCACTCACCGGCGCGCAGCGCGTGCACGGCGAGGTGCAGTGACACCAGCGAGGACGAGCAGGCGGTGTCGACGGTGACGGTGGGGCCCTCCAGGCCGAGGGCGTAGGAGATACGGCCGGACTCGGCGGAGGCGGCGATGCCGGTGCCGACGTCGCCGGTGGCGTCGTCGAGGCCGCGGATCAGCAGGTGTTGGTAGTCCTGGCCGTTGGTGCCGACGAACACGCCGGTGCGGGAGCCGCGCAGAGTGGTCGGGTCGATGCCCGCCCGTTCGATGGCCTCCCAGGAGGTCTCGAGGAGCAGCCGCTGCTGCGGGTCCATGGTGACCGCTTCGCGCGGGGAGATGCCGAAGAAGCCGGGGTCGAACTCGGCGAGGGCGGGCAGGAAGCCGCCCTGGACGCTCAGGCTGCTGCCGCGCTCGTCGACCTCGCCGCCCAGCAGCGAGGCGATGTCCCAGCCCCGGTTGGTGGGGAATCCGGTGATGGCGTCGCGCCCGGCGGCCACGAGCTCCCACAGCTGTTCCGGGGAGTCGATGCCCGCCGGGAAGCGGCAGGCCATGCCGACGATCGCGACCGGCTCGGTGGCGGCGGCGACCAGTTGCCGGTTCTGCCTGCGCAGCCGCTCCGCGTCCTTCATCGCGGCGCGCAGTGCCTCGACAACCTTCTCGCTGGAGGTGTTCATCCATCAGCTCCGTCGTCCGCAGTCATCCGAATTCGTCCGATCGCAATTGCAGCAGCCAACCCAGTAGCGATTTCCTCAGAAGTACGGCCGGTCGTCCGTGCGGGACGACCGGCCGTCGGCGGACGTCAGTCGAGCTGTCCGTCCAGCTGTCCGTCCAATTGCCCGCCGGGTTGTCCTTCGAGTGCCGCCTGCACCAGGTCGTCGACGGACATGTCGTCGATCGAGCCGGTGTCGTCGCTCTCCTCGGCCGAGGACCTGCCGAGGAGGTGCAGCAGCGGTTCCAGTACGCCGATCTCGCGCAGCTGGGTGAGCGGCACCTTGGCCAGGAGTTCGCGGATCTCGGCCTCCTCGCCGTCGGCCTCGGCCGCGTCCTCGGGTACCAGCTGGTCCAGAAGGTGGGTGGCCAGTTCGGCGGGCGAGGGGTGGTCGAAGACCAGCGTGGAGGCGAGGCTCAGGCCGGTCGCCGCGCCCAGGCGGTTGCGCAGTTCGACCACGGCGAGCGAGTCGAACCCGAGGTCGCGGAACGGGCGGTCCGCGCGCACCGCGTCGGTGTCGGTCCGGCCCAGTACCTCGGCGGCCTGGGTGCGGACCAGGTCGAGCAGCGTCTCGTGGCGCTTGGCCGGCGCCAGGCGGAGGAGCCGCTCGCGCAGTGCGCCTGAGGGTGCCGCTTCGGGTGCCGCCGTCTCCTGGGGTCCGGCGAGTTCCCGCAGCAGCGGGTTGGGCCGGAAGCCGCCGGAGAAGCGGCCCTTGTCGACGGCCGCGACGACCGCGGTCGCCCCGTCCTCCGCGGCCAGCCGACGCAGGGCCGTGCAGGCGAGTTCGGGGTCCATCGCCGCGATGCCCGCGCGCTGGGCGTTGGCGACGGCGTCCTCGGAGTCGGCCATGCCTGCGCCGCCCCAGGCGCCCCAGGCGATCGAGGTGGCGGCCAGGCCGTGGGCCCGGCGCCGTTCGGCGAGCGCGTCCAGCATGGCGTTCGCGGCCGCGTAGTTGGCCTGGCCGGGGCTGCCGACCGCCGACGACGCCGACGAGAACAGCACGAACGCGTCGAGGCCCGAGGTCAGCTCGTCCAGCAGCAGCGCCGGGTCGGCCTTGCTGCGGAACACGTCCTGGAACCGTTCGGGCGTCATCTTGTCGAGGACGCCGTCGTCGAGCACGCCCGCCGTGTGGACCACGGCGGTCAAGTCGTCCACCCCGTCCAGGACCGCCCGCAGGGCGGTCCGGTCGGACGCGTCGCAGGCGGCGATGGTGACCTCGGCGCCCAAGTCGCGGAGCGCGGTGCCGAGTTCCTCGGCGCCGGGGGCGTCGGGGCCGCGCCTGCTGAGGAGCAGCAGGTGGCGGGCGCCCTCGCGGGCGAGGGTGCGGGCGACATGGCCACCGAGCGCGCCGGTGCCGCCGGTGATGAGGACCGTGCCGCGCGGCTCCCAGACGCGGGCCGGCGCGGGGGCGGGCGCGGTGAGGAGCCTGCGGCCGAAGACGCCGCTCGCCCGTACGGCCACCTGGTCCTCGCCGTCGAGTCCGGCGAGGACGGAGGCGAGGCCGCGCAGGACGCGGTCGTCGAGTCCGGCGGATCCGGCAGGTTCGACGGGCAGGTCGATCAGGCCGCCCCAGCGCTCCGGGTACTCCAACGCGGCCACCCGGCCCAGGCCCCAGATCGCCGACTGCGTCAGGTCGTCCGGCGCCTCGGCGGCGCTGACGGCCACGGCGCCGCGGGTGACGCACCACAGCGGTGCGGTCAGGCCCGCGTCGCCGAGCGCCTGAATCAGCGCCGCCGTGAGCAGGGTGCCCTGCGGTGTGCCGCCGGGGTCCGAGGGGGCGCGGCCGAGCAGGGAGACCACTCCGGTGAAGCCGGTACCCAGGGGGGCGAGGGCCTTGGCGATCCGGGCACGGTCGGGGGTGTTGAGCGCGACGGTGACGACGTCGGCGCCGAGCGCGGCCACGACCCGTGCCGCCCAGGCATCGTCGCCGGCCGGGGTCACGGCCAGCCAGCGTCCGGCCGGCGTACCGGAGCCGCCGTCCAGCGGCTTCCAGGCGATCCGGTACCGCCAACTGTCCACGACTGCGAGGTCGTTGTGCTGTCGGCGCCAGTCGAGCAGGGCGGGCAGCACCTGGGAGAGCGCGCCGCCGTCGACGTCGAGCACCTGCTCCAGCGCGCCGAAGTCCTCGCCCTCGACGGCGGCCCAGAACGCGGCGTCGTCGCTGCCGGGCTCGGCGGCGGCCGGACGCGTGGCGGTGCCGGTCATGGTCGAGGGCCAGAACCGCTGGTGCTGGAAGGCGTAGGTGGGCAGGTCGACGCGGTTGCCGCCGCTGAAGAGGCCGGCCCAGTCGACGCGTACGCCGCGGGCGTGGAGCCTGGCGAGCGCGGTGACGGCGGTTGTCTCCTCGTCGCGGTCCTTGCGCAGCAGAGGGATCGCCACCGTGCCGGGGGCGCTGTCCGGGACGAGGCCCGACAGGGTGGCGTCCGGGCCGAGTTCGACCAGGGTCGTGACGCCGCGCTCGGCGAGGGTGCGGACGTTGTCCGCGAAGCGCACGGGCTCGCGCACGTGCCGTACCCAGTACTCGGGGTCGGTCAGGTCTCCCCCGACCACGACCGGCATGGTCGGCGCGGCGAAGGCCAGACCCGTGACGACCTTGCGGAACTCGTCGAGCATCGGGTCCATCAGCGGCGAGTGGAAGGCGTGCGACACCCGCAGCCCGCGGCGCTTCCAGCGACCCACGACGGCGCCGACCGCCTCCTCGGGACCGGCGACGACCACCGACTCCGGCCCGTTGACCGCGGCGATCGTGACACCGTCGGTGAGGTGCGGCAGGACGGCGTCCTCCGACGCCTGCACCGCGACCATGGTGCCGCCGGCCGGCAGGGCCTGCATCAGCGAGGCCCGCGCCGACACCATCGTGCACGCGTCCGCCAGGGAGAGAACCCCGGCGACGTGCGCGGCGGCGATCTCACCGATCGAGTGCCCGGCGAGGAAGTCGGGCCGCAGACCCCACGACTCGGCGAGCCGGTAGAGGGCGACCTCAAGAGCGAAGAGGGCGGGTTGCGCGTTGCCCGTCCGGTTCAGTGCCGCCTCGTCGTCGCCGCGGACGACCTCCCGCAGCGCCGGGTCGAGGAGTTCCGTGACCTCGTCCAGCGCGGCCCGGAACACCGGGAACCGCTCGTACAGTTCGCGGCCCATGCCGAGCCGTTGCGAGCCCTGTCCGGCGAACAGGAAGGCGAGCTTGCCCGCCCGGGCGGCCTCGTCGACGACGACGTGCGGGGTGCGGGCGCCCTCCGCCAGCGCGGTGAGGCCGGCCAGCAGGTCGTCCCTGTCGTCGGCGAGGACCACCGCGCGGTGCTCGAAGGCGGCACGGCCCGTCGCCGCCGAGTAGGCCAGGTCGGCGGGTTCGGCGGTGGCCGCGGTCGCCAGCAGGCGGGCGGCCTGGTCGCGCAGCGCGGCGGGGGTACGGCCGGAGACGAGCACCGGCAGCACTCCGGCCGTGTGCTCCACCGGATTCGTGGGCTCGGGCTCGGCCTGCTCGATGATCACGTGTGCGTTGGTGCCGCTCGCGCCGAACGACGAGACACCCGCCCTGCGCAGCCGGCCGGTGTTGGGCCACGGCGTCCGCTCCGCCAGCAGCTTGACCGTGCCGGAGCTCCAGTCGACGTGCGTGGTGGGCTTCTCGGCGTGCAGCGTGCGGGGCAGTTCGCCTGCCCGCATCGCCATGACCATCTTGATCACACCGGCGACACCGGAGGCGGCTTGGGTGTGGCCGAGGTTGGACTTGATGGCGCCGAGCAGCAGCGGGTTGGCCCGCTCCCGGCCGTAGGCGGCGATCAGCGCCTGGGCCTCGATCGGGTCGCCGAGCTTGGTGCCGGTGCCGTGCGCCTCGACGGCGTCCACGTCGTTCGGGCGCAGTCCGGACGCGGCCAGCGCATGGTGGATGACCCGCTGCTGGGCGGGGCCGCTGGGTGCGGTCAGGCCGTTGGAGGCGCCGTCGGAGTTGATGGCGCTGCCGCGGACCACCGCGAGGACCTGGTGGCCGTTGCGCCGCGCGTCCGACAGCCTCTCCAGTACGAGCATGCCCACGCCCTCGGCCCAGCCGGTGCCGTCGGCGTCGTCGGAGAACGCCTTGCAGCGACCGTCCTCGGACAGGGCGCCCTGGGCGCTGAACTCGATGAACCCGACCGGCGTCGACATCACGCACACACCGCCGGCCAGCGCCATGGAGCACTCGCCCGCACGCAGCGCCTGTGCGGCCAGGTGCAGGGCGACCAGGGACGAGGAGCACGCGGTGTCGACCGACGCCGTCGGCCCCTGGAGGCCGAAGGTGTAGGCGGGGCGGCCGGACAGCAGCGACGCTGACTGCGCGGTCTGCCACTCCAGGCCGGTCTCCTCCTGGGAGGGCCGGTACTCGCCGCTGCCGCCGCCGACGAACACGCCGGTGTCGGTGCCGCGCAGCAGGCCCGGGTCGATGCCCGCGCGCTCCAGGGCCTCCCAGGCCGTCTCCAGCACGAGGCGCTGCTGCGGGTCCATGACGAGGGCCTCGCGCGGCGAGATGGAGAAGAAGTCCGGGTCGAAGTCGGCGACGTCGTACAGGAATCCGCCGCGCCGGGTGGCGCTCTGTCCGGCGGCCAGCGCGGCCAGGTCCCAGCCCCGGTCCGCGGGCATGTCGCCGGTGGCGTCGATGCCGTCGAGGAGCAGCTGCCACAGGTCCTCGGGACTCGTCACGCCGCCGGGGTAGCGGCAGCCCATGCCGACGATGGCGATGGGCTCGTCCAGGGCCCTGGCCCGCGGGACGAGCACGTCCTCGGCCGGGTCCTCGGTGGTGCCGAGCACCTCGTCGAGCAGGTGGGTGGCGAGTTCGCCGGGTGTCGGGTGGTCGAAGACGAGCGTCGCGGGCAGGGTGTGGCCGGTCGCGGCGCCGATCTGGTTGCGCAGGTCGAGCGCGGTGAGCGAGTCGAAGCCCAGGTCGCGGAACGGCACGTCCGGTTCGATCGCGTCGAGCCTGGAGTGGCCGAGCACCACGGCCGCGCGCTCGCGCACCAGCGTGAGGACCTCGCCGTGCCGCTCGTACTCCGGCAGCTCAAGGAGCCGCTGTGCGAGGGCGGAGTCGGGCTCGGCGGCCTCGACGCGGGCCTCGGGCAGGGCGGCGAAGACGGTGCTGGGGCCGAACGCGGGCGCGAACGTCTCCCAGCGCACATCCACCACGGCGACCGTGCCGCGCCCGGCCGCGACCGCGAGCCCGAGCGCGGACAGCGCCTGCCGGGCGGGCATGACCGGCATGCCGCTCAGCCGCAGGTGCGCGGTCATGCTCGGGTCGGTCGTGTCGGCCCACGGGCCCCACGCCACGCACAGTGCCGTACGGCCCCGGTCGCGCCGCCCGCGGGCGAACGCGTCGACCAGCGCGCCGTGCGCGGCCTGCGGACCCTGCCCCCGCGCGCCCCAGATCCCGGCGACGGACCCGAACACCACGAAGGCGTCCAGCTTCCGGTCGCCGAGCCGTTCGTCGAGGTCGTACAGGACGTCGAGCGGGGTGTCCTCGCCGACGTAGAGGACGGCGTCGGCCCGCTCCAGGTCGTCGAGGTCGTGGCTGACGACGACGTCGTCCCCCTCGTCCTCCAGCCACCGCACCACATGCCGTCCCATGGTGCCGTCGGCGCCGATGACGAGGACCGTGCCGCGCGGCGTCCAGGACGGCGCGGTGACGGTCGTACGGGCCAGCCGCCGGGCGTGGACTCCGTCGGCGCGGATCGCGACCTGGTCCTCGCCCTCGGGTATCCGGGCGAACCAGCCGGCGACGGGCTCGGCCAGGTCGACCAGGCCGCCCCAGCGCTCGGGGTGCTCCAGCGCGGCGACCTGTCCCTCGCCCCAGACCGGGGCCAGGGCGGGGCTGCGCAGCGGCTCGTCGCCGACCGCGACCGCGCCCCGGGTGACGCACCACAGCGGCGCCGTGACCCGGGCCTCCGCCAGGTCCGCCAGCAGTTGAGCCGGCCCGGTGGGCAGCAGCGAGAGCACCCCGGCGTAGTCGCCGGCCCGCACCTCGTGGGCCACCTCCGCATCCCCGCCGAACGCGGCGACCGCCTCGGCCGCCCACGCGTCGCCCTCCGGCACCAGCGCAAGCCAACGCCCCTGCGGCCCGCCGGTCCCCGCCGCGACCGGGGCCCACGTCACCTCGTACAGCCAGCCGTCCACGGCGGCGCGGGCCGGCTGCGCGGACGAGATGGTGTGCGGCCAGTAGCGCTCACGCTGGAAGGCGTACGTCGGCAGTGCCACGCGGCGGGCGCCGGTGCCCTCGTAGTACCTCTCCCACTCGATGCCGGTGCCCCGCAGGAACAGGTGGCCGAGGGCGAGGGCGAACGCGTCCCGCTCGTCGCGGTCCTTGCGCAGCGCGGGCACGGCATCCTCGACGAGCGCGGATAGTACGCCGTCGGGGCCGATCTCCAGGAACGTCGTGGCGCCCTCGGAGCGCAGCGTGCCGACGTGGTCGTGGAAGCGGACGGTCTCGCGGACGTGGCGGACCCAGTACTCCGGGTCGGTCACATCGCCGCTGGTCACGATCGGGATCGTCGGCTCGTGGAAGGTGAGCCCGGTGAGGGCGGCGCGGAAGTCGTCCAGCATCGGTTCCATCAGCGGCGAGTGGAAGGCGTGGGAGACCTTCAGCCGCTTGGTCCTGCGGTCGCCGAAGACTTCGGCGATCCGCTCGACCTCGGTCTCGTCGCCCGCGATCACCACGGAGGACGGACCGTTGACGGCCGCGATGGATACCAACTCGGTCGCCTGCGCGGCGACTTCCTCCTCCGTTGCCTCGATGGCCACCATGGCGCCCCCGACAGGCAACGCCTGCATCAGCGTCGCCCGAGCCGTCACCAGCTTCGCGGCGTCCTCCAGGGCGAGGACACCGGCCACATGGGCCGCCGCGATCTCACCGATGGAATGACCGGCGAGGTGGTCGGGCCGTACGCCGAGCCATTCCGTCAGCCGGTAGAGCGCGACCTGGAGCGCGAACAGTGCGGGCTGCGTGTGACCGGTCTTGTTCAGCGGCTCCGCGTCCTCACCCCACATCACCTCCCGCAGCCCCGGCTCCAGGTGTCCCAGTACGTCGTCCAGGGCATCGGCGAAGACGGGGAAGCGCTCGTACAACTCCCGTCCCATGTCGAGCCGTTGAGATCCCTGCCCGGAGAACAGCAGTGCCGTTGTGGCGGCCTTGCGGGCGGTGCCGGTGGCGATCTCGGTGCCGTCGACGAGGAGGGCGCGGTGTGGGAAGGCGGTTCGGGTGGTGGCCAGTGAGTAGGCGATGTCGAGCGGGGCGGCGTCCAGCGTCCTGATCCGTTCGACCTGGGCGCGCAGGGCGTGTTCGGACTTCGCGGAGACCAGCCACGGGGTGCCCGGGGCTCGATCCGCGTCGGCCGGGGTCGGGGCCGCGGGGGCGGGGCCCTCCTCCAGGATGACGTGGGCGTTGGTCCCGCTGAGGCCGAACGCTGAGACACCGGACCGGCGCGGATGCCCGTTCTCCGGCCAGTCGACGGAGTCACCGAGCAGCGACAGCGTGCCCGAGGACCAGTCGACGTGCGAGGTGGGCGCGTCGACGTGCAGCGTCCTGGGGAGCATGCCGTGCCGCATCGCGAGCACCATCTTGATGACGCCGGCGACACCGGCGGCGGCCTGCGTGTGGCCGATGTTCGACTTGACCGAGCCCAGGTAGAGCGGGGCCGGCCGGTCCGTGCCGCCGAACGTGGACAGCAGGGCCCGCGCCTCGATCGGGTCGCCCAGCGTGGTGCCGGTGCCGTGCGCCTCGATGGCGTCGATGTCGGCGGGCGAGAGGCCCGCGTCGGCGAGGGCCTGCCGGATCACGCGCTGCTGGGAGGGGCCGTTGGGCGCGGTGAGGCCGTTGGAGGCGCCGTCCTGGTTGACGGCCGAGCCGCGGACGACGGCCAGGACGTCGTGCCCGTTGGCGACCGCGTCGGACAGCCGCTCCAGTACGAGCAGACCGGCGCCCTCGGACCACGCGGTGCCGTCGGCGGCCTCGGCGAAGGCCTTGCAGCGGCCGTCGGGGGCGAGGCCGCCCTGAGTGGTGAACTCCACGAACGAGTCGGGGCTGGACATGACCGACGCGCCGCCCGCGAGGGCGAGGGTGCACTCGCCGCCGCGCAGCGCCTTGGCGGCCCAGTGCAGGGCGACCAGGGAGGAGGAGCAGGCGGTGTCGACGGTGACGGCCGGGCCCTCCAGGCCGAGGACGTAGGACAGCCGGCCGGACATCACCGACGCGGTGTTGCCGGTGGCCAGGTATCCCTGGACCTCGGCGACGGTGTCCTCGGTGGCCCGGCGCAGGACGTTCTCGTAGTCCTGGCCATTGGTGCCGATGAACACGCCGGTGCTGCTGCCGCGCAGGCGCGAGGGGTCGATGCCCGCGCGTTCCAGGGCCTCCCAGGCGGTCTCCAGGACGAGTCGCTGCTGCGGGTCCATGGCGAGGGCCTCGCGCGGCGAGATGCCGAAGAAGCCGGCGTCGAAGTCGGCGACCGCGTCGAGGAATCCGGCTTCCAGGGCGGCGGAGGCGCCGGCGCCGAGGGCGTCGAGGTCCCAGCCGCGGTCGGCGGGGAAAGCGCTGACGCCGTCCCGTCCCTCGGCCAGCAGCCGCCACATCTCCTCCGGCGAGCCGGCGCCGCCGGGGAAGCGGCAGCCGATGCCGACGATGGCGATCGGGTCGTCGTCGACCGGGGCGGCCGTCACGGCGGGCGCCGAGGTGCCGGATTCGGCCCCTGTTGCGCCCAGTGCTTCGGCGCGCAGGAACTCGGCCAGCTCCGCCGGGGTCGGGTAGTCGTAGAGCAGGGACGCGGGCAGCGTCAGCTCCAGTGCGGCCTGGAGGCGGTTGCGCAGCTCCAGCGTGGTCAGAGAGTCGAAGCCGAGGTCCTGGAAGGCCCGGTCGACGTCGACCTCGGCGGCGTTCGCGTGGCCGAGGACGGCGGCGATCTGGCCGCGTACGAGGTCGAGTACGGCGCGGGCGCGATCCGCGGCGGGCAGGGACGAGAGCCGGCCGCGAACCTGAGGCTGCTCGGCCCCGACTGTGTCCTCGGTGGTGCGCAGACGCCTGACCTCGGGCAGGTCGTCGACGAGCGGCGCGGGCCGCAGGCCTGCCAGGGCGGGCAGATAGCGTTCCCAGTCGATGTCGGCGACCGTCACCGAGGCGTCGCCGTGCTCGATCGCCCGGCGCAGCGCGGCCATCGCGAGGTCCGGTGCCAGGGGCGCGAACCCGCCGCGCCGCAGCCGCTCGGCCACTTTGGCCCCGTCGACGGCCATCCCGGCCTCGGCCCACGGGCCCCAGGCGACGGAGGTGGCCGCCAGGCCCTGGGCGCGCCGGTGTTCGGCGAAGGCGTCGAGGAAGGCGTTGGCCGCCGCGTAATTGCCCTGTCCGGCGGCGCCGATGACACCCGCGGTGGAGGCGAACAGGACGAACGCGTCCAGGTCGGCGGTCAGTTCGTGCAGGTTGCGGGTGGCGGTCTCCTTGGCGCGCAGCACGCTCGCGAAGGCGTCCGGTGCCATCGTCTCGACCAGCCCGTCGTCCACGACGCCGGCCGTGTGGAACACCGAGGTGACCGGGTGCTCGGCGAGCAGGGCGGCGAGCGCGTCTCGGTCGGCGACGTCGCAGGTGGCGATGACGGCCTTCTCGCCAAGTTCGGAGGCGAGTTCGGCCGCGCCGGGCGCGCCCGTGCCACGCCTGCTGACCAGGACGATCTTTTCGGCGCCGTTGGCAGCGAGCCAGCGGGCGACGTGCGCGCCGATGCCTCCGGTGCCGCCGGTGATCAGGGCCGTGCCGGGGCGGAACTCGCGGGCGGTGCCGTGGACGGCTCTGCGGCTCAGGCGGCGGCCGTAGGTGCCGGAGGGGCGCACCGCGACCTGGTCCTCATCGCGCTGGGCGAGGATGCCCGTGAGACGGCGCAGGGAGTTGCGGTCCAGTTGCTCCGGGAGGTCGACCAAACCGCCCCAGCGGGTGGGGTGTTCGAGGGCGACGACCCGGCCAAGACCCCACACGGCGGCCTGTTCGGGCCGGGTGACGGTCTTGGAGCCGCCGACCGACACCGCGCCCCGGGTGGCGACCCACAGCGGGGCGCTGACGCCCGCCTCCCCGAGTGCCTGCACGACGAGGGTGGTACGGGCGAGGGCGGTCTCGGTATCGGCGCCGAGCGCCACGAGCGAGAGCACACCGGCGTAGGAGCCGCCGTCGAGCCGGGCGGTGAGCGCGGCACGGTCGGTGTCGGCCTCGATCACGTCGGTTCCGGCGCCGAGCGCGGCCACGATGTCCTGGACGTCGGCGGCGTCGTGGCCGTCCGCCCTCAGCACCAGCCACGGCCCGGTCGCCACGCCGTTCGCGGTGAGCGGCTTCCAGGTGACGCCGTAGCGCCAGGAGTCCACGGTGGACCGGAGCTTGCGGCTGCGCCATTCGGCGAGCGCGGCGAAGTCCTCGCGCTCGACGGCGTCCCAGAACGTGTCGTCGACACTGTCGCCGGCGGCCCGCACCGACTGCGGCGCGACGGGCTCCGGCCAGTAGCGCTGGTGCTGGAACGGGTAGGTCGGCAGGCCGACGGTGCGCGCTCCGGTACCGTCGAAGTACGCCCGCCAGTCGACCGCGGTGCCGCGCACATGTACGCCCGCCAGCGCGGTGAGCAGGGTGACGGCTTCGGGCCGCTCACCGCGCAGCGCCGGGACCAGTATGGCGTCCTCGGTCAGGCTCTCCCCCGCCATGCCGCAGAGCACGCCGTCGGGTCCGAGTTCCAGGTACGTCCCCACGCCCCGGCTCTCCAACTGCCGCACGGCGTCGGCGAATCGCACCGTCTCGCGCACGTGCCGCACCCAGTACTCCGGGTCGGTCACATCACCGCTGGTGGCCAGCGGGATCTCGGGGGCGTTGAACGACAGCCCGGCGATGGCGGCACGGAAGTCGTCCAGCATCGGGTCCATCAACGGCGAGTGGAAGGCGTGCGACACCTTCAACCGCTTCGTACGACGGTCCGCGAACCGCTCGACGACCCGCGCCACGTCGGCCTCGTCACCCGCGACCACGACCGACGACGGCCCGTTGACGGCCGCGATCGACACCGCACCATCCAGGTACGGAGTCACCTCCTCCTCGGTCGCCTCCACCGCCACCATCGACCCACCCGACGGCAACGCCTGCATCAACCGCGCCCGCGCCGACACCAGCGCACACGCGTCCTCCAGCGACAACACACCCGCCACATGCGCGGCAGCGATCTCGCCGATCGAGTGCCCGGCGAGGTGGTCGGGCGTGACGCCCCACGACTCGACCAGGCGGTACAGGGCGACTTCGAGTGCGAAGATCGCGGGCTGGGCGTATCCGGTGCGGTCGAGGGTGTCCTGGTCCTCGCCCCACATCACCTCGCGCAGCGGCCGGTCCAGTTCGGCGTCGAGGTGGACGCAGACGGCGTCCAGGGCGTCGGCGAACGCGGGGTGGGTTTCGTACAACTCGCTTCCCATGCCGCAGCGTTGGGAGCCCTGACCGGTGAACAGCAGTGCCGTACGGCCCCGGGCGGCGGTGCCGCGGACGAGGGAGGCGTCCGGGAGGCCGTCGCGCAGTGCGGTCAGGCCGCGTACGAGTTCGGCGTGGTCGTGCGTCACGATGACGGCGCGCCGCTCGAAGGTGGAGCGGTGGCGGGCCAGGGATCCGGCGAGGTCGACGGGGTTGGCGTCCAGTTCCAGCAGCCGTGCGGCCTGCTGTCGCAGGGCCTCGTCGGCGCGTGCGGACAGCAGTACCGGGACCAGGGTCGGGGTAGGTTCCGGTGCCGGGTCCGCGGCCGGCGGCGCCTGTTCCAGGAGCAGGTGCGCGTTGGTGCCGCTGAGCCCGAAGGACGACACCGCGCCGCGGCGGGCGCGGCCGGTCTCGGGCCAGGGCTGCTGCTCGGTGAGCAGTTCGATGGTCCCGGTGGACCAGTCGACCTTGGTGGACGGCTGGTCGACGTGGAGAGTGCGGGGCAGGATGCCGGTCTGGAGCGCCTGGACCATCTTGATGACGGAGGCGACGCCGGAGGCCATTTGGGTGTGGCCGATGTTGGACTTCACGGAGCCGAGCAGCAGCGGACGGTCGGCGGCGCGGTCCTGACCGTAGGTGGCGAGCAGGGCCTGCGACTCGATGGGGTCGCCGAGGTCCGTGCCGGTGCCGTGGCCCTCGATGGCGTCCACGTCGGACGGTGCGAGGCGGGCGTTGGCCAGGGCCTGGCGGATGACGCGCTGCTGGGAGGGGCCGTTGGGTGCGGTGAGGCCGTTGGAGGCGCCGTCCTGGTTGATGGCGGAGCCGCGGACGACGGCGAGGACTCGGTGTCCGGCCGCGACGGCGTCGGAGAGGCGTTCCATCAGGACCAGGCCGATGCCCTCGGCGAGGGTCATGCCGTCGGCGGAGTCGGAGTAGGCCTTGCAGCGGCCGTCCTTGGCGAGGGCGCGCTGCCGGCTGAAGCCGACGAAGGCGCCCGGGGTGGCCATGACGCTGACGCCGCCGGCGAGGGCGAGGCTGCTCTCGCCGTCGCGCAGCGACTGGCAGGCCAGGTGCATGGCGACCAGGGAGGACGAGCAGGCGGTGTCGAGGGTGACGGCGGGGCCTTCGAGGCCGAAGAGGTACGACACCCGGCCGGACAGCACGCTGGAGAGCGTGCCGGTGATCATGTGGCCCTCGTCGCCGGGGGTCGCTCCGGTGCCGCCGGAGGAGTAGTCCTGGTAGCTGGCGCCGATGAAGGCGCCGGTGCGGCTGCCGCGCAGGGTGTGCGGGTCGATGCCGGCACGTTCCATGGACTCCCAGGCGGTCTCCAGGAGGAGGCGCTGCTGCGGGTCCATAGCGAGGGCCTCGCGGGGCGAGATGCCGAAGAAGCCGGGGTCGAAGTCGGCGACGTCGTGCAGGAAGCCGCCCTGCACGGAGTAGGCGCCGCCGGGGGCGTCGGGGTCGGGGTCGTAGAGCGCGGAGGCGTCCCAGCCGCGGTCGGCGGGGAAGCCGGAGATGGCGTCGACGCCATCGAGCACGACCCGCCACAGGCCCTCGGGCGAGCTGACGCCGCCGGGGTAGCGGCAGGCCATGCCGATGATGGCGATGGGCTCGTCGGTGGCCGCGGCCGCGACGACCGGCTGCTGTGCCGTCGGGTCGGAGCCGAGGATCTCGGCGAGCAAGAACTCGGCGAGGGAGAGGGGGCTCGGGTGGTCGAAGACCATCGTGGTGGGCAGGGTGAGGCCGGTCGTGGCGGCGAGCTTGTTGCGCAGGTCGACGGCGGTGATGGAGTCGAAGCCGGCCTCGCGGAAGGCCCGGTGCTCGGTGAGCGCCTCGGGGCTCGCCATGCCGAGCACGGCGGCCGCCTGGGCGCGTACGAGGTCGAGCAGGGTCTGCTCCCGCTCGGCGGGCGGCAGGGCGCGCAGCTGCGCGGCGAACCCGTCGGCCTGCCCGTTTCCGGCCGACTGTGCGGCGGCCGTGGTGAGCGCCCGCACCTCGGGGAGCTCGTCGAAGAGTGTGGTGGGCCGGACGGCCGTGAACACGGGGTGGTAGCGGTCCCAGGCGACGTTGGCGATGGCCAGCTCGGTCTCGTCGTCCTCGATCGCCCGCTCCAGCGAGGCGAGCGCGAGGCGGGCCGGCATGAACTCCAGGCCGCTGCGCCGGATCTGCTCGGTGTCGACGCGGCCGAGGCCGAGGTCGTCGGACCAGATGCCCCACGAGACGGCAGTGCAGCGCAGGCCGCGGGCCCGGCGGGCGGCGGCGAGCGAGTTGAGGTAGGCGTTGCCGGCGACGTAGGCGGCGTGGTCGCCGCTGCCCCACATGCCGGAGACGGACGAGAACAGCACGAACGCGTCGAGGTCCTCGGTGAGCAGCTCGTCGAGGTGGCGGGCGCCGTCCACCTTGGCACCGAGGATGTCGGCGAGTGCCTGGGGGGTGGCGCCGTCGATGGAGTGCAGGCCGATGACCGCGGCGGTGTGGATCACCGAGCGGATGTCGTGACCGTTCGCGCGCAGGTCGTCGAGCAGGGTGGCGACGGCGTCGCGGTCGGCGATGTCGCAGGCCATGACGGTGGTTGGCGTGCCGATCTCGGCGAGTTCGGCGGCGAGTTCGCGGGCGCCGGGCGCGTCGAGGCCGCGGCGGCTGGTGAGCACCAGGTGCTCGGCGCCCAGGTGGGCGAGCCAGCGGGCCACGTGCGGGCCGAGCGTGCCGGTGCCGCCGGTGATGATCGTCGTGCCGCGCGGCGTCCACTCCCGCCGCTTGTCGGGGCGGGCGGGGGCGCGCACGATCCGGCGGGCGAGAGTGCCCGAGGCACGGATCGCCAGCTGGTCCTCCTGACCGGCGCCGGTGAGCGCGGCGACCAGGCGCCGACCGGCCCGGGCGTCGAGTGCGAGGGGCAGGTCGATGGAGCCGCCCCAGCGCTGCGGGTGTTCCAGCGCGGCGGTCCAGCCGATGCCGAGGGCCTGGGCCTGGCCGGGGTGGGTGACGGTGTCGGAGCGGCCGGTGGACAGGGCGTCGCGGGTGAGGTTCCAGACGGGCGCGGTGATGCCCGCGTCGCCGAGGGCGTTGATCAGGGAGACGGTGAGGAGCAGGCCGAGCGGCAGCCCCGGCGTGGCCGGCCGTTCGGCGGCGGGCAGCAGCGAGACGATGCCGGCGAGGACGGCGTCGGTGAGGTCGGAGAGCCTGGCCGCGAGGACGGCACGGTCGGCGTCGGCCTCGCCGAGCGTGATGCGGCGGACCTTGGCGCCCCCGGCTTCCAGGGCCGCGACCACGTCGGCGTCGTCGCTGTCATCGGCGGCGACGACCAGCCAAGTGCCGGTGAGGGCAGTGCTGTTGAGGCCGCGCAGGGGCTTCCAGGTGACCCGGTAGCGCCAGGCGTCGGTGGTGGAGCGGTCACGGCCCGCCTGCCGCCAGGTGGTGAGCGCGGGCAGGACGGCGGCGAGGGTCTCCTCGTCGAGGTGCAGCGAGCGGGTGAGGGTGGCGAGGTCGGACTGCTCGACGGCCGTCCAGAACGCGGCGTCGGCCGGGTCGGCGGCACCGGCGGCCTGCGGCGGCATGGCCGGGCCGGTCCAGAACCGCTCGCGCTGGAAGGCGTACGTCGGCAGGTCGACGCGGCGCGCCCCGGCGAACTGCTCCTTCCAGCGCACCGGAATCCCGCGCACCCATGCCTCGGCGACCGAGGCGAGCACCCGGGCGGCGCCGCCCGCGTCACGGCGGAGGGTGCCGGTGACGACGGCGCGCCGGCCCGCGTCCTGCGCGGCGTCCTGCACCCCAGGGGTGAGCACGGGATGCGAGCTGACCTCGATGAACGCCTGGTGCCCGGCCGCTAGGAGCGTGTCCACGGCTTCGGCGAGGCGCACGGTGCGGCGCAGGTTGGTGAACCAGTACTCGGCGTCGGTGGTGGCGTTGTTCCACTCTCCGGTGACGGTGGAGAGGAAGGGGACCTCGGGTTCCAGCGGCCGGATCAGCGCGAGGTCGCGCAGGAGTTCCTCGCGGAGCACCTCCACCTGCGCGGAGTGCGAGGCGTAGTCGACCTCGATCCGGCGCACGCGGACGCCTTCCTCGGTGAGCGCCCCGCACAGCGCGTCCAGGGCCTCCAGGTCGCCGGAGACCGCGACCGAGCGGGGGCCGTTGGTGGCGGCGAGCGAGAGCCTCTCGCCCCATTCGGCGAGGCGCGGCTCGATCTCGGCGGCGGACAGGGCGACGGACACGATGCTGCCGGAGCCGGACATGGTGCGCCCGATGGCCTGGCTGCGCAGCGCCACCACGCGCGCGGCGTCCTCCAGCGACAGCGCCCCGGACACCGCGGCGGCGGCGATCTCGCCCTGGGAGTGCCCGATCACGGCGTCGGGGGTGACGCCGTACGCCTTCCACACCTCGGCGAGGGACACCATCACCGCCCAGGAGGCGGGCTGGACGACGTCCACGCGGTCCAGCGAGCCGCCGCCGCGGACGACGTCGATGAGCGACCAGTCGGTGAACGGGCGCAGTGCGGCGTCGCACTCGGCGAGACGGGCGGCGAACACCGGTGATTCGTCGTGCAGTTGAGCGCCCATGCCGACCCACTGGGTGCCCTGGCCGGGGAAGACGAAGGTGACCTTGCGCTCCAGGTCGGCGACGCCGCGCGCGATCTCGACGCCGTCGAGGAGCACCGCGCGGTGGTCGAAGACGGAGCGGTGGGCGAGCGAGAACCCGATGTCGTGCGGGCTGCCCGGCACCTCGCGCAGCCGCTCCACCTGGGCGAGCAGCGCGGCGTCGGACTTCGCGGAGACGACCCAGGGGACGCCGGCGAGGACCGGGACGGGCGCCTCGCTCACCTCTTCGGCGACCTGGGCGTCGTCGCCCGGCGCCTGTTCCAGGATCACGTGGGCGTTGGTGCCGCTGATCCCGAACGACGACACGGCGGCGCGCGCCGCGCGGCCCGTCTCCGGCCACGGCGTGGGCTCCTTGAGCAGCGACAGCGCGCCGGAGCTCCAGTCGACGTGCGAGGACGGCGCGTTGAGGTGCAGGGTCTGCGGCAGGACCTCGTGCCGCAGCGCCATCACCATCTTGATCACCGACGCCACACCGGCCGCGGACTGGGTGTGGCCGATGTTCGACTTCACCGAGCCGAGCAGCAGTGGACGGTCGGCGGCGCGGTCCTGACCGTAGGTGGCGAGCAGCGCCTGCGCCTCGATGGGGTCGCCGAGCGCGGTGCCGGTGCCGTGTGCGTCCAGGGCGTCCACCTCGGACGGCTGCACGTCGGCGTTGGCCAGGGCCTGCTGGATGACGCGCTGCTGGGAGGGGCCGTTGGGGGCCGACAGTCCGTTGGACGCACCGTCCTGGTTGACCGCGGATCCGCGTACGACCGCCAGCACCGGAAGCCCGCCCCGGCGCGCGTCGGACAGCTTCGCCAGGAACAGCATGCCGATACCCTCGGACAGGATCATGCCGTCCGCGGAGTCGTCGAACGCCTTGCAGCGGCCGTCCTTCGCCAGCGCCCGCTGCCGGGAGAACGCGATGAGCGGCTTCGGGTTCGGCATCACGGTGGCGCCGCCGGCGACGGCGTACGTGCTCTCCCCGGAGCGCAGCGACTGGCAGGCCAGGTGCAGGGCGACCAGGGAGGAGGAGCAGGCGGTGTCGACGGTGACGGCCGGGCCCTCGAAGCCGAACACGTACGACACCCGGCCCGACAGCACCGACGGGCTGCTGCCGGTGACGGCGTAGCCCTCGCTGCCGCCGCCGTCGCCACCGCCGTACTCGATGTAGCTGGACCCGATGAACGCGCCGACCCGGTCGCCGCGTAGCGCGGCGGGGTCGAGGCCGGCCCTCTCGACCGCCTCCCAGGTGGTCTCCAGCAGCAGCCGCTGCTGCGGATCCATGCCAGTGGCCTCGCGCGGCGAGATCCCGAAGAACGCCGGGTCGAAGTCGCCGGCGTCCGGCAGATAGCCGCCGGCGGTGGTGTATGTCGTGCCGGGCCGGTCGGGGTCGGGGTCGTACAACTGGCCCATGTCGAAGCCGCGGTCGCCGGGGAACTCGGTGATCGCGTCGGTGCCCGCGAGCACCATGTCCCAGAACCGTTCCGGGGTGTCGGCGCCGCCGGGGAAGCGGCACGACATGCCGATGATGGCGATGGGCTCGTCGGAGCCGTCGCGGTGGGCGGTCCAGACGGTCTCGGCTTCGGTGGCGCCGAGCAGTTCGGCGAGCAGGTGGTCGGCGAGGACCGCGGGGGTCGGGTAGTCGAAGACCAGCGTGGCGGGCAGCGGGAGCCCGGTGGCGTCGGAGAGTTTCTTGCGCAGCTCGACGGCGGTGAGCGAGTCGAAGCCGATGTCGCGGAAGGCGCGGTGCTCGCCCACCTCGTCGGCGGAGCCGTGGCCCAGCGTCGCCGCGGCCTCGGCGCGGACCAGGTCGACGATGCGGCGCCGCCGGTCGTCCTCCAGTAGATCGCGTAGCCCGCGGACGAAGTCGGAGTCGCTGCGCGCGGGTTCGGCCGCCCCGGTGAGCAGCGCCTTCGTCTCGGGCAGGTCGGCGAGCAGCGGGCTCGGACGCACCGAGGTGAAGACCGGGAAGTAGCTCTCCCAGGCGACGTCGGCGACGGTGACGCAGGTGTCGCCGTGCACGAGGGCACGGTTGAGCTCGGTGACCGCCGGCGCGGGCGAGAGGAGGGTCAGGCCTCGCTTGGACAGGTGCTCCGACATCGCGGCGTGGGTCGCCATGCCGACCTCGGCCCAGGGGCCCCAGGCTATGGACGTGGCCGCGAGACCACGTGCCCTGCGATGCTCGGCGAGCGCGTCGCAGTACGCGTTGGCCGCGCCGTAGGCGGCCTGGCCGCCGCTCCCCCACACGCCGGCGATCGAGCCGAACAGGACGAAGAAGGCGATGTCACCGACGAGTTCGTCGAGGTTTCGGGCGCCGTCGACCTTTGCGGCCAGCACGTCCGCGAACGCGGTCAGGTCGGTGTGCTCCAGCGGCGCCTGCTGGGGGGTGCCGGCGGCGTGCACGACGCCGGTGAGGTCGTCGATGCCGTCCAGGAGGTGCTGGAGTGCGGCGCGGTCGGCGACGTCGCAGGCGACGATCTCCACCCGTGGGCCCAACTCCTCCAGTTCCGCCCTGAGTTCGGCGGCGCCCGGCGAGTCCGGGCCACGTCGGCTGGTCAGGACGAGGGTCTCGGCGCCGCGTCCGGCGAGCCACCTGGCGGTGGTGGCGCCGAGTCCGCCGGTGCCGCCGGTGATCAGCACCGTGCCGGAGGCGGGGAGGCCGGAGGGCAGCGCGTCGACCGGTCGGCGGGCGAGGCGGCGGCCGAGGACACCGGTCGAGCGCACGGCGACCTGGTCCTCGCCGTCGAGTCCGGCGACCACGGTGACCAGACGACACAGGGCGTTCTCGTCGAGGGTGTCCGGGAGGTCGACCAAGCCCGCCCAGCGCTGCGGGTACTCCAGCGCGGCGGCCCGGCCGAAGCCCCACACCGCCGCCTGGGCGGGCGAGCGGACCTCGTCGCCGAGACCTGCGGCGACCGCGCCGGAGGTGACCGTCCACAGCGGGGCGTCGAGCCTCTTCACGAGTTCGACGGTGAGCGCGAGGCCGACGGTGAGCGCGGCGTGCGGACGCTCGTCCAGCGCGAGCAGCGACACCGCGCCTTCGCAGTCGGGGAGTTCGCCCATGGCGGCGACATCGGCGGGGGCGGAGGGGTCGTCGGCCGGATCATCCAGGGTGACCACGGTGACGTCGGCGCCGTGCGCGGCGAGCGCGGCTCGGTACGGTTCGGGGTCGGTGTCGCCGGAGGTGAACAGGGCGATGCGGCCGTCCAGGACCGGGGTGGCGGCGGCCCGCAGCGGCGCCCACAGCACCCGGTAGCGCCAGGAGTCGAGGAGGGCCTTCTCCTGGTTGCCGTGCCGCCAGGACGAGAGCACCGGGAGCAGGGAGTCCAGGGAGGAGCGTTGGTCGGCGTCCAGCCCGAGCAGTGCGGCGAGTTCGCGGGCGTCCCCGCGTTCGACGGCGGCCCACAGGGTGGCGTCGGCGGGGTCGGCCGAGGTGTCGGAGTCGGCGGCGGGCGGCTGCTGCGGCGCGCCGAGCGGCCAGTAGTACTCGTGCTGGAAGGCGTAGGTGGGCAGGACGATCTCGCGGGCACCGGCGAACCAGGTGCTCCAGTCGACGCCCACCCCGGCCGCGAACAGCCGGCCCAGGGCGGCGACCACGGCCTCCTCCTCGCCCCGGTCCTTGCGCAGCACCGGGACGGCCTCGTCGACCAAGGCGGACAGGGCGCCCTCGGGGCCGATCTCCAGGAAGGTGGTGACGCCCGAGTCGCGCAGTGCCTGGACGTGGTCCGCGAACCGAACGGCGTCGCGTACGTGCCGCACCCAGTACTCCGGGTCGGTCACGTCGCCGCTGGTGACCAGCGGGATCTCGGGGGCGTTGAACGACAGCCCGGCGATGGCGGCACGGAAGTCGTCCAGCATCGGGTCCATCAACGGCGAGTGGAAGGCGTGCGACACCTTCAACCGCTTCGTACGACGGTCCGCGAACCGCTCGACGACCCGCGCCACGTCGGCCTCGTCACCCGCGACCACGACCGACGACGGCCCGTTGACGGCCGCGATCGACACCGCACCATCCAGGTACGGAGTCACCTCCTCCTCGGTCGCCTCCACCGCCACCATCGACCCACCCGACGGCAACGCCTGCATCAACCGCGCCCGCGCCGACACCAGCGCACACGCGTCCTCCAGCGACAACACACCCGCCACATGCGCGGCAGCGATCTCACCGATAGAGTGCCCGGCGAGCGCGCCCGGCCTGATCCCCCACGAGCGCACAAGCCGGAACAGGGCGACCTCGACGGCGAACAGCGCGAGCTGTGCGTGGCCCGTCCGGTTCAGCTCCTCCTGGTCCTCGCCCCACATGACGTCGCGGACGTCGAGGCGCTGCAGCACCTCGTCCAGGGCGTCCCTGAACACCGGGTGGCGCTTGGCGAGTTCACACCCCATGCCGAGGCGCTGGGTGCCCTGTCCGGAGAAGAGGAAGGCGACCTTGCCCGGTGCGGCCTCGCCCTCGACGAGCGCGATGTCCGTGTGCTCGGTGGCCAGCGCGGTCAGCGCCCGCAGCAGCCCCTCGCGGTCCTCGGCGACGACGGCCGCCCGCTGCTCGAACGCGGAGCGGGTGGTCGCCAGCGAGTACGCGAGGTCGGTGAGGTCGAGCGAGGTGTCGCCGGCCACGAACGACCGCAGCCGGGCGGCCTGGCCGCGCAGCGCGCGCCGAGTGCGGGCCGACAGGACGAAGGGCCCGCGGACCTGCTGCGGGGACTCGCCTGCCTGCTGCCGGGACTCACGGGGCCGCTCCTCGGCCTCGCGGCGCGGCTGCGCGGCGTCGGCGCTTTCGAGGATCAGGTGCGCGTTGGTGCCGCTGATGCCGAAGGAGGAGACGCCTGCCCGGCGCGGCCGGTCGGCCTGCGGCCACTCGGTGTTCTCGGTGAGCAGCCGGACCGCGCCCTCGGTCCAGTCGACGTGCGTGGACGGCTCGGTGACGTGCAGGGTTCTCGGCATTACGCCGTGGCGCATCGCCATGACCATCTTGATGACGCCGGCGACGCCCGCCGCGGCCTGGGTGTGGCCCATGTTGGACTTCACCGAGCCGAGCAGCAGCGGCCGGTCGTCGTGGCGGTCCTGCCCGTAGGTGGCGAGCAGGGCCTGCGCCTCGATGGGGTCGCCGAGGGTGGTGCCGGTGCCGTGCGCCTCGACCGCGTCCACCGCGTCCGGGGTGAGCCCGGCGGAGGCCAGGGCCGCGCGGATGACGCGCTGCTGGGCGGGGCCGTTGGGGGCCATCAGGCCGTTGGAGGCGCCGTCCTGGTTGACGGCCGAGCCGCGGACGACGGCGAGGACGCGGTGGCCGCTGCGCCGGGCGTCCGACAGCCGTTCCAGTACGACCACGCCGGCGCCCTCGGCCCAGCCGACGCCGTCGGCGGAGTCGGAGAAGGCCTTGCACCGGCCGTCCGGGGACAGGCCGCGCTGCCGGGAGAACTCGATCAGCGCGGTCGGCGTCGACATGACGGTGACACCGCCGGCCACCGCGAGCGAGCACTCACCGGCGCGCAGCGCCTGCATCGCCCAGTGCATGGCCACCAGCGACGAGGAGCACGCCGTGTCCACGGTGACGGCGGGCCCCTCCAGGCCGAGCGTGTAGGAGACCCGGCCGGACACGATGGACGGCGAGGTGCCGGCGCCCTGGAAGCCCTCGAAGTCGCCGCCGCCGAGCCGGGCGCCGTAGTCGTTGTACATGACGCCGGCGAAGACACCGGTCTGGCTGCCGCGCAGCGAGGTCGGGGCGATGCCCGCGTTCTCGATCGCCTCCCAGACGACCTCCAGCAGGATGCGCTGCTGCGAGTCGGTGCCGAGGGCCTCGCGGGGCGACATGCCGAAGAACCCGGCGTCGAACTCGCCGGCGTCGTGCAGGAATCCACCGGAGCGGGTGTACGTCGTGCCGGGGTGCTCGGGGTCGGGGTGGTACAGGTTCTCCAGGTCCCAGCCCCGGTTGGCGGGCAGGCCGGTGACGGCGTCGCCGCCCTCCGAGACCAGCCGCCACAGGTCGTCGGGCGAGCCGATGCCGTCGGGGTAGCGGCAGCCCATGCCGACGATGACGATCGGGTCGTCGGAGACGTCGGTGACCGCGGTGGGGGCGGTGATCTCGGCCGCGCCGTCGAAGAGGTCGTCCAGCAGGTGGGCGGCGAGCGCGGTGGGGGTCGGGTAGTCGAACACCATCGTCGCGGGCAGCCTGAGGCCGGTCACGGCGGTGAGCTGGTTGCGCAGTTCGACCGCGGTGAGCGAGTCGAAGCCGAGGTCCTGGAACTGCCGCGTCGGCTCGATCTCGGCGCCCGAGGCGTGGCCGAGCACTGCGGCGACCTGCCTGCGCACCAGGTCGAGCAGGGCGTCGCCGCGCTCGTCCGCCGGCAGTTGGGCGAGACGGCGGACGAGGGTGTCGGCGGTCTGCGAGCCGGTGGCGGCGCGGCGGACGCGGGTGCGGACCAGGCCGCGCAGCAAGGGCGGCACCTCGCCGCGCCGGCGCAGCGTCGCGAGGTCGAACCGCGCGGGTACGGCGGTGGCGTGGGAGCCTGCGACCGTGGCGTCGAACAGCCGCAGTCCCTGCTCGACGGTGAGCGGCGGCATACCGGTGCGGGCCATGCGCTCGGCGTCGGCGTCGGCGAGCATGCCGGCCCCCGCCCAGGCGCCCCAGGCGAGCGACACGGCGGGCAGGCCCTCGGCCCGCCGGTATGCGGCGAGTGCGTCGAGGAAGTGGTTGCCCGCCGCGTAGTTGGCCTGGCCGGGGGTGCCCCAGGTGCCGGCGAGGGACGAGAACAGCACGAACGCCTTGAGGTCCAGGTCCCGGGTGAGTTCGTGCAGGTGCCAGGCCGCGTCCACCTTGGGGCGCAGCACGGGGTGGAGCCGTTCGGGGATGAGGGAGGAGAGCACGCCGTCGTCGAGGACGCCGGCCGCGTGCACGACCGCGCTGACGGGGTGCTCGCGCAGCAGCTCCGCCAGCGCCTCGCGGTCGGCGACGTCGCACGCGGCGACGGTCACCTCGGCGCCCAGCGCCCGAAGTTCGGAGACGTCGGCCCTGCCGCTGCGGCTGACCAGCATCAGTTCGCGGACGCCGTACGCCGTCACGAGGTGCTGTGCGATCAGCTTGCCGAGGCCGCCGGTGCCGCCGGTGACCAGGACCTTGTCGCCCCAGTCGGCCTGCGGCTCGGCGGCTTGGGCGCGGGTCAGGCGGGGCGCGTAGGCCTCGCCGTCGCGCAGGGCGAGCTGCGGTTCGTCAGAGCCGATCGCCTGGCCCAGCGCCGTCAACGAGTCTTCGGTGCCGTCGAGTTCGAGCAGGGTGTGGCGACCGGGGGCCTCGGACTGGGCGGAGCGGACCATGCCCCAGACTGCGGCGGAGGCGAGGTCGCGGTTGCTGGTGACGAAGACGAGGCGTTCCTCGCGCTCCTCCTGGAGCAGGCTGAGGACGCGTTCGGTGAGCGTGTGCACGGAGCCGACGACGTCCGCGTCGCCGAGCAGAGGCACGACGACCACGTCGGCGTCGTCTTCGCCGCCGAGCCCGAACACGTCCTCGCCCAGCACGGAGAACGCGGTGGGCTCGGCGGGCACGGTGACCGGCACCCAGTCGACGGTGAACAGCGAGTCGCGGTCGGTGGCGGCGGAGGGTGCGCCGACGGGCCGTACGACCAGCGAGTCCACGGTGGCGACCGGTTCGCCGGAGGCGTCGGCGGCGGCGATGGCGTAGGTGTTGTCGCCGCTGCGGGTCAGGCGCACACGCAGTTCGCTCGCGCCGGTGGCGTGCAGGGACACGCCCTCCCAGGAGAACGGCAGTCCGGCGTCACCCTCCCCGGCGACGAGCGCGGCGTGCAGGGCGGAGTCCAGCAGCGCCGGGTGCAGGCCGAAGCCGGCCGCGTCGGCGTCCTCGGGCAGCCGCACCTCGGCGTAGAGGGCGCCGTCGCCGCCCCGCCAGGCCGCCTTGAGTCCCTGGAACACGGGCCCGTACTCGAAGCCCATGCCCGCGAACTGGTCGTAGCAGCCGTCGATGTCGAGGGGGCGGGCGTCGGCGGGCGGCCACACGGTGGTGTCGAAGGAGGAGGCGCGGGCGGGTGAGGTGAGGACGCCGGTGGCGTGCTGCGTCCACGGCTCGTCCTCCTCGTCGTCCGGACGGGAGTGGACGGTGACGGTGCGGCGGCCGTCGGCGTCCGGCTTGCCGATCCACAGCTGCACCTGGACGCCGCCGGTCTCGGGCAGGGCGAGCGGCGCGGTGAGGGTCAGTTCCTCGACGCGGTCGCAGCCGACCTCGTCGCCGGCGCGGACGGCGAGTTCCAGGAAGGCGGTGCCGGGCAGCAGGACCGTGCCGCGCACAGCGTGGTCGACCAGCCACGGGTGGGTGGTGCGGGTGAGGCGGCCGGTGAGCAGCACCCCGTCGGAGTCGGCGAGGGAGACGGCGGCGGTGAGCAGCGGGTGCTGGGCTGCGCCGAGGCCGGCCGAGCGCGGGTCGAAGCCGAAGCTGCCGCCCTTGGGCCAGTAGCGCCGGGTCTGGAAGGCGTAGGTCGGCAGGTCGACTCGGCGGGCGCCGGTGCCGGCGAAGTACTCGGCCCACTTCACGGTGGTGCCGCGCACATGCAGGGCGGCGAGGGCGGCGGTGACGGTGTCGGTCTCGGGGCGGCCGGAACGCAGCAGGGGCAGCGCGGTGACGTCGTCTGCGCTCTCCTGCGCCAGGGCGGACAGGACGCCGTCGGGGCCGACTTCGAGGAAGGTGGTGACGCCGTGCTCGTGCAGCCAGCGGACGCCGTCGGCGAACCGCACCGCGCGGCGGACGTGGTCCACCCAGTAGTCGGCGGAGGTGACCTGCTCGACGCGGGCCTGCTCGCCGGTGACGTGGGAGATCAGGGGGATGAGCGGCGGGTTCAGGGTGAGGTCGGCGACGACCGCGCGGAAGTCGTCGAGCATCGGGGCCATCAGCGGCGAGTGGAAGGCGTGCGACACCGCGAGGCGCTTGGTCTTGCGGCCCTCGTCGGTGAAGTGCGCCTCGATCGCGGCGACGGCGTCGGCCGCTCCGGCGACGACGACCGAGCGGGGGCCGTTGACGGCGGCGACGGAGACCTTTCCGGCGGGGATCCTCCCGTCCGACTCGGCGTCGCCGAGGTGGGCCAGGACCTCGTCCTCGGTGGCGGTGACCGCCAGCATGGCGCCGCCGGCGGGCAGTGCCTGCATGAGGTCGCCGCGGGCGGTGACGAGACGGGCGGCGTCCTCCAGCGATAGCACTCCGGCGACGTGCGCGGCGGCGATCTCGCCGATCGAGTGCCCGGCGACGAAGTCGGGCTTCAGGCCCAGGGACTCGGCGAGGCGGTAGAGGGCGACCTCGAACGCGAACAGCGCGGGCTGGGTGTGCCGGGTCTGGTTCAGGACATCGGCGTCCTCGCCCCAGACGATGTCGCGCAGCGCGGGGTCGAGGTGCGCCAGGGCGGCGTCGAAGGCCTCCCGGAAGGCCCCGAAGCGCTCGTACAGTTCGCGTCCCATGCCGAGGCGCTGGGCGCCCTGGCCGGTGAAGAGGAACGCGCACTTCGAGCGGGCCGCAGTGGCTTGGAGGAGCCCCGCGGCCGGTTCGTCGGCGGCGAGGGCGGCGAGGCCGGCCCGGATGTCGCCGGTGATCGCGGCGCGGTGGTCGAAGCTCGACCGGGTGGTGGCCAGCGAGTGGGCGATGTCGAGTGCGCGGTGCTGGTCGGCGACGGTCAGCAGCCGCGCGGCCTGGGCGCGCAACGCCTCCCGGGAGCGGCCCGAGACAAGGACCGGCACGGTCCCGGCGGGCACCGGGTCCTGCTCCTGCGTGGGTGCCTCGGCGGGCGGGGCCTGCTCGATGATGGTGTGCGCGTTGGTGCCGCTGAGGCCGAACGAAGACACGGCGGCGCGGCGGGGCTGCCCGGTCTCGGGCCAGGGCCGGTTCTCCCGCACCAGTTCCACGGCGCCGGAGTCCCAGTCGACGTGCGAGGAGGGCCGGTCGACGCCGAGGGTCTGCGGGACGACGCCGTGGCGGATCGCCATGACGGCCTTGATCACGCCGGCGACTCCGGCGGCGGCCTGGGTGTGGCTGAGGTTGGACTTCACGGAGCCGAGCAGCAGCGGCCGGTTCGCGTCGCGGTCCCGGCCGTAGGTGGCGAGCAGGGCCTGGGCCTCGACGGGGTCGCCGAGGGTGGTGGCGGTGCCGTGCGCATCGACGACGTCGATCTGGTCGCCGGTGAGCCGCGCGTTGACGAGGGCCTGCTCGATGACGCGTCGCTGCGAGGGGCCGTTGGGCGCGGTGAGGCCGTTGGAGGCGCCGTCCTGGTTGACGGCCGAGCCGCGCAGTACCGCGAGGACCTCGTGGCCGTTGCGCTGCGCGTCCGAGAGGCGTTCCAGGACGAGCATGCCGACGCCCTCGGCCCAGCCGGTGCCGTCGGTGGAGTCGGCGAACGAGCGGCAGCGGCCGTCCGAGGACAGGCCGCCCTGGCGGGAGAACTCGATGAACGTCGCCGGGTTCGCCATGACGGTCACGCCGCCGGCCAGCGCGAGCGAGCACTCGCCGGCACGCAGCCCCTGCATGGCCAGATGCATCGCCACCAGCGACGACGAGCAGGCGGTGTCGAGGGTGACGGAGGGCCCGACGAGGCCGAGGGTGTAGGAGATGCGTCCGGAGATGACACTGTTGGAGCTGCCGAGCAGGACCATGCCCTCGCCGCCGTCGCGGGGACCAAGCTGGTAGTCCTGGTTCATGGCGCCGGCGAACACCGCGGTCTGGCTGCCCTTGAGGGTGTGCGGGTCGATGCCGGCCCGCTCCAGCGCCTCCCAGGTGACCTCCAGCAGGACCCGCTGCTGCGGGTTCATGCCCAGCGCCTCGCGCGGCGAGATGCCGAAGAAGTCGGCGTCGAACTCTCCGGCACCGTCGAGGAAGCCGCCCTGGTCGGTGGCCGACAGGGCGAGCATGTCCGGGTCCCAGCCGCGGTCCTGGGGGAACGGGCGGATGCCGTGCTCGCCGCTGACGACCATGCGCCACAGGTCCTCGGGGCTCTTCACCCCGCCGGGGAAGCGGCAGCCGATGCCGACGACGGCGATCGGCTCCTGCGCCGCCGCTTCGAGGTCCTGAAGCCGCCGTCGAGTGCGCTGAAGGTTCGTACTGGCCCGTCGAAGGTAGTCCCGAAGCTTCTGTTCGTTGTCCATCTCTCAACTCATCTCGACAGGCGACAGCGACGTGCTGGAAAGTCTTGTGCGGCGCGGGGTGGCATCCCCCTAGAAAGCGGGGGGTGGTATCCCGCGGAAACCGTCGGAGGCCGCGCCCGCCTTGGCGGGCCGGCGCGCGACGGGTGACGGGGTGCGCGAGGTGACGGTCGGTCACCAGATGACGGGCAGCTCCCGCAGGCTGTAGACGATGGCACCGTCGCGGAAGCGCAGTTCCCGCGCGGGCTTGGCGAGCTTCAGCGTCGGAATGCGGGTGATCAGCGTGAGGACGGCCACCTGGAGTTCCACACGCGACAGGAACTTCGCGATGCAGCTGTGGATTCCGTGCCCGAAGGCCAGCGGGGTGCTGTCCTTGCGGGTGATGTCGAGCCGGTCGGCGTCGGCGTAGACGCTCTCGTCGCGGTCGGCCGAGGAGAGCAGGGCGATGACGCCCTCGCCCGCCCTGATCACCTGCCCGGCGATCTCCACGTCCTCCTTGGCGACCCGGCCCACCCCGCACTGCATGACGTTCTGATGGCGCAGCAGTTCCTCCACGGCGCCGACCACCAGACCAGGGTTCTCGCGCAGTTTCACCAGCTGGTCGGGGTGTTCGAGCAGCGCGAGCACGCTGAGCGCGATGGAGCTGGCGGTGGTGTCGTAGCCGGCCGACAGCAGCATCATGCCGATGACGACGACCTCTTCGCGTTTGATCTCACCGGTCTTGAGCTGGTTCTCGACCAGGAGCCCGAGCACGTCGTCGCTGGGCTCGCGCTCCTTGCGCATGACGAGCTTGGTGAGGTAGCCGAAGAGGGCGCCGGCGGCGGCGTTGCGGTGCGCCTGGCTGGAGGTGGTCTCGACGAGGGTGCCGATCCAGCGGCCGAAGGCCAGCCGGTCCTTGTAGGGGACGCCGAGCAGTTCGCACACGACGGTGAGCGGGATGGGCCGGGCGAAGGCCGACACCAGGTCGGCGGGCTGGGGCCCGGCGAGCAGCGCGTCGATGCGTTCGTCCACGAGCTCCTGCACGGCGGGCCGGATGCTCTCGGCCTTCTTCTTGGTGAACATGCTCATGATCATTCGCCGATAGCGTGTGTGCTCCGGCGGGTCGACGGTGACGAACGCCCCGGGCTGCGGGGCGACCGGGAAGAGGTAGCGGGGGTAGCCGGGGTTCATCACCTCGGCGCTGAACCGCGGGTCGGCCAGCAGCGCACGTACGTCGGAGTAGCGGCTGACCAGCCAGGCGGTGTCACCGGCGGGGGTCTCGACCCTGCAGACCGGGTCGTCCCCGCGCAGGCGCCCGTACTCGGGGGGCAGGTCCAGGGGGTGGTGCGGGTCGCGCGGGGACGGGAAGGGGCACGCCGCCGGCACGGAAGGCTTGTCGTTCATCGCAGCGCAGCTCCTTCCTCCGCGCGGCGGCCGTCGGCGATCCGGAACCGGTTGATGGCGTCCAGGTGGCGGGCGCGCAGCGCGTGGTCGCGCACGCCGAGCCCTTCCGAGGGCGTCAGGCACAGCACGCCGACCTTGCCCTGGTGGGTGTTGCGGTGCACGTCGTAAGCGGCCTGCCCGGTCTTCTCCAGCGGGTACACCGTGGACAGCGTCGGGTGGATCCGCCCCTGGGCGACCAGCCGGTTCGCCTCCCATGCCTCGCGGTACGTGGCGAAGTGGGTGCCGATGACGCGCTTGAGGTGCATCCACAGATAGCGGTTGTCGTACTGGTGGAGAAAGCCGCTGGTCGAGGCGCAGGTGACGATGGTGCCGCCGCGTCTGGCGACGTACACGCTGGCGCCGAAGGTCTCCCGGCCGGGGTGCTCGAACACGATGTCCGGGTCCTGGCCGCCGGTCAGTTCGCGGATCCGCGCGCCGAACCGCTTCCACTCCCTGGGGTCCTGGGTGTGCTCGTCGCTCCAGAACCGATACCCCTCGGCGGACCGATCGATGATCAGGTCGACGCCGGCCCTGCGGACGACCTCCGCCTTCTGCGGCGAGGAGACCACGCACACCGGCGTCGCGCCGCCGTTGAGGGCGAGCTGGGTGGCGTAGGAGCCGAGCCCGCCGGAGGCGCCCCAGATCAGGACCGTGTCGCCCTGCTTCATGTTCGCGCCGTTGGCGGAGACGAGCTGCCGGTACGCGGTGGAGTTGACCAGGCCCGGCGCCGCCGCCTCCTCCCAGGTGAGGTGCTCCGGCTTGGGCATCAGCTGGTTGGCCTTGACCAGGGCGAGCTCGGCGAGGCCGCCGTAGTTTGTCTCGAAGCCCCAGATGCGCTGCTGCGGGTCGAGCATGGTGTCGCCGTGGCCGTCCGGGTGCTCCAGTTCGACGTCCAGGCAGTGCGCCACGACGCGGTCGCCGGGCTGCCATGCGGTGACGCCCGTTCCGACGCGGAGCACGACGCCGGCGAGGTCGGAGCCGAGCACATGGTGGGGCAGGTCGTGCTTGCCACCGAGCCGCTTGAGGAAGGTGAAGGTGGGCAGCGGCTCGAAGATCGAGGACCACACCGTGTTGTAGTTGACGGACGAGGCCATCACCGCGATCAGCGCCTCGCCCGGCCCGACCTCGGGAGTCCGCACCTCGGCGAGGCGCAGCGACCGGCGCGGGTCCTTCTCCCCGGTCCGCAGTCCCTCGAACATGCCGACGTCCTCGCGGCGGACCACGACCCCCCGGTAGCTGTCGGGCACCGGCAGGGCTTCGAAATCCCGGGGCCCCGCGTCGTCCGACTCGATGGCACTCAGGATCTCGCTCATCCGGGCACTCCTCACGACGGCCTCTGGGTCTGACACCACCGTAGGAGCGGGAACACTAGGGATTCTGCCTGTCCTTGGGCCGCGGAAGTCTAGTGATCCCCCACGCTCCCCGTGCGGTGTGCTGGTCGGGCAAACCGCGTCGACCTGGGCCTCAAGGGGAGTGCCGTGTGCTGATCGGATTCCTGAAAACCCATCTGCGGCCCTATCGCCGAGGGCTTGTGGCCCTGCTGGTGCTGCAACTGATGCAGACCGTGGCCACCCTGCTGCTGCCCACCCTGAACGCCGCCGTCATCGACCACGGCATCCTCACCGGCGACGTGGAGTACATCTTCACCATCGGTGCGGTGATGCTGGCCGTCGCCGTGGTGCAGATCGTCACCGCCGCCGGCGCCGTGGTGTTCGCCGCCCGGTGCGCGGCCGGCCTGGGCCGCGATCTGCGCCGCCGGGTCTTCCGGGCCGTGCTCGGCCTGTCGGCGCGCGAGGTGGGCGAGATCGGCACTCCCTCGCTCCTCACCCGCACCGTGAACGACGTCCATCAGGTGCAGACCATCGTCCTGACGACGGCGGACGTGGCGGTGTCGGCGGTCATCATGTGCCTGGGCGGAGTCGTGCTGGCCGTCCTCCAGGACGTCGCGGTGTCCGTGGTCGTCGTCGCGCTCGTGGTGACCGTGATCGCGAGCCTGACGGTGGCGCTGGGCCGGCTGAGCCCGTTCTACGCGCGCATGCAGAAGTCCATGGACCGCATCAACCACCTGCTGCGCGAGCGGATCAGCGGGGTGCGGGTGATCCGCGCGTTCGTCCGCGACGACCATGAGCGTGCCCGCTTCGACCGCGCGAACGACGAGCTGTTCGAGGTGTCGCTGCGGGTGGGGCGGATCATCGCGGCCATGCCGGTCGTGGTGATGATCGTGATGAACGTCCTGACCGTGGTGATCATCTGGGTCTCCGGGCGGCGGATCGACGCCGGCGACATGCGGCTGGGCGCCCTCACCGCGCTACTCAGCTACGTCACGCTGATCATCGTCTCGATCATCATGGCGGTGATGGTGTTCACCGAGGGCTCGCGGGCCGCCGTCTCGGCCGGGCGCATCCAGGAGGTGCTGGACGCCCGCACCAGCGTGCCGGCGCCCGAGCGTCCGGTGCGGGAGCTGCCCGCCCCCGGCCACCTCGAACTGCGGGGCGCCGCCTTCGGCCACCCCGGCGCGGAGAAGCCCGTCCTGCGCGACGTCGACCTCGTCGTCCGGCCCGGTCAGAAGGTCGCGATCCTCGGCAACATCGGCAGCGGCAAGTCGACCCTCCTGAACCTGGTGCTGCGGCTGTACGACGTCACCGCCGGCCACATCCGGGTGCACGGCGTCGACGTACGCGCCCTCGACCCGGCGGTGCTGTCACAGACTGTCGGCCATGTGCCGCAGCAGCCGCACCTGTTCAGCGGCACCGTGGCCTCGAACCTGCGCTTCGGCCGCCCCGACGCCACGGACGCCGAACTGTGGCACGCGCTGGAGGTCGCCCAGGCACGGGAGTTCGTCGAGCGGATCGGACTGGACGCGCCGGTGGCGCAGGGCGGTTCCAACCTCTCCGGCGGCCAGCGCCAGCGTCTGGCGATCGCCCGGACGCTGGTCCGACGCCCCGGCATCTACCTGCTGGACGACTGCTTCTCCGCCCTCGACCACGGCACCGAAGCCCGGCTGCGAGCCGCGCTGGCGACCGAACTCGCCGACGCGACGGTGCTCCTGGTGACGCAGCGGGTGAGCGCGGCCGAGGACGCCGACCACGTCCTGCTACTGGACGACGGACACGTGGTCGGCTCCGGCACGCCCGCACAGCTGTCGCGGGACAACCCCACCTATCGGGAGATCGCGCTCTCCCAGCCCGTCCACCAGGAGATCCGATGAACGCCCCGACACGCGAGGCGCCCCCGGCGGCCGTACCCGCACCCGCCGAGAAACACGAACCCGCCACCACCAGACGGCTCCTGGGCCTGCTGCGGCCCTACCGGGCCAAGCTCGTCCCAATGGCCCTGCTCGGCACCGCCTCGATCGTGCTGAACCTGCTGGGCCCCAAACTGCTGGGCCACGCCACCGACCTCATCTTCGCCGGTCTCGTGGGCCGCTCGCTGCCCGCGAACGCGTCGGAGGAGCAGGTGCTGGAGCATCTGCGCGCCGACGGCAAGGACACGCTCGCCAACGTCATCAGCACGGTCGACGTCACCCCGGGCCAGGGCGTGGACCTGCGTGCGCTGGGCATGGTGCTCGCGGTCATCGTCGCCCTGTACGTGGTGGGTTCGCTGTGCATGCTGGCGCAGGGGCGGCTCGCCGCCGCGGTGGTGCAGCACGCGGTGCACCGGCTACGCGAGGAAGTCGACGCCAAGCTCACCCGCCTGCCGGTGAGTTACTTCGACCGCAGTCCGCACGGAGAGGTGCTCAGCCGGGTCACCAACGACATCGACAATCTCCAGCGCACCCTGCAGCAGACCATCGGCCATATGATCAACTCGGTCTTCTCGGTCGTCGGTGTGCTGGCCATCATGCTGGTGATCTCCGTCGAGCTGGCGCTGTTCGTGCTGCTCAGCGTGCCGGTGGCACTGGCACTCGCGACCTGGATCAGCAAACGGGCGTGGCCGCGCGTGCAGCAGCAGTGGAAGAGCACCGGCGAGGTGAGCGCCCACGTCGAGGAGAGCTACAGCGGTCACTCCCTGGTCAAGACGTTCGGCCGCCGGGAACTCGCCGAGGAGCGGTTCGACGAGCACAACGAGGCGCTCTACCAATCCGGTTACCGCGCCCAGGCGCTCTCCGGCCTCGTCGCTCCCACGACGCGCTTCGTGACCGACCTCAACTACGTGCTGGTGGCGGTGGTGGGCGCGCTGCGGGTGGCCTCGGGCGCGGTGACGATCGGCGACGTGCAGGCGTTCATCCAGTACTCGGGCATGTTCAGCCGCCCGATCATCGACGTGTCCAACTTCTCCGGCCAGCTCCAGTCCGGCATCGCCTCGGCCCGCCGCGTCTTCGAACTCCTCGACGAGCCCGAGCAGTCGCCCGCCCCGGCCTCCCCGAAGCGCCTGGCCTCGGTGCAGGGCAGGGTCGAGTTCTCGGACGTGTCGTTCCGGTACCTGCCCGACGAGCCGCTGATCGAGAACCTGTCGCTCGCGGCGGAGCCGGGCCAACTGGTGGCGATCGTCGGCCCCACCGGCGCCGGCAAGACGACCCTGGGCAACCTGCTGCTGCGCTTCTACGACCCCGACGCCGGCCGCATCCTCCTGGACGGCGTCGACACCACCGCCCTGACCCGCGCGGACCTGCGCTCGCGGATCGGCCTGGTGTCGCAGGACACCTGGCTGTTCCACGGCACCATCGCCGAGAACATCGCCTACGGCCGTCCGGGGGCCACCCGTGCGGAGGTCGTGGAGGCTGCCCGGGCCATGTGCGTGGACCGGTTCGTGCGCGCCCTGCCGGACGGCTACGACACCGTGCTGGACGACGACCACGGCGGCCTGAGCGCCGGTGAGCGGCAACTGATCACGCTGGCGCGGGCCTTCCTCGCGCAGCCGGCGATCCTGGTCCTGGACGAGGCCACCTCGTCGGTCGACACCCGCACCGAGGCGCTGATCCAGCAGGCCATGGTGTCCCTGCGGGCGGGTCGCACGAGCTTTGTGATCGCGCACCGCCTGTCCACCGTGCGGGGCGCCGACCTGATCGTTGTCATGGACCGCGGCAACGTGGTGGAGCGCGGCCCGCACGCCGAACTCCTGGCCCGCGGCGGGTTCTACGCCAGGCTCCACTCCGCCTGAGCGGTAAGAGGGCAAGAACGAGCGGGGCGCGCACCGGGTGCGCGCCCCGCTCGGGGTCTGCGGTCGGTCCCGGCGGGCTACCAGCCTGCGGCCGCCAGCAGATCGCCGTACTCGTGCTCGGTGGCGACGTGCTTGAGGTCGGCGTCCACCATCATCCGGATCAGCGACGTGAAGTCGACCTCGGGCTTCCAGCCCAGTTCCTGGCGGACCCGGGTGGTGTCCGCGCAGAGGATCTCCACCTCGGCGGGACGCACCAGCGCGGGGTCGGTGTACACGTGGTCCTGCCAGTTGAGCCCGCCATGCTCGAAGGCGAGGCTCATGGCCTCGCGCACCGAGTGCGTCTCGCCGGTGCCGACGACGTAGTCGTCGGGCGTGTCCTGCTGCAGCATCAGGTGCATGGCCCGCACGTAGTCGCCGGCGAAGCCCCAGTCGCGCAGGGCGTCGATGTTGCCGAGCGAGAGCTTCTCCTGGAGGCCCAGCTTGATCCGGGCGACGCCCAGGGAGATCTTGCGGGTCACGAACTCCGCGCCGCGGCGCGGGGATTCGTGATTGAAGAGGATGCCGCCGACGGCGTACATGCCGAACGACTCGCGGTAGTTGCGGGTGATGAAGTGGCCGTAAGCCTTGGCCACACCGTAGGGGCTGCGCGGGTGGAAGATGGTCGTCTCGCGCTGCGGGGTCTCCGCGGCCTTGCCGAACATCTCCGAGGACGACGCCTGGTAGAAGCGGATCTGCTTGCCGGTGGCGTGCCGCGAGGCGGACAGGCCGGAGACCTGGCGGATCGCCTCCAGCATGCGCAGCACGCCCATGGCGTTGACCTCGGTGACGAGTTCGGCCTGCTGCCACGACATCGGTACGAAGGAGATGGCGCCGAGGTTGTAGACCTCGTCCGGCTGGACGAGGTCCACCGCCGAGACCAGGGACGCCTGGTCCATCAGGTCGCCGTCGACGAAGGACAGTTCGGACATCAGCCGGGACACCCGCGACTTGCGCGGGTTGGCCTGTCCTCTCATCAGTCCCCACACCTGATAGCCCTGCTTGATCAGATGCTCTGCGAGGTACGAGCCGTCCTGCCCGGTGATGCCGGTGATGAGTGCACGCCTGGTCATCCGGTTTCCTCTCAGCACGCGGAAGGTCCGCGAGGGGACGGACCCGGAACTGGTGTCAAAGTAGAGCGCCGAGCACTAGGTGATTCGCCGGAAAGCAGGTCCATCACCGCTTCGCTGTGCTCGGCGAGGAAGAAGTGGCCGCCGGGGAACACCCGCAGCTGGAACGAGCCCGTGGTCCGCTCCTGCCAGTCAGCCGCCTCCTGGACGGTCGTCTTGGGGTCGGCGTCCCCGGTGAGCGCCGTGACCGGGCAGGTCAGCGGCGGTCCAGGCCGGTAGCGGTAGGTCTCGGCGGCGCGGTAGTCGCCGCGGATCGCGGGCAGCACCATGCGGACCAGTTCCTCGTCGTCGAAGACGCGCGAGTCCGTGCCGGCCAGCCGGCGCACCTCGGCGATCACTCCCGCGTCGTCGAGCCGGTGCACCTGCTCGTCATGGGAGTGCTGCGGCGCCCGGCGCCCGGACACGTAGAGGTGGGCCACCTCCGCCGACCCGGCTTGGAGCGCCGTCGCGACCTCGAACGCCACGGAGGCGCCCATGCTGTGCCCGAACAGCACCAGCGGGCGGTCACGCAGCGGGGCGACCACCTCGGTGATGCGCCGGGCCAGGACGTGTACGTCGTCGATCAGGGGCTCGTTGTGGCGGTCCTGGCGGCCCGGGTACTGCACCACCAGCACCTCGGCGCGCGTGGCCAGCCCGGTGGCGAGCGGCCGGTACCAGCTGGCCGCACCGCCGGCGTGCGGAAAGCACACCACACGGGGTGCGGCACCTTGCGGCGCGTCATGGAAACGGCGCAGCCAGAGATCGGTATCCGATAGGAGGGGCATGATTCCGGATCCAACCAGCGTCCCACCTGAGAAAAGCCCTAGTGTCTCGTGATCCTGTTCATGTCGGTTTGAACCGCCCCGGGTTCGGTAGAGATCTCAGAGGGCGTTTGCCCAGGTCAAGGCCGGGATACGGCTTATGTGACTGTCTTGTTTTGATGCGATTCATCCATTAGCCTCGATCTTGCATGAGGGTCCGTCAGCTTGCTGACGGACCCTTTCTGCTTGTTCGGGGCGGTCACTTCTGTAGGTGGGCAGGGTGGTGGCCCGGCTGTCGCGTCGGGTGGGCGCCGGATTCCACGGCTCCGGTCGGGTGGTGCTGCTGGTAGGGACGGGGAAGTTGCTGGTCAGCCGCGGTTCGGCAGGGTCGCGAGCCGTTGCGGGGCTTCGGTGATCAGGCCGGTCCAGGGCCAGTGTTTGGCGAGGCGGAGGACGCGGCGGCGTCCGGTGGTGACGAGCTGAGCGGCTGCGGAGAACAGCCGCAGCCGCAGGCGGCGGGGTTCCCACCGGCGGGCTTGGCCGGTGAGGGCGAGCATCGGCATCCAGGCCAGCAGGTCCAGGGCGATCTGGACGATCTCCAGCCAGATCCGGTTCTGGGCGGCGTCGTGCGGGGGGAGGTTGCGCAGGCCGGTGGCGCGGGCGGCGCGGATGCGGTCCTCGGCCCTCGCGCGCCGGCGGTGCCGCAGTTCGAGTGCGGCGATCGGGGTGTTCTTGGTGTTGGTGGCGAAGCAGGTCAGGCGCATGCCGTCGGCGTCGGTGATCCGCAACTGGGCGCCGGGGTGCGGCCGTTCCTTCCGTACGATCAGGCGCATCCCCTTCGGCCAGCCCTTGAGGCAGTCGCCGTCGAGGTCGGCGACCCAGGCGCCTTCGCGGATCTCGCCGTCGTGCTCGACGGCCGGCGTCCAGGCCGAGGCCGGGATCTTCAGGACCGCGTGGTGGATGGCGTCGGTGATGGTCATACCGACCGAGTAGGACAGCCACCGGCCGCGGGCGGACAGCCAGTCGACGAACTCGTGGGTGCCTCCGCCCGAGTCGGTGCGGATCACTCCGCGATCTCTTCTACGAGCGGCCCTCACGCTGCCCGCAACCAGCTGAACCCCCTAAACAATTACGCGCCCGACGTCGAGGCATTCTTAGACAGTTTCGACAGCTCCCAGCCGGCCCGAGAAGCTGAGGAGCGGGGCGCCGGGGGCCGGGGCGCCGCCGGTGACCTCGGCCAGCAGCAGGTCGTGGTCACCGACCGGGCGGCGGTCGAGCATCCGGCAGGACAGGTGCGCGAGCGCGCCGTCGAGCAGGGGGGCGCCGCTGAACGGGTCCGCTCTCCAGGCCACGTTCGCGAACTGGGCGTCACCCGGCGACCGGCCGGGGTCCGCGAACCGCCGGGCGGCCTCGCCCTGCCCGACGGCCAGCACGTTCACCGAGAACGTGCCGGTGCGCAGCACCAGACGGACGAAGGCGGACCCCGGGCGCAGCGCCACTCCGAGGACCAGCGGCTCCCTGGAGATCGCGACCACCGAGCCGGCTGTGGTGCCGTGCCGGTCACCGTCGCCGCCGTCGACGGTCAGGACGGTCACCGCGGAGGTGAGCCGGCGCAGCGCCGTGCGGGCCGCGACCGGGTCCCCGTACTCCGGCGGATCGGTCCCTGCAGGCCGTCCGGCTCGACCGGGTTCGGTGCCGGGGGGCGCGGAGGGCTGGGCGCGGGCGGCGGGGGTGGTCCGGCCGGCGGGGGTCGTCGGCCGCCCGGCCGGGCTCCAGGCTCTCACGTGCCGTACCCCGTCGGTGCGGGTGCGGCGATCGCGGGACCCGCCGGCCGCGCGCCGGACACGTTCGCCGGGCCCGCCACCCGGTCCCCCAGTGACGCCGCGACCAGCGCCTCGACGTGTACCTCCAGGGTGTCGAGCACCGCGCGCGAGCCGCGCTCGGCGGCCGGGACGAGCAGGCCGAGTTCGGTGCACGCGAGAATGACGCCGTCCGCGCCCTCGCTCCGCAACCGCTCCCTCAGGTCCGTGAAGGCGGTCGCCGCGGCGGCGCTGACGGTGCCCCGGCACAACTCGTGGTAGATGATGTGGTCGATCAGAGTCTGGTCGGCCGGCTCGGGCAGGACAGGCTCGATACCCCGGGCGGTCAGCGCGCCGTCGAACAGGGCGCCCCGCGCGGTGAACCGGGTGCCCAGGACCGCCGCTCGGGACATGCGCCGTCGCCGGGCGGCCTCCGCCGTCACCTCGACGATGTCGACCAAGGGCAGGTCGCAGGCGGCACGCACGGCCCCGGAGACCCGGTGCATGGTGTTGCAGGCGATGGCGACCAGGTCAGCGCCGGCCGTCTCGAGCCGGCGGGCACCCTCGGCGAGCAGTGTCCCGGCCCCGTCCCAGTCCCCGGCGAGTTGGCGGCGCTCCACCTCGGCGTAGTCCTGCGACCAGATGAGCACCCGGGCGGAGTGCGAGCCGCCCAGGGCCTTCCCGACACCTTCGTTGAGGGCGCGGTAGTACGTGAGGGTGGACGGCCAGCTCATCCCTCCGAGCAGGCCGATCACCGCGGGTCCGTCGGTGGCGGTCATCCCGCGGCCTCTTTCAGGCGGGCGAAGGCCGCCGGCTCGATCGAGCTGAAGCAGCGGTCGTCCCCGCAGGGCATGGCATGCCGCCGCAACCGGTCGCGCAGGTCCTCGACGACGGGCGAGGCGTGGCCGGAGAGCCGTCCGGAGCGCAGCTCGAACAGGGCGACGGGGTCGCCGGGGCGCGGCCGTCGGTCGGGACGCTCGCCCAGCGAGAGCACCGCGAGGGCCTGGCCGGGTGGCGGGTCGCCCGGCCAGGGGTCGTCCGGGGCGAGGAGGACGACCCGGGTGCGGTGCGTGCCGTCCGCAAGGGCGACGGTCAAGGTTCCCGCGGAGCCTTCGTACGTGCCCGACGGGAGGCCCTGCCCCGGCGAGCCCGCGCGTACGTCGACCGTGCAGCCCTTCCATTCGAGTTCGGTGCGCCAGCCGTCCAGCACGCCGAGGACGGCGTCGCGAGCCCGGTCGTCGGCCACGGGCCCGAGGTGGAGCTCCCGCTTGACCCTGGCGGGGACGCCACCGGCCAGGATGCCCGCCGGGAGGGGGGCGGTGACGACGGAGCCGGCCGCCACGATCGTCCCCTCCCCGACGTGGGCGCCCGGCAGCAGGGTCACGTGGTAGCCGAGCCATACGTCCCGCGCGACGTGCACCGGGGCGTACGCGGGCTCGGTGCCGTCGAGGGGGCCGTGGCCGAAGTGGTAGCCGTGCGTCCACACCGCCAGGTAGGAGCCGGTGCCGACACCGTCGCCCAGGCTGATCTCGTGGTTCGCGTTGAGGATGGTGTGCTGGCCGACCGTGACCCGGTCGCCGATCTTGACCCGGGACGTCGAGGTGGTGGTGCCGCCGTAGCCGACCCGCGCGCCATCGCCGAAGTACAGCAGCCGGCCGGCGGTGAACTCCCGGCACAGGACTTGGGCGTCGGGGCCGATCCTGGCGGCACCGCCGGCCGCGAACCGCTCCGCGGCCAGGACGCGCACCCGCGGGCCGAGTTCGCTGCCCGGGCCCAGGCTCAGCGTGCCGGCCCGCAGGTCGCATTCCGGGCCGACGACGGTTCCGTCGCCGAGTACGACGTCGTCGCCCACGAGGGTGGTACCGGCACCGATGGTGACGTTCTCGCCCACGCTCAGGCGACCGGCGCGGATACGTACGCCCGGTCCGGTGCGGCAGGAGCGCGGCAACTGCCGCGGGTCCACGGGTGGAAGAGTGGGGCGGTCGTCGAGAGTGGTCATGTCAGAGCCAACTTTCGGGAAGGTCGACCAAGGCCCGCCGCCGGGCGGCGCGGTCGACGTCGGGATCGAAACCGGCCCGCCCGGCGCGGGCGGCGGCCACGGTGGAGCGGGGCGGCCGGGAGAGTTCGCGCAGGTAGGGCCAGCGGTCGGCGAACTCGCGGGCGAAGCGCTCGTGGGGCCAGCGAGGTCCGTCATCGCTCAGCAGCGGGTTGACGCGCAGCGGGCGGCCGGGCAGGGCAGCGGTGAGCCGACCGGGGGTGCCCGGCGCCCCGGTGGCCCGGAGGACGAACGCCAACGCCGCGGCGCCCTCCGGGCGGCCGTTCTCCGTCGGTGCGACCGTCCGCCCCCGCAACGCCGCCTCCGTCAGTGCCTCGTCGTCGTAGCAGTGGTCCGGCGCGAGCAGTTCCCGGTACCCGTCGGCGGTCAGCGGCAGGCCCGGCGAGTAGTTGGCGTGCCCGGCGTCGTGGACGTGGCCCAGCATGACCGGTCCGGTGCCGCCGACCCGCAGCAGTTCCGCCAGCACGTGCCGCTTGTCGCGGAAGTAGTGGAAGCTGTCGTGGCTCAGGGCCGCCCCGGCGGCGCCGTCGGCGAGCGGGAAGGGGCCGTCCGCGTCGAAGCAGACCAGGTCCGAGTCGGGGGCGCAGAAGGTCCTGGCGATCCACAGGTGGGAGAAGACCAGGTCGGAGCCGATGGCCGGGCCGGACCGCTCCGTCCAGGTACGCAGGAAGTGCCCGGCTCCGCAGGCGATCTCGAAGAGGGTGCCTCCGGTCGGGGCGTGCGCGTCCAGCAGGGCCAGGCCGCTGAGGTACGTCGGCTGGCACCAGCGGTGCAGGAAGTACGAGGCCAGGTCGCCGTATCCGAGACCGGCCATGGCCGCCGCGGCGGTCGTGGCCCCCGTGACCACCGCGAGGGCCGCCGCGGGGTCCGCGGGCGGGACCGTGTCGTCCTTGCGGTCGCACAGCAGCAGGGCCAGGGCACGTTCCACCTCGCCCGCCCGCAGGGCATCGACGGCCCGCGCCCGCAGCCCGTCGCGCCCGGTGCGCAGGTACGGGATGCCCTCCGGGCAGGGCCACAGCCCTTCGCCGTCGGTCAGCAGGTGCGGCCCGGCCCAGGTGAGCGGGCCCCCGGTCACCGGGCTGCGGAGCAGGGCGCGCAGCGGCTCGGCCAGCGGCCGGGCGGGGTGGCGCGCACTCATGCGAACACCTCCAACAGGGCGAACGGCAGCAGCACCCCGGCACCGTTGGTGAGCACGGTCGCGCCGTCCAAGGTCGCGCGGCGGGTGCTCAGCGGATCGTCGGGCGAGCACGGGACGTCCGCCGGCGGCTCGTAGTCGTGAAAGCGGTGGCGCTGTCCGCGAGCGGCGAGCCGGGCCGCGAAGGCTGCGCGGGAGTGGATGTTCCAGCCGGGCATCCAGTCGTCGTCCTCGGCGCCGTCGGTTTGGCGCAGCCGGACCAGTACGTCGACGGGGAAGGGGTTGAAGGTGCCGAACAACAGCGCCCGCCCGCCCGGTTCCACCAGGTCCAAGACGTGGTCCAGCCAGGGATCGAGGGAGTCGAAGTGGCTGTGCAGGGTGAGCATCGTGACCGCGCTGTACTGCCGCTCGGGCAGCGTTCGGGCACGGCCCACGTCGCCGACAAAGAAGTCGGCCCCGGGTACGTGCCGGGCGGCGTGCTCGACCAGCGCGGGCAGCGCGTCGACCCCGGACAGGGTGGCGTGCGGGTGGCGGTCCGCTAGGTGGTGCAGGAAGGCGCCGTTGGCGCATCCGATGTCGAGGACGGAGGCACCCGGTCGGTCCAGGACCCCGCGCAGGCGGTCCGCGACGAAAGGGAAGTAGGGGCGCTCGTGGTCGGCGGGCGGGCGTTCCAGGTAGCGCAGGTCCAGGGGCCGGGTCCCGGTACCGGCGGCCGGCAGACCGACGGGGGCCAGCGGCGGCGGCGAAGTGCTCACGCGGCACCGCCGGGCGGCGTCGCGTGCGTTTCCGTCGTCCGCCCGCTCGCCGGACCGTACGTCTCCGAGTCGGCTCCGCCCGGCGGTGTCCCGCCCCTGGCGGGGTACGCCCGGCCACCCAACAGGGCGGAGCCGATCCGCACGTGGGTCGCACCCGCCGCGACGGCCTTCTCCAGGTCCCCGCTCATGCCGGCCGACACGGCGGTCGCCTCCGGGTGGTCGACGCGCAGCCGGGCGGCGAGTGCGGCCAACCGGTCGAAGGCCGCCTCGGCGGGTTCGCCGAGCGGGGCGACCGCCATGACCCCGGCAGGTCGCAGGCCCGGGGCGTCCGCGACCGCGTCGGCCAGGGCGGCGAGCCCGTCAGCGGGCACGCCGCCGCGGCGCGGGTCGCCGTCCAGGCTGACCTGGAGCAGGCAGGACAGGGTACGACCGGCGTTCAGGGCGCCCCGGGACAGCGCCGCCACCAGAGCGTGACGGTCCACCGAGTGCACGAGCGAGGCGTAGCGCGCCACCGAGGCGGCCTTGTTTCGCTGGAGCGAGCCGACGAAGTGCCATTGCGGCGGCTCGGGGTGGCCGGCCAGGTCGGCCAGGTCGGCGGCCTTGGTGGCCGCTTCACGATCGTGGTTCTCGCCCAGGTGCCGGACGCCGAGCGCGTGCAGCATCCGGGCGTCCGCGGCGGGCCGGGTCTTGGTGACGGCGACCAGCGTGATCCCGCGCGGGTCGCGCCCGCACGAGGCGGCAGCCGACTCGACGCGGGCTGTCACGGCGCCGAGCGCGGCTTCGAGTTCGGCCCGGCGCGCGGCGGCCGGGAGGGCGGTGGGGTGGGCGGCCGTCGTGGTCACGGGTTCGTCCCTTCCGTACGGGGGTGGGTGTCGGGCGGCACGGGGAGAGGGGCGCGCCTGCGCGCCGCTTCCTCGAACACGGCCTCCGGCTCGCGGGACGTGAACCGGACGAACGGGCCGCCCGGCTCCGGACCGCTGTGGAAGACCCGGTGAGGGATGGCCGCGATGTCGCGACCGGCGGGCAGGGCGTGGCAGAACTTCGGCCCCTCCCGCTCGCCCGGCCAACGACGTCGGCGCCGGCGAAGTACGTGCCGCGCGGGGTGGACGCGCGGGCAGGCCGCCGCCAGTTCGGCGGCTGCCGTGCAGCGCGTTCGGGGACTCGGGTCCGGTGTCGGCGAGCCGGAATCGGTGCCGGCGCCCCGGACCGCTCACCGCGCGCCCCGGACCGCGTCGGCGACGGCGAGCATCCGTGCCCCGGTGGCGGTGCGGCTCTCCCGGGTCTGCGCCTGCACGAGGTGGAAGGATGCCTCCGCCAACAGCCGGGCCGGCGGCGAACCGGCGGCGGCGCTGGCCCCGCCACCGGCCGCGACGCAGGCGGCGGCGGCCCGACAGGCCAGTTCCAGGGCGGCCGACCGGACCGCGAGGCGCTCCTCGGCGGCCTCGTGCGGCGGTACCTCGTCCATCAGACGGTACGCGGCGGCCCGCAGCGCGTCCGCCTCGGCGGCGGTGCGCAGGCCCAGTTCGCGGTACTCGGCGCTCTGCGCGGCGTCGGTCAGGCAGGCGGTGGCGGCGGTGAGGGTGCCGAACACGCCGGGGTTGACGTTCGGGCGGCGCTCGGCGTCGGCGCGGCGCCACGCGGCGCCCGGGTGCAGGGCGACCACCCGGTCGGGTGCGACGGCGGTGCCGTCCAGTCGCGCCGACACCGTGCTGGTCGCTGCCATGCCCCACAGCCGCTGCGGGCGGACCTCGCCGATCCCTGCTCGCTCGTCGCAGTCCAGCAGGGCGAACAGGACCCTGTCGTCGCGGGTGACCGCGCCCACCATGACCACGTCCGCGATCCCCCAGCCGGACAGCCAGGCCAGCCGGCCGTGCAGCCGCCAGCCCCGGCCGTCGCGGACGGCGGTGACGGCCGGCGGACCCGACCGACGCAGATGGGAGCTCGCGCCCGCGGCCAGCACACGGCCCGCCGCCATTGGTCCGGCCCAGCGCTCGCGAACCTCGGGGTCGGCGCTGCCCGCCACCTCGCGCAGCGGGTGGTGGTGCTGGGCCCACACGCACCAGGTCGAGCCGTCCGCGGCGGCGATCGCCTCGGACACCTCGCGCTGGACCTGTGCGGGGGTGACCGGGGCGGCCGGCCGGTGGACTGCGGTGCCCAGGGCGCCGGCCGCGCCCAGGGCGTCGAGGTGGGAGCGCGGGACCCGGCCCACGGCGGTCGCGGCGGCGGCCGGGGCGAGCAGCTCGCGGGCCACCGCGCGGCCACGCACGACCACCGGGTCGTGGGCCGCGTCCGCGTGGCGGGCCGCGTCCGGCCGAAGATGCGCGGCGGGGGCGGTCACTGGTCCACCATCCTTTCTGCGGGATCCAGTTGGATGCTCGTGGTCGGATGCCGGTGAGAGCCGGGGTGACGGCCTGGGGTGGTGGCTCGGCGAGAGCCCCGACGACACTGCCGCCCCCGGCTTTCGCGGAGCTGTCGACCGGCGACAGAGGGACGCGCCGCAGAGCGCCGGTCAGTGACCGCCGGGGGACAGGCTCCGTCACCGGCCTGTCGCTGACAGGCCCAAGGAAGGCTGTGGCACTGCCCGAGAGCGCGTACCACGTCGGGATCGACTGGGGATCGGCCGAGCACGCGGTGTGCGTCCTGACCGAAGCCGGCCGCCCCAAGACCCGGTTCACGATCAGCCACACCGCCGCCGAGTCCGCCGACCTGGCCCGCCGCCTGGCCAGGCTGGGTGCCGCCGAGGACATACCCGCGGCCATCGAGCGGCCGGACGGGCGCCTGGTGGACGGGCTGCTGGAGGCCGGGCAACCGGTGGTGCCGGTGAAGTCCAACGCCATCAAGGCGTGGCGGGACGTCGAGGTGCTGTCCGGCGCGAAGTCCGACCCCGGGGACGCGATGGTGATCGCCGAGTACCTGCGGCTGCGGCACCACAAGCTCGGCCCGGGCCACCCGTTCTCCGACCAGACCAAGGCCCTGCGGACCGTGGTCCGCACCCGCGACGACGTGGTCCGGCAGCCGGTGATGGCCACCAACATGCTCTCCGCGCTGCTGGATGCCTTCTGGCCGGGTGTGAAGGCCCTGTTCAAGGATATGGAGTCGCCGATCGCGCTGGAGTTCCCGACCCGCTACCCGACCCCGGCCTCCGCCGCGGCCTTGGGCGAGAAGCGCATGGCCGCGTGCTGCGCCAAGCACGGCCGCTCGGGCCGGCGCACGGCCGAGGAACTCGTCAGCTGCCTGCGAGCGGCCCCGCCCGGCGTCACGGCCGAGCACCACGCCGAGGCGGGCCGGGACGCCGTCATGGCTCTGGTCGCTGTGCCGCGGACGCCGGCAGGCGTCAAGAAGGACCTCGACCGGTCGGTCGACGCCCACCTCGGCCGGCATCCCGACGGCCGGATCTTCGCCTCGCTGCCCAGGGCCGGGCGCGTCAACGCCGCCCAGACGCTCGCCGAGTGGGGCGACTCCCTCGACGCCTACGACAGCCCGGACGTCGTGTCCGCTTTCGCCGGCGTCGCTCCGGTCGCCAAGGGATCCGGACGCGTGCGCGGGGTCTGCTATCGCTGGGCCTGCAACGAACGCCTCCGCCAGGCCATCACGACCTTCGCGGACAACAGCCGCCACGAGAGCGCCTGGGCGGCCGACATCCACCACCGGGCCCGAGGCCGCGGGATGGACCACCCGCACGCGACCCGCCTCCTGGCCCGAGCATGGGTCCGCGTGTTCCACCGCTGCCGGCTCGACCACGAGCCCTACGACCCCGCCCGACACGGCGCGGCACAACACTTCCTGCCCCAGCCCGAGTGGGTTCAAGCGGTCTGAGGTTGACGCAGGGGGTGTCATCGGGCGTCCGCCGCGGTGGGCGCGGGCACGTCCAGCCAGGAGGTACCGCCGGCCCGGCGGTAGGCGACATGGCCGGGCCAGTCGCGGTCCTCCCAGACCCCGTGGTTGTCCAGGATCAGCAGCTGCCGCTCGCGCGGCTCGTCGAGCAGCGCGAGGTACGGCTCGCCGCGGAACTCCGGGTGGTCGGGGACGACCAGGACGGTCGATGCCTTCCGGAAGGCGTCGGCCAAGTCGGTGGCGGCCGTGCCGGGCCCGAGCAGCGCGTCGATCTCGGCGGCGCTGTACATCGGGTCGTACACGCTGAACTCCGTTCCCAGCCTGCGCAGTTCCTCCGTGATGGCGACGGCGGGGCTGAGCGTGGCGACCTTGATGCCGCCCTTGTAGGCGAGTCCCAGGACCAGGACCCGGCCGCGCGGGGCGACCGCCTCCGCGACCAGGCCACGCATCCGCGTGTCGGTGTCCACCGCCTCGCTGAGCAGCGACAGCCGGGTGGCGTCGACGGCGCCCCGCAGCAGGTAGCGGCTGGAGAGCGGGATGCAATAGCCACCGGTGCCGAAGCTCGGGTGGAAGGTCCCGATGTTCCACTTGGTGCCCGCCAACCGCAGCACCTCCACCATGTCCACGTGCGTGTACGCCAGGCTCAGCTGGTTGGCGAGGGTGATCTCCACGTGCCGGTAGGCGTTCTCGACGCACTTGACCAGCTCGCCCTCGACGTGGCTGGGAGCCCGGTGCAGGGTGTCGCACATGAGTTCCAGCACGTCCCGGGCGGCGTCGGCGGAACGCGCCCCCACGCCGCAGTAGATCCGGTCCAGGTCCCGCAGCCCGTAGCCCTCCGCGAGGAACCAGTCGCGGCGCGGGGCCAGCGCCAGCAGCAGGTCGGTGTCCGGCTCCAGGCCGGCCGAGGTGGCGATCGGGAGCAGCAGTTCCTCGACCGTCCCCGGGGTCAGCGTCGACTCGACGACCACCAGCGGGGGGCGCTCGGGCCGTCGGGCCGCAGTGTCCTCGACGATCGCGGCGAACACCTCGACCAGGGCCCCGGAGTAGGGCTCCGCCTCGCGTTCGGTGGGCACGGCGACGAAGTGCACGGCGACATCCTCGGCCAGGGCGCGGGCCCGGTCGGAGGTCACCGGCGCGGCGGGCCCGGCCGGTCCGGCCGCGTCGGCGCCGCGCTGCTCGACCCGGTCGGGGTCGACGTCGTAGCCGACGACGGCTACTCCCTCGGCGCGCAGCGCCTCGACGGTGGACCAACCGATGTGCCCCAGGCCCCAGACGCAGGCGGCGGCGCGTCCGGCCGCCAGCTCCGCACGGTGGTCGTGGCGGGTGACGGGGACGGCGGGGCCTGCGGCCGGTGCGGTCGCGGCCCAGGTCGGCTCGGTGGTCAGTGATGTCACGGCGTGACTCCTTCGGTGGGAAGGACCGGGCGCTCAGAGGAGCGGACGGCCGGGGGTGAGGCGATGGCGTACGAGGCGCAGTCCTTCGGCGGCGTCCAGCCCCACGGCGGCCCCCCGCGCCCGGTCGAACAGCTCGACCGTGTCGGTGTCCAGGGGGCGGAACCCCTGTCCGGGGTAGCGGTAGCAGGCCAGTGCCTCCGCCTTGCGGGCGAGTTGGTCGGCGGTGGGGACGTAGAGGTGGGGCACGAACTGCGCGTGCCGCACAGTGCGGTGCTCGTTGGGGCCGAACTGCGCCAGCGCGGCGTGCGGCCAGCGGCGGGAGGAGGCGACGACCGCCCGGGCCACTCGGACGTGGTCGCCGTGCGAGTCGCCATCCCAGTGGCTGATGACGGTCTCGGGGTCTGTCCGCGCCACCAAGTCGTCGACCAGAGCGACCGCCTGGTACTCCGGCAGGTCCTCGACCTGGTCGTGGTGCCCGTCGCCGAGCCAGTGCAGCCGGTGTCCCAGGATGTCGGCGGAGGCCTCGGCGGCGGCGACGCGCCGACGGCGGCGCCCGCGGTCGGCACCGTCGGCCTTCTCGGAGACGGTGAACAGGGCCACCGTCACCTGCGCTCCGCCGTCGGTGAGACGGGCGATGGTGCCGCCCAGGGCGAGTTCGGCGTCGTCCGGGTGGGCCGCGACGATCAGGACGCGGGTCACGTCGAGCCCTTGCGGCCGACGGCGAGCGCGGCCTCGAAGTGCCCCAGGAAGGAGCCGAACTCCGCGGCGGCCGGGCCGCCCGCCCGCTCCAGGGCCTCGCGCAGGCCCGGGCAGCGGTCGGCGAACACCGGGGCGCGCACCCCGGTCAGGTCGGCGCCGCGGACCGGGACCTTGACCCAGGTCGACTGGTACATCCCGGCGCCCGTCAGCTTGGCGCCGCTGAGGTCCGACTGGCTGAAGCGGCTGTACGCGCAGTTCGCGCCTCGCAGGTCCGCGTCCCGCAGGTCGGCGGCGAGGTAAGCCTGGACCAGGGTGGCGTTCTCCAGTACGGCGCCGCGCAGGCTCATGGCGCGCGGCGGGTCGCCGGTCAGCATGGCCCGGTAGAGGTTGGCGCCGCGCAGGTTGGCCTCGGTGAGCCGGACGTCTCGGGCGCTCAGGCAACGGCCGGTGAAGCCGGCCAGGTCGGCGCCGCTCAGGTCGCTCTCGACGAGGTGCAGGTTCTCTCCGTGCCCGCCGCGCAGCACCGCGCCCCGCAGGCTGCTGGAGGCCACCGACCCGCCGGTCAGGTGGACCTCGGCCAGGAGCGCGCCGGGCAGGTCGCAGCGGCTGATCCGGGCGCCGCTGAGGTCGGCCCGGGTCAGTTCGGAGCCGGTCAGCACGGTCTCGGTGAAGTCGGCGTCGCGGGCGGCCAGTCCGGTGGCCTGGAGCCCGTCGGCCCGGACCTCGGACAGCCGCAGCCCCGGCAGGGACGCCCCGGCCAGCACCAGACCGTCCGCGGCGGTCAGGCGCTGGAGGACCATCCCCTTGCCGCTCGCTCCGCGCAGCGAGGTCTCGTGCAGGGAGGACTTGGTGACGGTGAGCTGGTCGACCAGCGCGCCGTCGAGAACGGCGTGGTTCAGCAGGCACTCGTTGACCAGGGCGCCTTGGAGATTGGCGGCCCGCGCCGAACCGTCCGACAGGTCGCACTGGTAGAAGAAGGAGCCCGCCAGGTGGGCGCCGTCGAGGTGGGCGCCGCGCATGCCGCACCCGTGGAAGAGCGAGCCGGTGGCGTCCCGCAGGCCGGTGAGGTCCGCGCCGTCGAAGGCGCAGGTCTGCGCAGCCAGCGCGTGCACGTACGCCGAGCGCAGGCTGGCGCCCCGGAGGTCGGTGCGCTCCATGCCGGGGCAGACCATGGTGACTTCGGACAGGTCGGCCGAGACCAGCCGGGTGCCGTGCAGCACGGCCCGGTTCAGGGTCGCGCGACGCAGGTCGGTCCCGTTCAGGTCGAGGCCGGTGAGGTCCGCCTCGGTGAGGTCCAGGCCGCGGCCGGTGGTGTCGATCAGGTGCTGGGTGGTCTCCGACAGCTCCTTGAGCAGCGTGGTGCGGTCGGTGCCGGTGGTCCCGGCGAGGCGGGTCAGCAGACCCGTGTGCGTGCTGTCGCTCATGCGATCGCTCCTGCGTCGTCGTCGTGGTGGTGGATCAGTTCGCGGAGCCAGTCGGCGACGGCCGGCTCGGTGCCGGGCGGGACCGGCTCGTGCTCCATGACAAGCGCCGCCGGCCGGGTGCGGCGCAACAGATCGGGCAGGAGCGCGGGCAGGCCCAGGAAGCCCTCGGCCGGGGTGCCGCCGCGGTCGGCGGGCTCGTGCCCGTGGCGCGGATAGCGGGCGACGGTGGTCTCGTAGACGTGCATGCTGCGGATGCGGGTACCGAAGAGGTCGGCGAAGCCGGCGGGCGCCGCGTGCCGCGGGCCCAGCAGGTGGGCGTGGCCGAGATCGAGGCACAGGCCCAGCTCCGGGTGGCCGGCCAACGCCCGGTGGTATTGGCCCGGGGTGCGCAACAGCGGGTGGGCGGAGAGGTTCTCGACCAGCACGCTCACCCCGTGCTCTCGGGCCAGGGCGGCGGTGGCGGCGAGGAAGTCCTGTCCGGCCCGCTCGAACCCGACCTGCGGATACGGCGGGTAGGGGCTCGGGAAGTGCACGACGACGTGGAGGGCGCCCAGGTCCGCCGCACAGCGCACGGTGGCCGTCGTCGTCCGCAGAGCCGCCGCCGCCTCTCGCGGATCCGGGCCGGTGGGCGCGAACCGCCGGGGCGCGGTGGTGCCTTCGTAGGGGACGGGGGTGTGCAGGGCCGGCCGAATGCCGTGCCGGGAGCAGAATCGCGCGATCCGGGGCAGCGCCGAGCCTGGGTAGCCGTAGAACTCGACCACGTCGGGCCGGTAGGCGAGCAGGGCCGCGAAGTCGTCCCGGTCGGCGAGCGCGGCGGTGGAGACGCCGAGCAGGGTCACCCGGTCGCCCCCGTCCGGTCCGGGGCGTCCGCGGCCAGCCGCGCGGCGGCGGTCCGGTCGGTCTTGCCGGTCCGGCCCAGCGGCAACTCCGCGACGAAGTGGACGCGCTCGGGCACTTGGTACGGCTCCAGGTGCAGTCGGCCGTGGGCCCGTAGCTCCTCCTCGGTGGGGTCGGCGCCGGGCGCGGGCACGCACACCAGGTGGACGCGCTCGCCGAGCATCGGATCCGGCACCCCGACGGCCAGGCAGCCCGCGATGCCCGGGTGGTCGGCGTAGGGCCGCTCCACCTCCAGCGGAGCGATCTTGACGCCGCCGCGGGAGATCAGCTGCCTGCGGCGTCCGACCAGCTCCACCATGCCGTCCGCGGGCCGGACCACGGCCAGGTCGCCGGTGCGCAGCCAGCCTCCGTCCACCGCCTCCCCGGTGGACGCCGGGTCGTCCAGGTACCCGGTCATCAGATACGGCGTGCGCAGGCACAGTTCGCCGGCCTTGCCGGGAACGGCGGGGAGCGGCGGGCCGTCCCCGGCGGCGATGCGGAACTCCACGCCCGGGCCGGGCCGGCCGATGGTGCCCGCCGCCGCGTCGTAGCGGTCGGGAGGGAGAACGAAGTCGGACGTCGAGGTCTCGCTCAGGCCGTAGACGTCGGCGATGCCCGAGCCGGGCAGCGCCTCCCGTAGCCGCCGGCCCAGCCCGGCCGGCAGCGGCTCCCCACCGGTGATCCAGATGCCGGGCCCGCCGGACGCCCGCAGCGCTTTCCGCAGCCTCGAACCGGAGTCGGGCTCGCTCAGTTCCCGGTCGACCATCCGCAGCATGCTGGGCACCACCGCGATCCGGTCGGTCCGCGCGGTGGCGAGCCGTGCCAGCACAGCCGGGGCGTGGAAGCGGGGCAGCAGGTGCAGGGTGCCGCCGGTGGCCAGGGTCAGCAGCGAGGTCCACTGCCCGAAGGTGAAGTTGAGCTGGAGGACTTGGAGGGCCTGGTCATCGGGGCGGAAGGGCAGTACCTCCTGGATGGCGCGCAGCTTGCCGGCCAGCGCACGGTGGGAGAGGACGACGCCCTTGGGCCGGCCGGTGGTGCCGGAGGTGAACGCCACCAGCGCCTGCCGCGCGTCGAGTTCGCGCGGGGCGGGCGTCGACGCGCCCCCGGTGGTCCGGACGAGGCCGCCGGCGGGCCGCGTGCCGTCCAGGACCAGCCGGGCGCCGGTGCGTGCGGCGGTCTCGCGCAGCGCCGCGTCCGGCGAACTCCGGTGCACCGGGACGACCACGCCCCGGGCCTGCCACACCGCCAGTTGGGCGGCCAGGTCGGCGGGGTCGTTGCCGACCCGGACGACGACGGGCCCGTCCGCGCGGTGCCCGGCCGCCTCCAGTGCGGCGCGCGACCGAGCGGCCTCGTCCGCCAGGGCGGCGTACGTGAGGGTGCGACCGCCCCCGGTCAGGGCGGGCCGGTCCGCGAACCGGTCGCACGCGCCGGTCAGCAGCTCGTCGAGCCGCTCGTGGTCGGTGATCACGGAGCTGCTCCTTCCTGGGGTCGTGGAAGAGTCGGGGCGGGTGCCTCGGGCGGGGGTGCGGAGCGGGCCGGCGGGGCGGGTGGGCCGCCTACGGTCCTGGTTCGGCCGGGCGGTCCCGGTGCGGGTCCGGACCGGTCCGGGTGGGGTGCCCCGCCGGACGCGGGCCCGGGACGGCTGATGGGGTGGCACTGGTTGTCGCGCAGCCGTCCGTCGCCGCGCAGCGCCGTGATCAGCCGGTCAACCCCCAGCACCAGGCCGCCCAGGGGCGGCAGGCCGTGCTCCAAGGCCGCCAGGAAGCCCTCGTCGAGGACGGTGGCGTCCAGGCCCCGCGCCGCCCGGGCGGTGGCCTGGTCGGCGAACCGACGCCGCTGCTCCACAGGATCCGTCAGCTCGGTGCAGCCCTGGCCTACGTCCAGCCCGCCGATCACCAGCGTCCACGTCTCGACGAGGGCCGGGTCCGCGCGGTGCGGGCGGGCCAGGATCGCCCCCTCGGCCGGGAAGTCGAAGACGAACGTCGGCCGCTCGATGCGGGGTTCGGCCAGCTTGCGGTAGAGCAGGTGTGCCAGGGCGCCGGGGCCGGTCCCGGCCGGCACCGCGATGCCGTGCCGCGCGGCGTGGCCCGCGAGCTCCCGGCAAGGGGTCGAGGCGTCGATCGACGTCCCGAGGGCAGCGCCGAGCAGGTCGTGGAACCGCTTCCGCGCGATGGCGGGGGTAGGGGTCCCCGGCCCGGCCAGGGCGCGCGCGACGGCGGTCACCAAGGCCTCGGCCAGGGCGGCGGCATCCAGGTAGTCGCTGTGCACCGCGTAGGCCTCGCAGACGGTGAACTCCGGGAAGTGCAGCGCGTCGGCGCCCTCGTTCCGGAAGGCCCGGCCGATCTCGAACACCTGGTCCAGCCCGCCGACGACCAGCCGCTTGAGGTACATCTCGGCGGTGCCCCGCAGGTACAGCGGCAGGCCCCAGGCGTTCATGCGGGCGGTGAACGGGCGGGCCGTGCCGCTCGGCAGGGGGTGCAGCAGAGGCGTGTCGGCCTCGGTGAACCCCCTCCCGTACAGGCCTTCCCTCAGGGACCGCAGCGCCGCGCCGCGTGCCTGCGCGCGCGCCGTCGCGGCGGGGTCCAGCAGCATCTGCCGGTAGCGGTCGCGGTGCGCGATACTCCCGCCGTCCGCCGCCCCGGCCGCGCCTGCGGTCCGGCCCGGCGGCGGTCGCAGCGCCTTCGCCGCCATCGTGAAGTGCCGCGCGGCCACGGCAAGGGCGCCACTGTCGGTGGTCACCACCTCTCCGTCGACCACCACCAGGTCCCCCAGGTCGGTGCGTTCGCGCCACGCGGCCCGGGGGCCGTCGGCGCCGGCCCGGCCGGCCAGCAGCACCTGGATCTCCTCGGCCCCGTCGCGCAGGGTGGCGAAGGCGACGGCCCGGTGCTCGCGGCGGCCCACGATCCGGCCGGCCACGCTCACCACCACGCCGGTCCTCGTGCCCGGCGGCAGTGCGCCGTAGCGTCGCCACAGGTCCGCCACGCGGACGTCGACGGTCCGGGCTGGCGGGTACGGGTCGACCCCCGCCGCCAGCAGCGCCGCGCGCTTGGCCCGCCGGTCGGGCAGCCGGCCGCTCATGCCGCCGACGCCCCGGAGGTCCCCACCGTGCCACCCGTGCGGATCTGCTCGCGGCGGCGCGCCGCGTCCTGGGCGAGCGTACGGATGGGGGTGTTCAGGCCCTGCGCCATCAGCGCGTCCCGGTAGCGCTCGCACTCGGCAGGCGTGCCCACGGCCAGCGTGAAATCCTGGTGGTGCAGGGCCGAGAGGATCAGCTCAAGCGCGTGTGGGAAGGCGATGCCCGGCAGTGCCTTCAGCATCGCCCCCACCAGGTTGTCGAAGGAGAGCTGGTTCGGGGAGGCGGCGATGTACACCGCGTGGTCCCGCGCCCCCGCCGACTCCCGCGACCGATACGGCCGCGGGTAGGTCGGACGCCAGAAGCAGGACGTCGGGTCCTCCCACATCGGCTGCGCCAGCTCCCGCAGCCGCTCGATGTCGCGCCAGGCGGCGGGCAACAGCGTGCCGCGCGGGTAGGCCTGGGGCACGTCGCCGTAGTCGCCGAAGTCGGTCGAGAGCGTTCCGGCGCAGGTCGGGCAGTCGCCGGCGAACACCGACATCTGGAGTTCGAACTCCCCGGTGTGGTCGGGGGCGTGCACGACGTTCCCGAAGGGCCCCAGCCGGTAGTCGGCCCGCACCGCGGACTTGGCCCGGTTCGCGCGGTTGAGGGCGTCCGGGCCGCGCACCAGCAGCACTTCCATCGGCCGCCCGCCATACCAGAGGTCCAGCGACAGGTGCTCCAGCGGGTGCTCGCCGCGGCGGGTGTCCGCCCAAGCCCGGACGATCTCCTCCTCGCCCAGCAGCAGCCGGTGCCGGCACACGACGGTGAGGTCGGCCTCCTCGGCGGCCTCGACGACCGCCTGCTGGAGCTGCCGCTCCACCCCGTCCGGTTTGATCAGCAACAGGGAGTGGGTGCTGGGCACTTGGCTCTCCTTAGGGGAGTACACGTACGCGGGACGTCCTGACCCGGCCGAACGCGGGAACGGCGAACAACGGATTCCGATGATGCCGTCGAATTCCCCTTCCGTACATCAACGAATGGGCGCGGCGCGCGCCGACGCGGGGCACCGATAAGGGACCTCGGAACCGGTGACGAGATCACGTGATCCGGGTTTTCGTGATACCCGGAATTGTTGACGGAAGGCGGTCCGGTCCGTCAAATTGTTGATGCGCCGCCGGGGAGAACACCCCGGTCGGAGCATTCCGAATCACCTTTTCCATCAAAGGAGTTCATCATGGACCGCAATCACGTCGTCTCCATGCGTCCGCGTCTCGACAAGGTCAACGTCCGCACGGGCAAGTAATCGACCTGACCCGTGAGGGGTGCCGCCGGACCACGTCCGGCGGCACCCCTGCCTGTCTCCCCCGCCCTTTTCGCACGACGGGAAAAACATGCCCTCCTCACCGAAGCCCGACGTCCCCGTGGTCGTGCGCCACGACCCGTCCCTGCGCACCACCAGCCTGTGCGTGGCGCTCGGATTCGGCGCGCGCCACGACCCGCCCGGCCTGGCCGGCGCGGCCCACCTGCTCGAACACCTCCTCATGTCCACGCCCCTGGGAGACGGGCCCTCGCTCAGCGAGCGCATCGAGGACCGCGGTGGCGACTGCAACGCCACCACCGGACCCGAATCACTGGTCTTCCACGCCCAGGTGCTCACCGAGGACGCGGCCGACGTCGCCGAGTGGATCTGCCGCGCCGTGCTCGATCCCCAGTGGGACCGGGCCGACTTCGAGGGCGAACGCGACGTGGTCCTGCAGGAACTGGCCGCCGCCGACTCCGACGACGCGGACGCCGTGCAGGACGCCTTCTTCTCCCGGCTCTTCGAAGGACACCCGCTGGGCTCGCCGGTCGGCGGTCTCCCCGCTTCCGTCTCCGGGCTCACACTCGACTCGCTGCGCTCGGCACACACCCTCGCGATGCGCACCGCGCCGATCGCCGTGGCCGCCGCCGGTGGCCTGCCCGAGGGCACCCTGCGCGAGGCGCTCGAACGCGGCGGCCTCGACCGCCAGGCCGGCCACCCGCTCCCCGACCCCCACCGCGGCTCGCTCGGCGGCATCCCCGCCCCGCCCGTCCCGCAGGACATCGAACAGTGGCCCGACTCCTTCTGCTGGCTCCTGGCCGGCGGCCGGGCACCGCACGCCGGCGACCCCCGCCGGTACGCCCACACCGTCCTCGCGCACCTCCTGGGCGGCAGCCCCGCCTCCCCTCTCTACGCCAGGATCCGCAACCAGGAGGCCCTGGCCTACGCGTTCCGCTCCTGGTCGCGCAACTACAGCGACTCCGGGGCCTGGCGGATGCTCGCCGGTTGCGAACCGGACAACGCCCCCCGGCTGCTCGCCGCCTTCCGCGACGTGCTGCGCTCCGTCGCCGAGGACGGGCCCCGCGAACAGGACCTCGCGGCTGCCGTCCGCCGGGCGACCGTCGAAGCGGTCCGGGAAGCGGAGGCGCCACTGGACCGGGCCATCGCCACCGCCACCCAGCGCATCCTGCGCGAACGGGTCTGGGACGCGGAGGAGGAGATCGAGGCGCTCGCCGCCGTGACGGCCGCCGACGTCTCCCGGGCGGCGTCCGACCTCGGCGCCTCCCTGATCGCGGTCGTCCGCCCGGAGCCGAAGTGAGCCCGGCCCCCGGCGACCCGCCACCGGCCTTCGACGTCGACGACAGCTACCTGCGGGCCGCGGACGAGGCCGGCCTGCTCGGCCGCGTCGACGGCCTGCCGGTGGTGGCGGGCGAGTACGTCGAACCCGTCGGCGGGGAACCGCAACTCCTGGTGGAGCACGCCGACCCGGCACTCCTGGCCCGGGCGCCGAAGCTGCTCGAAGCCCTCTTCCGGCGCCACCCCGGTTGCACCTCCGCCGTCGTACGCGTCCCCGCGGGCCTGCCCGCGCCGCCCGGACTCCACCCCCTGCTCAGCTACCTGCGCCACACCCCGGGCCCGACGCCCGAACCGGCCCCCGTACCCCTGCGCCTGACCGAGGCCCCCGCATCGGACGACGCCGCCGTCGGAGCATGGCTCGCGCGGGCGATCCGCCACGCCGGCGCCGACCGCGGCCACACCGTCACGGACACCGGCGTCGACGCGGCCGTCCGGGCCCTGCTCGACGCCCCCGACCGGCGCTCCTACCTGGTACGGACCCCCGGCCCGTCCGCGGCGATCGGGCACGCCACCCTCCTGACCGACGCCCACGACGACGTCAGCGGCACCGAGTTCGTGGACCTGGTGGACATCCTCGTCGACGACGACGCACTGCGCCCGGCCGCGACCGCACATCTGGTGGCGGCCTGCGCCGCGACCGCCGCCGCCCTGGGCAGACCGCTGATCGGCAACGTCACCCATCCGGTCGACCCCGCGGGCCGCGAACGCGCCGCCCGGGTCGTGGACGCCCTGCGCCGCCAGGGCTGGACCCCGACCCACGGCTACGCTCACGCCCCCCGCCCCTGACCACCCCCGCCGGCGGCCGACCTCCGGCGCCCCGCGGCCCGCCGCCCCGAACACCCGGCTCCGAGGAGTCCTCGCATGACAGCGGACCACCGCTCCGACTTCCCCCTCACTCTCGACCTCCTCCACGAATTGTTGGAGGTCGACACCGCACTCCCCGTCCGGCGCCTGCTCCAGGCCGCCCGCCAGGTGCGGGGCGTCCTGGCCCCGCTGATCCTGTCCCTGGCCGAGCGCGAGGGCACCCCCATGGGCACCGGCGCCCGCGACGAACTGGCCCGGATGCACCGGCGCGCCGCGACCTACCGCCGGCTGGCCGAGGAGATCGCCCGCGTGCCCGGCGCCCGCGTCGTCAAGGGACCGTCGCTGGCGCGCCACTACCCCGAAGGGGTCCTGCGCGCCCTGGGCGACCTCGACGTGGTCGTACCCTCCGAAGCCGCACTGTGGCAGGTCCTGGCCCTGGCCCTGGACCACCACGACAGCGACGAGGCCGAACTCACCCACCTCGACGACCGGGGACGGCCGCACCTCTACGCCGGCCTATGGTGGCCCGGCGAGGACCCGCTACTCGACCCCGACCACGGCATCGAGGTGACCACCTTCGCCTTCGCCGGCGACGGCGAAGGCGTCCCGCTGCGCGCGGCGCTGCCCGACGACCAGGTCCTCGCCGACGTCCTCTCCCTGGCCGAGGAGCGCTTCCAGCGTCCCTACACCGTCAAGGACGTCCTCGACCTGGTCTGCGTCATGACCTCACCCGCCGCCCCGGACCCCCGGGAACTGGTCGCCGCCGCCGAACGGTTCGCCCTCGCCCCCGAACTGCTCGCCCTGTGCGAGCGCGTGCGCGCCACGCCCTCGCCGGCCACCGCCGTCCCCGACGAACTGGTGGCGGGACTGCGCGGCCCGGCCGCGGCAGAACTGCGCCGCCGCGCCGGGGCACGGCCCGCCCCCGCCCGCCGCCTCCACGGCATGCAACTGACCTCACCGCTGCGCCGCGGGGAAGGCCACCGTGTCACCGAACACCGCTGGAGCGAAGGGGCCATCAGCCGCACGCCGGTCGGTGACTTCCTGCTCGTCACCGACGAGCTCGTCGACCCCGCCCTGCACGCCGACGCCCTGGAACGACTGGCCGAGCTGGCCCCCTGGCCACTGCGGCTCTCCGGCCGACGGGAGGCTTGAGCCGTGGCCGTCATCGAAGTCGAAGAGCTGACGCGTACTTTCAGGAACCGGCGGGGTCAACAGGTCACGGCCCTGGACCATGTCGACCTCCAGGTCGGCCAGGGCGAGGTGCTCGGCTTGCTCGGGCCCAACGGCGCGGGCAAGACGACCCTCTCCCGGATCCTCACCACCCTGCTCGTTCCCACCTCGGGTACCGCCCGGGTGGCGGGCTTCGACGTCGTGGATCGCCCACGCGAGGTACGCCGCCGCATCGGCCTGGTGCTCGGCGGCGACCGGGGTCTGTACGGCCGTCTGACCGCCCGCCAGAACCTGCGCTACTGGGCGGCCCTCCAGGGCCTCGACCCCCGGGCCGTGCGCCGGCGCACCGAAGAAGTCCTCGAACTCCTGGGCCTGGCCGCGCGCGCCGACGACCGGGTCGAGACCTTCTCCCGTGGCATGGTCCAGCGCGTCCACCTCGCCCGCGCGCTCCTCGGCGAGCCCGACGTCCTGGTCATGGACGAGCCGACCAACGGCATGGATCCGCACGCCGGCGCCGGCTTCCGCGCTCTGGTCCGCACCCTGCGCAGCAACGGCACGACCATCGTCTTGACCACCCACGACATGCAGGAGGCACAGACCCTGTGCTCCCGTGTCGCGCTGATCGACCACGGTCGCATCCTGCGGATCGGCTCCGCCACCGAACTTCTCGCCGAGCTGCGCGCCCCTCGCACGCTGACGGCCGTGGGCGTGAGGGCCGACACCGCCGCGCGCATCGCCGCTCTGCCCGGCAGCGCCACCACCGATGCCGAGGGCAATCTCACGGCCCGCCCGGCCGACGACGAGAGTCTGGCCCAGGCCCTGCTGCTACTCGCCCAGGCCCGCGCCGAGTCCATCGCGGTCACCGCCCCGGGACTGACGGAAGTCTACCGGACCGTCATCGAGGACCGGGAGTTCACCCTGTGATCGGCGCCGCCGCGCGGGCCCAGGGCGTGATCCTGGTCCGCTCGCCGGGGATGCTCGCCACCCTGGCCGTCATCCCGCTGTACTCGCTGGTCTTCTTCCACTTCCTGCGCGGCCACGACCGCGCCGACCTGGCCACCACCGTCGCCCTCACCGCGTTCGTCATGAGCCTGTGGTCCCACGCGGTGTTCGTCGCGGCCGAGACCGTCGACGACGACCGGTCCGACGGCACCCTGGAGCTGTCGCTGCTCACACCGGAGCGCTACCTCGTGGCCCTGGCCGTGCGCACCTTCACCACCACCCTGCTCGCGTTGCCGGTGCTGCTCGAGGTCGTCCTCATCGGTCGATGGGTGTTCGGCTTCGACGTGGCTCTGCGCGATCCCGTCACCGCGCTGGCCGTCACCGTCCTGCTGATCGCCGGCTGCGCCGGCGCCGCCCTGCTGGTCAGCGCGCTGATGATCACCGCCCGCGGGGCCCGCACCCTGCAGAACTCCTTGACGTACCCCTTCTATCTGCTGGGTGGCCTGATCCTGCCCGTCGACCGGCTGCCGGCCCCGGCCGACTCACTGGCCAAGGTGTTCTTCCTCTCCTGGGGGACCGACCTGCTGCGCGACGCGGCCGCCGGCCCGGTCCCGCACCTGGCACCGCGCCTGACGGTGCTGTGCGCCCTGATCCTGGCCCAGACCCTGCTGGGCGCGTATCTGCTGCGCCGCGTCCTGGCCTCCGTACGCAGCGGAAAGAGGGTCCTCCATGACTGACCGCCCCGCCCCCGTGCCACCGGCCCGACGCTCGGCGGGGGCCGTGCTCCACCTCGTCGGCTACGGGGCGCTCGCCGCGTACCAGGACTACCGGGCCATGTTCACCTGGCGCTCGTGGCTCGGCGGCTGGGTGGTACGGCTACTGTGCCAGGTGCTCTTCTTCGCCAACCTCGGGCAGCTCCTGGGCTCCCCCGAGCAGCAGGGCCACCTCGCTCTGGGCAACGCCGTCGTCCTCGGCCCGCTGGGCGCCCTGGGCGTGGTCACCTCCACCGTCGGCGAACTACGCTCGGGCACACTGCAGTTCCTGCTGATCAGCCGCACACCGCCGTTCCTCGCACTGGCCTCGCGCGGTCTGCACTGGGTCGCCGACGGCCTGCTGACCTCGACCGTCGCCCTGCTGACCGTGCACCTGCTGCTGCCCGTCCCACTCCACTGGCCGGCCCTGCCCGCGATCCTGGGCGTCAACGCCCTGATGACCTTCGGCGTCTACTGCCTCGCCCTGTGCCTGTCCGGGATCGCGCTGCGCAAACCGGAGTGGCGGATGTACCTGACCGTCGCCACGACCATCACGCTCCTGCTGGTGGCCGGCGTCAACACCCCCGTACCGAGCAGCGGGCCGGCTGCCCTGGTCGCCGCCGTGCTGCCGGTCAGCCACGGACTCGCCGCCGTACGCCAGTTGGCCCTGGACGGCACGCTTCCGGCGACCCTCGTGCTCCAAGAGGCGCTCGTCCTCGCGGGATGGGCCGCGGGCGGCTTCCTCCTGCTCACCCGCGGCCTGAGGCACACCGTCCGGTCCGGCGCCCTCAGTCTGCGCTGAGGGCGGCCCGGATCAGGCCCGGAACCCAAGCTGGGACGCGAGCACCGCCAGCTGCGTCCGGTTGCGGGTACCGGTCTTCTTCCGCAGGTGGCGCAGGTAGGTGTCGACGGTGTGCCGGCTGATGCCCAGCCGCTTCGCTATGGAGCAGTAGGTGTCGCCCCGGGAGAGGAGGGCGAGCACCTGCTGCTCGCGCGGCGTGAAGCTGAGGGCGGCGGCGGTGCTGTCGGACATGACGAACTCCTGTGACGGATCGCGGACGTACGGCGGATGGAGGCAGGTGCGTCTCAGCCACCCCAGGAGGTGTCCGCGGTGCACTTCTGGCCGACCGAGCATTCCTCCGCGACCGTGCGCGTCACGTCGGCCGGGTGCCCGGCTGTCCGGACCAGCTCCGCCACCCCGGCCGTGACGGAGCAGACGGCGGTCAGTACCACGGCCAACACGAGCCGGACGGGCAGGCAGGCGCGCTTCATCTTCATGGGGGGTGTTCCTTCTCTCCCGGCTTCCGGGCCGGGGGTCGGTTCCTGACAGGGACCAGACTGTCGTGTCCACGCCCCGCGAACGACCCTTCACCCCCTCATCAAAGTGCCTGGCACGAAGACGACGGGCGGCGTAACGGATCTTTCGTCATATCGCAGGCGCGCGTGGCCCGTCGGACGTCCGCCGTCGACCCGAAGGCCCGCCCGCCAGGGTCGGCGCGGCCGGTCGGGCGGGAAGCATCCGGCCGTGGTAGGGCGCGATCCGCCCGCTCGACGATCCCTGGCACCGCCCGCCCGCCGCACCGGCACTCCGATGCGCGCAACCGGGAGGCCCGACCCGCCGCGGACCGACCCGTGCGAGGCCGCTTCCCCCGTTATGTTTTCTGCGGTTCCGCAATGGGGCCGCCGGCCTCCGGGCCCGGTATGACTGTGTCCCCCTGTCGATGGCATGACCTGGGGGGTGGTGTCGCCGCGGTCCGGGGGTGTTCGTCGGAGACGCTGATCAGAGGTCCGGCCACCGTCCGGTCCGGCGCAATGCCGGGCAGTTCGCGGGCGGCAGGTCTGCATAACGTGGATGCGCGAGCACGACGCCCGAGCCGAGGCCGGCACCGCCAACACCCCCTGGGAAGGGGCACTATGTTCGAGATCGAAGACGTGGGCGTGTTCCTGGGCTTGGACGTCGGCAAGACCGCTCACCACGGCCACGGACTCACCCCGGGCGGGAAGAAGGTCTTCGACAAGCCCCTGCCCAACAGCGAGCCCAGGCTGCGGGCCGTCTTCGACAAGCTGCGCGAGAAGTTCGGCACCGTCCTGGTGATCGTCGATCAGCCCGCCTCGATCGGTGCCCTGCCGCTGACCGTGGCCCGCGATGCCGGCTGCAAGGTCGCCTACCTGCCCGGACTTGCCATGCGCCGGATCGCCGACCTCTACCCGGGCGAGGCCAAGACCGACGCGAAGGACGCCGCCGTGATCGCGGACGCGGCCCGCACCATGCCGCACACCCTGCGCTCCCTGGAACTGACCGACGAGATCACCGCCGAGCTCACGGTCCTCGTGGGTTTCGACCAGGATCTCGCGGCCGAGGCCACCCGCACCAGCAACCGGATACGCGGCCTGCTCACCCAGTTCCACCCCAGCCTCGAACGCGTCCTGGGCCCGCGTCTGGACCACCAGGCCGTGACCTGGCTGCTGGAGCGCTACGGATCCCCGGCCGCCCTGCGCAAGGCAGGCCGCCGCAGACTCGTCGAGCTGATCCGCCCGAAGGCCCCGCGCATGGCCACCCGGCTGATCGACGACGTCTTCGACGCCCTCGACGAACAGACCGTCATCGTCCCCGGCACCGGCACCCTGGACATCGTCATCCCCTCCCTGGCCGCCTCGCTCGCCGCCGTCCACGCCCAGCGCCGGGCGATGGAAGCCCAGATCAACGCCCTGCTGGAGGCTCACCCTCTTTCCCCGGTCCTGACGTCGATGCCCGGCGTCGGCGTCAGGACCGCCGCCGTCCTGCTGGTCACCGTTGGCGACGGCACCAGCTTCCCCACCGCCGCCCACCTCGCCTCCTACGCGGGACTCGCCCCGACAACGAAGTCTTCCGGGACCTCGATCCACGGTGAGCACGCACCCCGAGGCGGAAACCGGCAGCTCAAACGGGCGATGTTCCTGTCCGCCTTCGCCTGCATGAACGCCGACCCGGCCTCCCGCGCCTACTACGACAAGCAACGCGCCCGCGGCAAGACCCACACCCAGGCCCTCCTCCGCCTCGCCCGTCAACGCATCAGCGTCCTGTTCGCCATGCTCCGCGACGGCACCTTCTACGAATCCCGGACACCGACGGACATCGAGCTCGCCGCATAGCTTCAGCAAGCCCGAACCACCCGAAACCCGACAGAGATGCCTTGACGAAAGACATAGAGGCACCCTCCTCCTATTCTGTTCGCCTTGACCACAGGGCCGCCCCCCGGACGGCCCTGACAGAACGGGTGAGGGACGCGGGCCATGGGACTGGACGACACACTGGCCGCGGCCGGCGAACTACAGGACTCGGACATAGCCGTCTACGCCTGGGTGCTCGGACACGGCTCGGCGTCGGTCGACGCCATCGCCGCGCGGACCGGAGCGGACGCCGGGGAGGGTGCCGCCGCCGTCAAGCGCCTGCTGAAGCTACGCCTCCTCCAACAGCACCCCGACGAGCCCGCCACCGTCTTCGCGGTGGCACCCGAGACCGCTGCCGCCCAGCTCGCCGCGCCCGTCGAGGCCGAGATCCTCCATCAGCGACAGAGACTCTCCGGCATCCGCAGGGAACTGCTGCGCGCCGCCCCGACCTACGACAACCGGCGCTCGGCCGTCGGGGCGGTCGAGGTCCTGGAGAACCTCCACCTCGTGCGCGAGGCCCTCGCCCAGGCCTCCGAACGCTGCTGTGAGGAGATCATCGCCAGCCAGCCCGGCGGCGGTGCCCGCGTCTCCGAGGCGATGGAGGAAGCCCTCGTCCGCGACCGGGCCGTCCTGGAACGCGGCGTCAGGCTGCGCACGCTCTACCACCACACGGCACGCTTCAACGGCCCCAGCCAAGCCTACGTCGCCGCCGCCTCGGCCCTCGGCGGCGAATACCGGACGGCCCACGAACTCTTCGGCCGCCTCATCGTCTTCGACCGCGAGACCGCCTTCATCCCCGTCCAGGGCGACAGCTGGGGGGCCGTCGTCATCCGCGAGCCCTCCACCATCGCCTACCTCTGCGAGATCTTCGAGCAGACCTGGGACCGGGCCACCCCCTTCACCGCGGCGGTAGGCCAGCAGCTCGAGACGGTCTCCCGCGAAATCCACGAGACGATCGTCCGGCTCCTCGCCGCCGGCCTCAAGGACGAGGCGATCGCCCGCCGTCTGGGCATGTCGCTGCGCACCGCACGCCGCCACATCGCCGACATCATGGGCGACCTGGGCGCCGAAAGCCGCTTCCAGGCCGGCGTCCGCGCCGCGGCCCAAGGCCTCTTGGACGCCGACGAGCCGGACGCAACCCTCGTCGCCCCCTCAGCCCGCCCCGGTGTGGGGCCCGTTCCCACCCCGCCCCCCTCCGGAGCGCCGGAGCGGCCACACGGGAACAATTCTTCGTGACTGTCCGGAAGGCGCGTCGTGCGAGATGCTGGGCGCACCCAGCCGCGCGGGCCGCGGGCCCGCGCGCCCGACCCTCCGGACCCACCCCAGGAGCCCCATGTTCAGCGCGTCTTCGGCAGCCGAGGGCGCCCCGCCCCACGTGCGCGAACTGGCGCAGTTCCTCGCCGTGTGCGACGGCCGGGAGCCCGCCATCCTGTGGCCCGAGCAGGACCACGCGCGCGACGGCCACGACGCGGCCGCCCGCGCGAGCGAGACCCGCGAACTCGCCCGGCTGACCGGCCTGCGCCCCTCCCTCGCCTGCCACCTCGCCGACGTCGAGGGCCCCCGGTGCAGGTCCAACGGCTCGGCCGACTGCCTCCTGGTCCAGCAGACCGAAGGCGCCGGATCCTTCCGGCTGCCCGCCGGTCCTGCGGACGAGCCCCCCTTCTCCTGCCGCCTGCGCTCCGGCGAAGTGCTGTACGTACCCCCCGGGCGCGGTTGGCGGGCCGACCTCACCCCCAACGCCAGGCTGCTGCTCATCAGCCTGGCCTCCAACGGCCCATACGAACACCACCCCGGGTAGCCCGCTCCGGAGCCGTCGACCGGACGCCCGGCCCCGGAGCGGGTCGGCCACCCGCCGCCGACCCGTCGGATGGCCGTGCCCGTCGGGACCCCCTCGGAAAGGCCGACTCGACCCGGGAGAGAGCCTTCCAGGGCCGCCCGCGAGACTTCCACGCTTCCTCGAACGCGAGATCCTCCGGCACGCCCGCCGCTGGGACGGCCCCCGGGCAGGACGCCGGTACGTCCTCCGCCGGCTCGCGCGCCGCGACACACGCCGCCACCACGAGAAGAACGGCCGACCCGGCCCCGTCGCCTCCGAAGCGCGACACTCGGCCGCACTCACACTCGCCGCACGGGACGGACTGGTGTCCGCCTCCCGGGCAACTCCCGGTGGAGGCGACACCCGGCTCCGTGGCCGAGCCGCCGCTCCCGACCTCCGCCGACGGGGGACCCGGCCTCGAAGCCACCACCGGCGGCGCCTGGACCCTGGCTCCGGCCACACCATGGACACGGAGGGCGGCCCCGCCACCGGCGAAACCACCCCGGGAACAAGTCCAGTGATCTTCCGGACGCGCCGAGGAATCGAGGGCGCGATCCGTGGCACGTCGACTTCGCGCCAATTCGGGTCGGTGCGCCCCGTGCCGGTCGCCCAGCGACTGGCATCGGAGACCATCGAGCCTCGTGTGCCCACCGAGGTCTCCGAGGAGAGCGGTGCGAGGCGCTCGCACCGGCGCGTCGGGGATACGCACGACGGGCACCGCCGGCGACCTGCCGGAGCCGGCCGGACCCGATCCGTGCGCACAGAGTCGTTGGGCATGCGAGGCATCCCCCGCCCCCCACGGTGAAGTTGCTTGGCAAGTACCGATCGCGCCCGCTTCGTCGTGGACACGGATATCGACAGCATGGGTCGATCCATCCCTGAGAAGGATGTAGATCACCGTGCGAAGACAGATTCCGCTCTCAAGGCTGGTGATGTCATGCCCCATCAACCTCGGGCCGTCGCGACACGTTTCGCCATGCTCGGTCCGTTGAGCGTGATCGATGGCGACAGCTCCGTCGACATCGGCCCGCCGAGACAACGCGCGCTGCTCGCCGTTCTTCTGATTCACGTGGGCCGGGTGGCCCCCCTGCCCACGATCATCAACGCCATTTGGGGGACGGACCCGCCTCTCCATGTCATGGCGACGCTGCAGGCGTACGTGTCACGTTTGAGGAAACTCCTGCGACGCCACGACCGTTCGCTCCGGCTCGCACGTCGCCTCAACGGATATCTCTTGGAAGCGGACCCCGAACTCGTCGATGCCGTCGTGTTCGAGGCACGGGTACGGGACTGCCGCGAGGCACTCGCGACCGGTGATCCGACGGCCGCTCGTTCCCTGGCCGTCTCCGCCCTGGAACTGTGGAAGGGGCGGCCGATGGGCGAACTCTACGAGTACGAGTTCGCGGTCATGGAGGCGGACCGACTGGACCAGGTGCGATTGCAGGCGCTCGACACATGGGCGGAAGCATGCCTGGAGACGGGATCGTACGAGGAAGTGGCGGTCGTTCTTTGTGAGGAACTCAGGCTCAATCCCAGCCTGGAACGACTCGGCGGCCATCTCATGCGGGCCCACTATCATCTGGGGCAACCCGTACGCGCCCTCCAGACCTATGAGCGGATGCGCAAGGCCGTCGCCGAAGAACTCGGCGTCGACCTCAGCCGAGAACTGCGGATCCTGCACGGCGAGATCCTTCGGCAGGAACTCACCGCCGCGCCGTCGGGTAGGGTGGAGGCGCCTCCCGCCACCCCGCCCGAATCCTGCGATCCCCCACGCCCGGATCGGCCGGACTTCCGGGTCGTCGTCCGGGAACAGGAGACGGAGCGGCTCGCCGGTCTGGTGGAGGACGTCCGCCGCGGTCGCGGGCACGTCGTCCTCGTTCTCGGAGAACAGGGCATCGGCAAGAGCCACTTGGTGAACGAGGCGATGCGCGTCCTCGTACCGGCGGGTGCGAGGACGGTACACGGCCACTCCGCCTACGTCCCGTCCGCCCTTCCCTACTGGGCCTGGGAACAGGTACGCCGGCAGCTGGACTCCGGTGACGGACCTTGGGAACCGCTCGCCGAAGACGCGACGATCGGTGCGGAGTGGACGGCGAGCCGGCACTTCGCCCACCGGGTTCGCATCTGCCAGGCCGTGCTGTCGGCGGCGAAGCGCTCGCCACTGGTCCTGATCATGGAGGATCTGCACGCCGCCGACGTGTCGACGCTCGAAGTGCTCCACATGCTGGCCAAACAGGTCTCGGGGGCGCCCGTCCTCGTCTTGGCCACCTTGCGCGACCACGAGTTGGCGAAGGACCCCGCGATGCGGCGGATGGTGGGGCGGATCCTCCAGGAGGGCACGGCGCTGACGCTCCGGTTGAAGGGCCTCACCAAGGAGGAAAGCGGCCGTCTGATCGCAGAGGTCCGGGGCGCGGAGCCCTCCGCGGCGGAGACGAGCGAGTTGTGGAACGCGTCCGATGGCAATCCCTTCATCCTGCTCAGTCTGCTCTCCGCGCGGGCCGCCGGTGCGACCGGGGATCAACAGGCGATCCCCTTCGAGGTACGCGAGGTGCTTCACGACCGCCTGAGTTCGTGCACCCCCGGCACGCTGGACGTGCTCACACTGAGTGCCGTGATCGGGACCCAGGTGCCGCGGTCGCTGCTCGACGAGGTGTTGTCCGCTCGCGGCCTCCCCCGGAGTCTGGTGGACGACGCGCTGCTGACGGGTCTGCTGCACACGGACGCCGCGACCGAGGGCAGATTGGTGTTCACTCACGGGCTGGTGCGGGAGCTGTTGGTCGGCGAGGCACAGCCGCTCGCTCGCGCCCACTGGAACAGGGAGGTCGCCGAGGCACTGGCCGCCCGGTTTCGGCCCGAGAGCGACACCGTCCGGATCCGCCACCACTGTCTGGAGTCCGCTCGGGTGCTCGGAGCGCCCATGGGGATACGTCCGCTGGTCGGTCTGGCGGACCAAGCGGAGGAGCGCTTCCAGCACGGCCGGGCGTTACGATGCCTCGAGGAGGCACTGTCGATCGTCGCAGAGCTCTCCGACGAGGCGACACCTGCTGTGGAACTCCATCTGTGCAAGCGTGTTCTGCGGCTTCGGGCCCGACTCGAGGGATACGCCTGCCCGCGCGTGGTGGAGTCCTTCGGGCAGGCTCAGCGCCTGGAGAGGGTGGTGGACACCACACAACCGACCGCGCTGCTGCACACTCGCGCCGCCATGGCGCTCGTCGCGGGCGAGTACGGTCTGGCCGCCGAGACCGGGGAGATGCTCCATGAACTGGCCGCGCACGGCGGAGGTCCGGAGGCCGAGGCGGCGGCCTGCTACGCCGAGGGGGTCTCCCTGCATGTCGCCGGCAGGACCGAGGAGGCGCTCGCGACGCTCACTCGGGGAGTGCGACTCACCGACGACTTGCTCGGCACACAGGAGGAGGGCCTGTCGTCGACGGCTTCCCTCCTCTACGACCAACGCGTCGACTGCCGTGCCTATCTGGCGCTGACCCACTGGATCAACGACGATCGGGACCAGGCGCAGCACTACCGTGCCGAGATTCTGCGGTTGACCCAGTCCGACCGCTACGACCGTCCCTGGGACCGTGCCTTCGCGCGATACGTGGACGCGATGATGGCCGTGTGCGAGGGCGACGTGGAGGGCGCGTGGCGGGCGGGACTCGCGGGCGTCGATCTGGCCACCCGCTGCCAACTGCGTTATTGGCAGCGTATGTTGGCTGTCCCGCTGGGCTGGGCCGAGGTCCGCCAGGGGATGGCCGGAGCCGGACTGGCCCGCATCCGCAGAGCGCTGCGCGAGGCCGCCCAACACCGCACGTTGTTGCGTCGCGGTCTGCACCTGGGCCTGCTGGGCGACGCTCTACTGTACAGCGGTCGTGCCGAGGAAAGCAGGCTGGCCATGCGTTGCGCGGCCGAGGAGATCGAACGCGGCGGCGAGTACGCCTACGCCCGACCACAGTGGCCGTACGCCGCCCTCCTCGGTGAAGGCGGCTGCGGCTCGTCGGTCGGATCGGCGCCGCGTGTGGCGCGTCGGTAGTTCCGGGGTGGACGCCCACCCCCTCCGGCCGCCGCGCCGTCCGGTCCGCCGACACAGCGCCTTCCACTCCCCGGCGTGCGGGGGCCGGTCTCTCAGCTGGTCTCGGCCCGACGGACCGGGTCCGGAATCCTCACACGCTCTCCGCGCCTTGGCCCCCCGCCTCCCGAATCAACGCACGTGCCCGTCTGGACCGGTCCGCACGAGCACCGACCTCAGCCCGTCGACGAGCTCGTCGGCCTCCTCGCGGCTGAGGACCAGGGGTGGATTGATCACCAGCGCGTACGGGTTGGTGCGCAGGATGACCGCCGCCTGCTCGCGCAGCGCGTCGGCCACCGCACCCGTGCCGTTGGGCAACGGTCGGCGGGTCGCGCGGTCGGACGTGAGCTCCACCGCCATCATCAGACCGAGCCGCCTCACCTCCCCGACCACGGGCAACTCGGTCAGCTCGGCCAGCCTTCCGCCGAGGTACTCGCCGATCCCGGCCGCGTTCGCAAGCAGCCCCTCCCGCTCGATGATGTCGAGGTTGGCGAGGGCGACCGCGCAGGCGGTGGGATGCCCCGTGTAGGTGTAGCCGACGGGAAAGCCCTGGTCGCCGGTGACGACCTCGGCGACGCGCTCGCCGGTGAGTACGGCACCATGAGGGATGTAGCCGGACGTGAGGCCCTTCGCCGTCACCATGATGTCGGGAACGACACCGAAGTGCTGTGCGGCGAACCAGTGTCCGGTTCGACCGTAGGCGGTCACCACCTCGTCGGAGATGAGGAGGATGCCGTACGAGCGCAGCAGTTCCGCGACACGCGGCCAGTAGTCCGCGGGCGGGACCACGGCGCCGCAGCCCCCCATGACCGGCTCGCCGATCATCGCCGCGACGCGTTCCGGACCGACGCGTTCGATCGTGTCGCGCAACTCGGCCAGACAGAACTCCGTGACGTCGGCCCCGGAGTACAGATCTCGGCGGTAGGGGTGAGGAGGCGTCAGAAAGTGAACGTCCGGCAGGGAGGGCCCGAATCCTTCGTGGTAGACGGGGAATCCGGAGACCCCGCCGCTGCCGTACCCGATACCGTGGTAGGCCGTCCGGCGGGAGAGGACGACGGTCCGCTCCGGCTCGCCGCGGCGGTGGTGGTAGAGCCGGGCCATCCGTAGCGCGATCTCGTTGCCCTCGGCGCCCCCGCTGGTGAAGTACACCCGACTCAACGGGTCGGGAGCGAGGGTGGCCAGTCGCCCGGCCAGTTCCACGGCACGGTCGTTGCCGAGCGGCCCCCACGTGTGGAAGTACTCCAGACGAGTCATCTGCTCGGCCGCCGCACGCGCGAGTTCGGCACGTCCATGCCCCACCTGGGTGACTCCGAGTACAGCCGACGCGTCCAGGTACTCTCGGCCCTCGGCGTCGCGAACCCGGCTTCCGGATCCGGAGACCAACAGAGTTCGGTCGGTTCGATGCCCCGGCAGGGTCGGATGGATCAGTGTGGCACGGTCCATCTCGGCAAGTGTGGCCCCGGGCGCACGGGAGATCGCTGAGGTCAAGGTGAGCTCCTTCGCGGTCGCTGGGTTCTCCCCCAGATTCGCCATGCCGCCTTGGCACTCGCTGGACGGCCGCGGTCTACGACGGAACGTCCGACGGACAGGGATGCCGTCAAGCGAACGCCAAGAACGTGGTGGAACCGTCGCGTCGGCGTCCCCCACGACCCGCGTCGACGCCGCGAACGAAAGGACCACGGTGAAGTGCATCCTCTTCTATCTGCCGACCGCAGGTAGCCACGACCAGATCGTCCGCGGCATGTCGGGCGTCAACCCGCGCAATTACCAGAACATGCTGTGGCAGCTCACCCGTCAGGCCCAGACGGCCGACGAACTCGGCTATTGGGGACTGTCGTTCACGGAACACCACTTCCATGTGGAGGGTTTCGAGGTCTCCAACAACCCGATCATGCTCGGGTTGTACCTGGCCATGCGGACGAAGCACATCCGCGTCGGACAGATGGCGAACATCCTCCCCTTCCACAACCCGTTGCGGCTGGCCGAGGATCTGGCCATGCTCGACCACATGACACGGGGCCGCACCTTCGTCGGCATCGCTCGAGGCTTCCAGCGACGCTGGGCGGAGGTCATGGGCCAGGTGTACGGAGTAGGCGGGACGATGTCCGACGCGAGCGAGAGCGACCGCCGTAACCGCGCCCTCTTCGAGGAGCACTGGGAGATCCTGAAGAAGGCGTGGACGACCGAGACCTTCTCGCACTCCGGGAACCAGTGGACGATTCCGGTGAAGGACCTCGAATTCCCCTACGAGGCGGTACGGAAGTACGGCCGCGGTGTAGACGGCGACGGAGTCGTGCAGGAAGTCGGAATCGCCCCCAAGCCGTACCAGCGTCCCCATCCCCCGGTGTTCCAACCGTTCAGTTTCAGCGAGGAGACCTTCCGGTTCTGCGCCCGCGAAGGTGTCGTGCCGATCCTGATGAACACCGACGACCGGGTCGTCCGCCGTCTGACCGACCTCTACCAGGAGGAGGCCGAGGCCGCCGGTCACGGGACGCTGCGCCGCGGCGAGCGGATCGGAGTGATGAAGGACGTCCTCGTCGCGCGGGACGCACGGGAGGCCCACCACTGGGCCGCGCGCGGTGGAGGCTTCATCTTCGAGAACTGGTTCGGCCCGATGGGCTTCACGGAGGCGCTTCGCAACGTCGGCGAGACCGGCCCCATCGGCTCCGACTACGGGACGTTGGTCGAGCGGGGGCTGGAATGGGTCGGCACCCCGGACGACATCAACCGCAAGATCGAGAAACTGGTGAAGACGCACGACCCGGAGTACCTGCTCCAATGCCAGTACTCCGGGCTGATCCCCCACGATGTGATGCTGCGCAGCCTGGAACTCTGGGCCACCGAGATCGCCCCCAACTGGACCTGATCGAAACCCCGGACGGAGGACCTCGGTGGACCACCATCTCTACGAGATCGGCGCGTTGCCCCTGCTCGATGGAGGGTTGCTCGAGGACGCGGTGATCGGCTACGCCACGCACGGGAGACTGGACGCGGACGGCGCCAACGCGGTGCTGTGCCCGTCCTACTTCGGCGGCGACCACACCGGCTACGACTGGTTGATCGGGGCGGGGGCGCCACTGGACACCGAGCGGTACTTCGTCGTCGTGGCGGGCCTGTTCGGCAACGGCGTCTCCAGCTCCCCCAGCAACCACCCTTCGGGCACGGCGTTCCCACTGATCACGCCACAGGACAACGTGGCCGCTCAGCATCGGCTCGTCGAGCACTTGGGCGTGCGGGAGTTGGCCCTGGTCACCGGATGGTCCATGGGCGGGGCACACGCCTACCAATGGGCGGTCTCGCACCCGCGGGCGGTCAGGCGGATCGCCCCGATCTGCGGCTCGGCGGTGACCAGCGAGCACAACAGGGTCTTCCTCTCGGGGCTGTCCGCCGCGCTGAAGGCCGACGGGGGTTCGGAGCGGGGCAAGCGGGCCGCGGGAAGGGTCTTCGCCGGTTGGGGCACCTCGCACCCCTTCTGGGCCCGCCAGGTGTATCGGACACTGGGGTTCGAGAACCGGGAGTCGTATCTGTCCGGGTTCTGGGAGAGGTTCTTCGTCGACGGTCCGGCGACCGGGGATCTTCTCGCCATGCTGCGCACCTGGGACCACGCCGACGTCGGGGCCACTCCGGGATTCGACGGCAGCGCCGAGTCGGCCCTGGCCTCGGTCCGGGCCGACGCTCTGCTGCTGCCGGGTGAATGGGATCAGTGCTTCTCCGTCACGGACGAAGTCAGGTCCGCCAACCTGCTCCCTCGATCGGCCCTGGAGGTGATCCCCGGTGTCTGGGGGCATCTCGCGGGCGCGGGCGCCGACGCCGCCGACCGGGACTTCGTCGGCGCGGCTCTGCGCCGTCTCCTGGCCCACGGGACGGTGCGCACCGGTGCGGACGGCCCCTGACCTGGTCCACGTCAGAACGGGCTCCGCCTTCGTGCCCGTCCGCCGCAACCGGCCGGGCGGCCCCCCGCCGGGTGCGGGGGCCTCCTCCTTCCTGCGACCGTTCCCGGTCCCCGGTGCCCGCCGGGCCTCGCTCCGGGAGCGGCGGATCGCGAAGAGCGCACGGGACGGGGCGCGCCCTCGGAAGGCGGTCGGGAAGGCCACGACCGCCGGGAGAGGGTGGTCCGCCCCAGATGCTCAGCGCCCCGAAGCCGCCGGACTGGAAGTCGTAGCGATGTACGTCGTGATGACGGGTACGTCGAGTCGCTCGGCCAGGGCCCGGATCGCGTCGACGGCACCGGAGCGGATCGCGGCGGGGCCCACCACCAGCACCGGGTGCTCGGCCTCCGCGAGCAGCGCCGCCGATTCCCCGGCCGCCGCCCGCCAACCGTCCGCCACGGCGCCGGTCGGCTTCGCCGGGGTGACGGCGGCCGGCCGGTTCTCCGAGACGTCCGCGGCTCCGCCGAGCAAGTCCACGGGGAGCGAGATGAAACTCGGTCCGACCGGCTCCGTCATCGCGGCGGCGACGGCGGAGTCCACCAGGTCCGTGATGTCGTCGGGGCGCTGGAGCTCCACGGCGTACTTGGTCATCGGACGCATCACGGCCACCGAGTCGAGGCACTGGTGGGTGTCGTTGGGGAAGATGTCGTGGGACTCCGACTGCGCGGCGAGCGCGATGACCGGCGAGCGATCGAGGACGGAGGTGGCGACGCCGGTGGAGAGGTTCGTCATCCCGGGGCCCAGGGTGGCCCAGCACGCCTGCGGCCGCCCGCTGACCCTGGCCAGGACGTCGGCGGCGACACCGGCGGTGAACTCGTGACGTGTCAGTACGAAGTCGATGCCCCCCACCTCGTCGAGAGAATGGAGGCGGCTTCCCTGCCGACCACCCCGAACACCGTGCCCACCCCGTGGTCCCGAAGGCGCCGGAGGAGGGCGTGGGCCGTCGTCGGACGGTCACCGGGGGTCGCGGATACACGCGACATGGCAGCTCCTTGTTGCGTACGCATGTGGGGAGGGTGGCTCGGAGACCGGCCCGGCGGCCTCGGGCGGCGGCGCCGAGGGAGGCCGAGGGGGCCCGTGGCGCCACGGTGCGGTCCCTGTCTTGCAAGCGTGTGGATGTCCCCTTGCACCGGCCCGGACTCGCTTGTCCCGGCGGTCGCGCACGCGTGCCGGCGAGCCGTCACGCCAGGCGTCGGACGTTCTTGTGGCGGAGGGCGGAGATGCCTACTGTGCTTCGGGGCGGAGCCGCACGGCAGCGCCGACCGGTGCTCTGCCATCGAGGGCCGGCGGGGGCCGTGGCCCGTTCTCCGACCGTCCGTCCCGTCTTCCACCTTTCACGCCCGGCCTTCGCACTCGGGGCTCCCCGTTCGCGCTCTTCGAGCCGGGCCTCTTGGAGGTCTCCTCGTGTCCTTTCGTATGCCGATGCGTCACCTGCGAGATCTGCGGGTCGGTGCCCAGGGACTCGGATGCCTGCCGACCACGGCCTTCTACGGCCGACCCGACCCGGCCAGATCGATCGCGACCATCCGCGCGGCCCTGGACCTGGGGGTCACCATGCTGGACACCGCGGATGTCCAGGGCCTGGGCGCGGGTGAGCAGTTGCTCGCCCGGGCGCTCGCCGGGCGCCGGGGCGAGGCGGTGATCGCGAGCAAGTTCGGCATGGTGCGATCTGCCCAGGGAGCGTTCGAGGGGTTGTGCGGGGAACCCGGCTACGTGCGTGCGGCCTGCGAGCGCTCGCTCCTCCGCTTGGGAGTGGACCACATCGACCTGTACTACCAACACTGGATCGACCCCGACGTCCCGGTGGAGGAGACGGCGGGCGCTGTGGCCGAACTGGTGCGAGAGGGCAAGGTCCGGTACTTCGGACTCTCCGAGCCGTCGGCCGCCACGCTCCGCCGGGCGGACGCGGTGCTCCCGGTGACGGCGGTGGAGAGCGAGTGGAGCCTGTGGTCGCGTGACATCGAGGCCGAGGTGGTGCCCACCTGCAGAGAGTTGGGCATCGGCATCGTCGCCTATGCCCCGCTGGGTCGGGGGTTCCTGACCGGCGCCATCCGGGGCACCGGAGACCTGGCCGAGGACGACTTCCGGCGTGGTCAGCCGAGGTTCAGCGCCGAGAGCCTGGCACAGAACGCCTCGCTGCCCAACCGGTTGCGTCCGATCGCGGAACGGTTGGGCCTATCCCTGGCGCAGCTCGCCCTGGCCTGGCTGCACCACCGGGGAGGCGATGTCGTCCCCATCCCGGGCACCGGCGACCCGGTCCACTTGGCCGAGAACGTCGCGGCGGCCACCGTCGGGCTCGACGCCGCCGACCTGGCGGCGGTGGAGGAGGCGGCGGCCGTGCCGGTGAAGGGAGAGCGGTACGCGCCGGCGCTGCTCGCCATGACGGGCAACTGACGCCGGTTCGAGCGGCACCCGCGATCCCGTCCGGAGGCGATCCTGCCGCGCCGACGAGCGGATCCTCCGCGTCCGTCGAGTGCTCGCCGGGATGCGTCCGACACCTCCCGGACACTCGGCGGAACGGGCAGGGGATCTCGCAGCGGTGAACCCACGTCGGCGGCCGGCCCCCGAGCACAAGCCGGGAAACAGAAGTGCGTCAAGTTCACGTCAAGCCGACGCTGCGACGCTGGGCACTCCCGAACGGCCCCGCACCGCCTGGTGCGGGGCCGTCCCCCCGACTCGGATCTCCAGACCCTCGGAGGTGGTCACATGGCGGCGACATCGACCCCCATGACGGACGAACAACGAAAAGCCGTCATCACCGCGTACTTCAAGGCGTTCGACAATGGCGGTGTCGGCGCCGACGGAACCCCCGTCCTGGACTTCTTCGCCCAGGACGCCGACTTCTTCTTTCCCAAATGGGGTCTGGCACGCGGAAAGGAAGCGATCGCTCGGATGTTCGGCGATCTCGGGTCGACGATCAAGTCCGTGGAACATCACACGTGGTCCTTCAACTGGATCACCACGGGAACGGACCTGCTGGCGGTCGAGGGGACCACCCACGGGGAACACCGCGACGGTCCGTGGCGGGTGGGCACGCCCGAGTGGGGTGCGGGACGCTGGTGCGGCGTTTTCGAGGTGCGCGACTTCCTCGTCCAGCGCGCCTTCATCTACCTGGACCCCGACTACGCCGGCTTGGACAGGGATCGCTACGCGTGGTTGTGAACGACCCCCGAGACCGCGTACTTCCCAGCCGAGGAGCGCCCATGGACGTCCTGGCCACCTTGCGACGCAAGGACAGCCTCAACCTCTTCCCCATCGAGAACCGACTCTCCCCCCGAGCGGCCGAGGCCCTCGCGAGCGACGCGGTCAACCGATACCCGTACTCGGAGACACCGGTAGCCGTCTACGGCGACGTCTCGGGCCTCGGTGGCGTCCACGACCACTGCGTCCAGCTCGCGAAGGAGTTCTACGGCGCGCGACACGCCTTCGCACAGTTCCTGTCCGGGCTCCACACGATGCACACGGTGCTGACCGCGCTGACCCCGGCGAACGGCCGAGTCATGGTCATGGCCCCCGAGGACGGTGGCCACCAGGGCCCCGGCGAGTGCCTGAATTGCCCCAGCTTGGGGTGTTGATCTCGGTGGTGGGCCCCGGAAGCAGGCGAACACGGCACCTGTGGATCATGGAGTTCTCTACGCTTCAAGATCCACGAAGGTGCCGTGTTCGTTCCTCCATCATCCCCTGTCGCTGCCCCCGCTTGCGCGGTGCCCCGCCTGGAAGCCCTTGGCGAGGGGGCCGCCAAGGACCAAGTCCGCCGCCTGGTGGCCGAGTTCGAGTCGGTCACCGACCCGAGAGGGACTTGCGGGGTGCGCTACCGGCTCTCCTCACTGCTGGCCCTGATGGTCTGCGCGATGACCCCGTCCGGCCACGACTCGATCACCGCGGCGGCGGAGTGGTGCCGACGTGCGACGCCGGAGGAACTGGCCGCCTTCGGCCTGCCCTACCACCCGCTCCTCGGCCGCTACCGGGTGCCGAGCGAGAAGACCCTCCGCAGCGTCCTGGGACGCCTGGATCACGGTGAGATCTGTGCGGCGGCTTACGACTACCTGCGGCCCTTGCTGTCCGCACAGCCCCGCCGGCCGGAGCCGGTCATGCCCGACGGTGGCACCGAGCGTGAACAGCGCCGGGCCCACCGGGCGGCCGCCCATGCCGGGCCGGTACGGATCCGGCGGCGGGCGATCGCGGTGGACGGCAAGTGCCTGCGGGGCGCCAGGCGCCCGGACGGCAGCCGGGTCTTCGTCCTGTCCGCCGTCCGCCACGGCGACGGTGTCACGCTCGCCTCCCGCGAGATCGGCGCGAAGACCAACGAAATCCCCGAGTTCCAGCCCTTGCTCGACAGAATCGACGACGCGGATCTCGCGGGGGTGGTCGTGACCGCCGATGCCCTCCACGCCCAGCGCGACCACGCCACCTACCTGCACGAACGCGGCGCTCACTACCTGCTGACCATCAAGAACAACCAGCGCGGCCAGGCCCGTCAACTCCACGCCCTGCCCTGGAAGGAGATCCCCGTCATCCACCGCGACGACGCCCGCGGCCACGGCCGTCACGAACAGCGTCTCGTCCAGGTCGTCACCGTCAACGGCCTGCTCTTCCCCCACGCGGCCCAGGTCCTGCGGATCCAGCGCCGTCGCCGTCTCTACGGGGCCAAGAAGTGGTCCAGCGAGACCGTCTACGCCATCACCGACCTGCCCGCCGAGGAAGCGAACGCAGCCGAGATCGCGTCCTGGGCTCGCGGGCACTGGACGGTGGAAAACACCGTCCACTGGTGCCGAGATGTCACCTTCAACGAGGACAAGTCCCAGGTCAGGACCCACAACACGCCCGCCGTACTCGCTGCCCTGCGCGACCTGATCCGCAGCGCGCTCAAGCTCGCCGGCTATGTCAACACCGCCGCCGGACGACGAGCCCACACCGAACGCCCCCGCGTCCTCGCCCTCTACGGCATCACATGATCAAACCGGACGATCCAGGCACTCGCCGGGGCCCTGCGGTGGCCACTACACCACCGTGACCGTCTGCGAGGGCTACGGCTACCAGGTGGACTTCGTCCCCTTCGACCGCGACCGTCTGGCGATCGACCACGAGGCGCTCGCGGAGCGGATCGCGAAGCACCCGGCCGATGTCGTCTACCTGGATGCCTCCACGACGCTGCGCCTCCCCGACGCCCGGGCACTGCGGGCCGCCGCGCCCGACGCGACCATCTGCCTGGACGCCTCGCACCTGCTGGGTCTGTTGCCGGCGGCCCCAGACACCCTGGTCCTGGACGGTGGCTTCGACAGCGTGTCCGGCAGCACGCACAAGACGCTGCCCGGCCCGCAGAAGGGCATGCTGGTCACGGACAGCGACGACATCGCCGAGAAGATCGGCGCGCGGATCCCCTTCACCGCGTCCAGCTCCCACTCGGCCTCGGTCGGCAGTCTGGCCATCACGCTGGAGGAACTGCTGCCGCACCGGGTGGACTACGCCCGGCAGATCATGGCCAACGCACGGAGACTCGCCCGCGAACTGGTCGAATATGGTTTCGAGGTGGCGGGCGCGGACTTCGGACACACCGAGACCCACCAGATCTGGGTGCACCCGCCCGAGGGTGACGCCCACGCATGGGGGCGCCTGCTCACCAGTGCCGACATACGCACCACGACCGTGGTGCTGCCCAGCACCACCCGCTCCGGACTGCGCCTCGGCGTGCAGGAGGTGACCCGCTGGGGCATGTGTGAGGACGACATGGTGCCGGTGGCCGAACTGCTGGCGCGACTGTTGCTGCGCGGCGAGGACTCCGCCAAGGTCGCGATGGACGTCGCCGACCTGGCCCGGGGCTTCCCCGGTGTCGCCTACGTGGATGATCACGGCCGGTGACCTGCCGACCGGCTCCTGGCCCGGGGCGCCCGAGGGCGTGACCCTCGGGCGCCCCGGCCGAAGCGGAGACGAAGGAGACATCCCTGTGCCGCTTTCCGCCCCCGACCGCTCCGCGAACGGCACTCGCGCATCGGTGAGTCCCGAACGGCTCCGTGAGGTGGCCGGCCACCACCCCACCGGCGTGGCCCTCGTCACCGCTCCCGCCCCGTCTCCCGGTCAGGCACCGCCCGCCATGATCGTCGGAACCTTCACTTCCGTCTCCTTGCACCCTCCACTGGTGGGCTTCCTTCCGGCGCGAACGTCCACGAGTTGGCCGAGAATTCGAGCTGCCGGGCAGTTCTGCGTCAACGTGCTCGCCGCGGACCAGAAGGACGTCTGTCGTGCCTTCGCGGCCGCCGACCCCGGCCGCTGGGAGGTGCCGCACGAGACCGCGGAGACAGGTTCCCCCGCATTGTGCGAGGCGCTGGCCTGGTTCGACTGCGAGCTGGCCGGCGAGGTGGAGGCGGGCGACCACTGGTTCGTCACCGGAGCCGTCCGTGACCTGGGGGTCCGTCGGATCGGAAGCCCGCTGGTCTTCCTGAACGGCGGCTACGGCCGCACCGTTCGACTCGAACCCGCCGCACCGCCCGGGGACGGGACGCGAGGCGGGGCCTCCTCCTGACACCACGGCGAGGTCCCGCACGGATCGCGGGACGCCGGTCCGACGCAGTCGAACGCCGGCGACCGGATCGTCCTCGCCGGCCTCCACCCGGAACCCTGAGCTGGACGCCGGGGGCCGGGGAGGCGTCGCCCCACGACCCGCTCGCCGGAACACTCGCAGGAAACCCGCGAGGGATAGGCGGAATCGAATAATCCGCACATGCTGCGCTACATGACCTCATATCTGACGCGCCGTCACCTGCTGGGTGTCGGCGCCTTCCAGGCGGCGGCAGCGCTCGGACTCACCCGGTTCGGTCTCGCGCCCGCCGCCCACTCCGTCACCACGCCCTCGCGGCCCGGCGGCGCGGCGTCCGAGTACACACCGGCCCTCGTCATCGGCTCCGGCTACGGCGCGGCCGTCACCGCGCTGCGCCTCGGTGAGGCCGGGGTGCCCACCCTCGTGCTGGAGATGGGGCGGCTCTGGGACGCCCCAGCCTCCGACGGAAAGGTCTTCTGTTCAACCGGCTCCCCGGACCATCGATCGATGTGGTTCCGGAGCCGCACCGAGGCCCCGCTCGCCCAGTTCCTGTGGCTGGACGTGGTGAACACGGACATCACCCCGTACCCCGGTGTCCTCGACCGCGTCCACTTCGACCACATGTCGGTGTTCGTGGGACGCGGAGTCGGCGGCGGCTCCCTGGTGAACGGGGGGATGGCCGTCGTGCCCGAGCGCGACCACCTGGAGGAGATCCTGCCGGAGGTCGACGCGGACGCCCTCTACACCCGGCACTTCCCCTTGGCTCATCGGATGCTGGGCGTCAACTCCGTCGACCCGGCGTGGTTCGAGTCCACAGAGTGGTACCGCTTCTCCCGAACGTCCCGCGAGCACGCCGCGAGAACGGGACTGCGGACCGTCTTCGTCCCGAACGTCTACGACTTCGACTACATGCGGCGGGAGGCCGCGGGCCAGGTCGAGCGGTCGGCGCTCGCCGGGGAGGTCATCTACGGGAACAACCACGGCAAACGCACGCTCGACAAGACCTACCTCGCCGCCGCACTCGGCACCGGGAACGTCGTGGTCCAGACGCTGCATCGGGCGCGAGGACTGCGGCGGCAGCCGGACGGCACGTACGTCGTCACCGCGGATCTTCTCGACCTCTCCGGCCGGGTCACGGGAACCAGGGAGATCGGCTGCGGCCGACTGTTCCTGGGAGCCGGGAGCCTCGGCTCCACGGAGCTGCTGCTCCGCGCTCGGGACCGAGGCGATCTTCCCGACCTCCCGGAGGAACTGGGAGCCGGCTGGGGCACCAACGGCAACGTCATGACCGCCCGGGCCAATCACATCTGGGACACCGTCGGAGCGCGCCAGGCGACGATGCCCGTGCTCGGCATCGACGACCGGTCCGATCCCGACAACCCGGTCTTCGCCGAGATCGCGCCCCTGCCCATGGGCTTCGAACACTGGATCAGCCTCTACCTGGCCATCACCCGGAACCCCGAGCGTGGCACGCTCGTCCACGACCCCGCGACGGACGGGGTCCGACTGCGGTGGACCGCGTCGCAGAACGAGCCTTCCGTCGAGTCCGCCAAGAGGCTCTTCGACCGAATCAACCTCCGGAACGCCACGATCTACCGGTACGACCTGTTCGGCGGCAACCGGAGCTTCGCCGACGACTTCACCTACCACCCCCTTGGGGGGTGCGTCCTCGGGGCGGCGACCGATTCCCACGGCCGGGTCCGCGGGGCTCCGGGTGTGTACGTCAACGACGGCGCGCTGATACCGGGGGCCCTCGGCGTCAATCCGTTTCTCACCATCACCGCACTCGCCGAACGCAACATCGAACGCGTCCTGGCCGAGGACTTCGCCACCTGACGTCCCCTCCCCCTCGAGAGGGAGACTCCCGCTCACGCCGCCTTCCTGCCGCCCTTCAGGGGCTGAACGGTCGTCCACGCCCTGCACGCGCACTTGGTGTTCGTCACCAAGGACCGGCGCGGTGTCCTCGACGACGAGCTGCTGACACGCTGTGAAGAGGTCATGCGCAAGGTCTGCGAGGACTTCGGAGCGGAGCTGAAGGAATTCAACGGCGAGGCCGACCACGTCCACCCGCTCGTGCACCACCCGCCGAAGGTGGCGCTCGCCGCCTGGTGAACAGCCTCAAGGGCGTCTCCTGACGCCGCCTGCGCACGGAGCTCACCGGACGGGCAACCGGACGAGCAGGGACGGCCGGTTCTGGTCGCCCTCCTACTTCGCGGGCTCCTGCGGCGGCGCGCCGCTCCAGGTGGTCAAGGACTACATCGCGCAGCAGAAGCATCCGGACCAAGCGCTGCCGGCCGTCGGCCCGGGGTAGACAGTGCGGACCCGTGCCCATGGCCGAAGTGCGATTTCACCCCTGTCCTGAAGGCCGGGGCACTCTCGCAAGACCGGAGGTAGACCGTACGAGGCGGCACGCGACGGCCTCTATCATGGTCGACACGGGGAAGGCCTCGGACCGGGCGTCCGCGCGACTCGCCCTGCCTCGATCGCCTCTGCCCCTCGTGGCCCGGAGCGGCGGCGCACGCCGCGGACAGTGAGTGTGCCGTGTTCCGTACGTATCTGCTTCCGGTCCAGGCGGCGGTCGCCCTGTTCCCCGCGATCGCTCTGCTGATCATGGTGCCCGCCGCCGTCCACGGCTATCGCCGGCGCGGCCGGGCGGGCGGCTGGCCGGTCCTGGTCTTCTACAGTTTCGTGTTCTACCTGCTGGCGGCGTTGTCCCAGACCGTCATGCCACTACCGGCCAGGACCGCGGCCCACTGTTCCACCGCTCGCTACGCGGAGAGCCCGCAACTGCAACTCCTCGATTTCCACACGCGGATCGCCACCGCGTCGGGTGGAGACTGGTCGGCCGGCACTCTCGCCGGGCTCGCCGTCACCTGGACCACCCTCCTGAACCTGGCGTTGCTCTTCCCTCTCGGCGTCTACCTGCGCTACTACCTCCGCCGGGGTTTGCCGACCTCCATCGCCCTGGCCTTCGCCACCACGCTGTTCTTCGAGACGACCCAGTACACCGGACTGTGGTTCGTGTACGCCTGTCCCTACCGACAGTTCAACGTGGACGACCTGGCCCTCAACACCTCCGGGGCGGTACTCGGTTGGTTCGTGGCAGGGCCGCTGGCCCGGGTGCTCCCCGCCAACGACCCAGACCGCGAGCGCGTCCGGCACGGCGACCGCGTGACCCTCACCCGACGACTCTCGGCGGTCGTCACCGACCTGGCCGGCTGGTTGATCTCCTGGGTCGTCGTCACGGGACTTCTCGCGGTCGCCACCGACGCGGCCACCGGTCGCCGACACGCGTTCGCCGTGGGCAGCGCTCTCGGGTTGGTCTGGTTCTGGCTGGTGCCGGCGGTTCTCGCGGCGTCCCCCGGCCAACGGGCCGTCCTGTTGCGCGTGGTCCGGCCCGACGGCCGGCCCGCCGGGTTCGCGCGCGCCACGGTCCGCGCCTGGGTCGCGTACGCCCCACTCGCGTCGATCTGGCTCTGCGCCGCGCAATACACACGTGACGCCCTGCTGCCCGCGCCGGTGGCCGGGTCGCTTCCCTACGTCACCGCCGCGGCCGTCGTCGTGTTCTGGGGCCCGCCGCTCGCGAACGCGTCGATCGGGCGCGGGAAGCCGGCGCCGCACGAACGGTGGTCGGGTACCGCGACGGTCGCCGTTCTTCCCCCGCTCCCCCAGGCAGGCCGCGGCGATCCGCCACGCGTCGCCGGCCGTGACCGCCCGGTCGCGGCCGGGCCGTCGCAAAGCGACACCGCGGCGGGTTCCGGAGACCTACCGACCCCCGACGGGCCCGCGCGGAGCGCCGGTGGGCGTCCGCGGGGCGGGGAGAGCGACCGCGACGCGGAGACGCCGCCGGGGCCGGAGGCGGGGGCCTTGGGGCGGCGATGAGAGCGCGTCAGCGGCCGGGTTCCCGGTCGGGGGATCGCCGTCGCGGGGACTCGCCCGCGTCGGGTGTTCAGCCCATCGACTCCAGTGACTTGCCCTTCGCCTCTCTGACCAGGAAGATCACGAAGGGGATGGAGACGACCGCGAAGACCGCGTACATCGCGTAGGTGGCGGAGAGATTCCACTCCGAGAGCACCGGGAAGGTGACGGTGACGATCCAGTTGGCGATCCACTGCGCGGCCACGCCGACGGAGAGGGCGATCGCCCTGATCCGGTTGGGGAACATCTCGCTGAGCAGGACCCAGACGACCACGCCCCAGGAGAACGCGAAGCAGAGCACGAACAGGTGGACGGCCACCAGCGCCGTCACCGCGGGGACGGTGGGTAGTTCGGCCCCGCTCTCACCGAGGTAGGAGAAGGCCCAGACCAGGAGGGAGAGGGTGATCGCCATTCCGACGGAACCGGCGATGGCCAGGGGTTTGCGTCCGACGCGGTCCACCAGGGCCATCGCGATCAGGGTGCCCAGGATGTTGATGACGGAGGTGGACAGACTGATGAGGAGGGAGTCGGTCTGGTCGATGCCCACCGATTGCCAGAGCAGGGACGAGTAGTAGAAGACCACGTTGATTCCGAAGAACTGTTGGAGGAAGGAGGCTCCCATCCCCACCCAGACGACGGGCATCAGTCCCAGCGCGCCGCCCCGCAGGTCCCTGAGACGGGGCTTGCGCTCGGTCAGCATCACCTGCCGGATCTCCGCGACACGGGCGGGCGCGTCCACGCCGGGGCCCTCGATCCGCCTGAGGACGGTCCGTGCCTCCTTCTCTCTGCCGGCGGCGATCAGGTAGCGGGGCGATTCCGGGAGGACGAAGGTCACCAGGCCGTAGATCACGGCCGGTACGGCCTCGACACCGAGCATCCACTGCCACGCCTGGGCTGTGCCCAGTTGCCCCTCGGGGGATCCTCCGGCCGCGGAGGCGATGACGTAGTTGGCCAGTTGGGAGGCCGCGATGCCGAGGACGATGGCCAGTTGTTGAAAGGTCGTCAATCTGCCGCGCAGGGCTGGAGGCGCGACCTCCGCGATGTAGCCGGGGGCGACGGCGGAGGCGAGTCCGATGGCGAGGCCGCCGACGACCCGCCAACCGGTGAGCACCTCGATGCTCAGCGGGATCGCCGAGCCCACGCCGCTCACCGCGAAGAGCAGGGCCGAGAGCCGCATGACCTTCAGCCGCCCCACTCTGTCCGCTCCCCAGCCGGCCAGCACCGAGCCGGCCGCCGCGCCGAGCAGTGCGGAGGAGACGGTGATCCCGGTCTCGGCGGCGCCGACGGCGAAGTGTTCCTGGATGCCGCTGATCGCGCCGTTGATGACGGCGCTGTCGTATCCGAAGAGGAAGCCGCCGAGCGCCGCGCCGGCCGAGATGAGCGTGAGCCGGAGTCTCGGGTAACCGCTGTCGCCCGAACCCGATTGCCGAGTGTTGTGCACCGATGCTCCATGCCTGCGTGCGTGCGGGGTTCGAGCGCCCAATATCCACGACGCGGGCCCGCGCTCGTCCGCAGCGCGGCCGGAATGGGCCGGACGAGCACCCCGTCGTCAACTTGACGTTGACCGACGACGGATCTCCGGCCGCGACAGGGGTCAGCGCCCCTCGAACGTCGGGCTCCGCTTCTCCAGGAAGGCGCGCATCCCCTCCTTCTGGTCCCGGGTGGCGAAGAGCGCGTGGAAGACCCTCCTCTCGAAGAGGAGTCCCTCACGGAGCCCGCCCTCCTGGGCTCGGTGGACCGCCTCCCGAGCGGCGCGTACGGCGGGTCGACTGTAGGAGGCGATAGTCTCGGCCATCTGTCGGGTCTCCTCGGCGAGTCGGTCCGCCGGAACACGGCGTGAGACCAGTCCGGCCCGCTCGGCCTCGGCGGCGTCCATCGTGCGGCCTGTCAGGATCATGTCCATGGCGCGCGCGACACCCACCCGGCGGGTCAGCCGCTGTGTACCGCCCATACCCGGGATCACCCCGAGCCGGATCTCGGGCTGTCCGAAGACGGCGGTGTCGGCGGCGACGATCAGATCGCACATCAGGGCCAGCTCGCAACCGCCGCCCAGCGCGTGACCGGCGACAGCGGCGATCTTGGGAGTGCGCAACCCGGCGAAGGTGTCCCAGCCTTCGAAATGGTCGTCGTCCGCCATCTCCACGGCGGTCCTGGGGGCCATCTCGGCGATGTCGGCGCCGGCGGCGAAGGCCCTTTCCCCGCCGGCGAGCACGAAGCACCCCACCTCCGGGTCCCGGTCGTAGCCGGTCAGCGCGTGGTTCACCTCGTCCATCACTTCCGTGCTCAGGGCGTTGAGCACGTGCGGGCGATCGAGGGTGACGGTCACCACACGACCGTCGCGCCGCACTCGAATGGTTCGACAGGGGATGTGCCGGCGGGGAGCGGTCGACATGTCGGGTCCTCTCGGGTCTCGAAGGGTGGCGGAGCCGGGACGGTGGCCGGGGTCACGAGTCCCAGATGGCGCCGTAGGCGGGTATACCGAGCCGCTCCATGCCATGGACCACCGCCCAGGTGAGCCTCTTGTTGGAGATGCAGATGACGGCCTCGGCGTCGAACTCGCGGCAGGCGGCGTACGCCAGCCGCACCATGTCCGGCTTTCCGTGCTCGGCGGTGTCCCAGACCACGGCGTCCGGTTGGGCGTCGAGAATCTCCTCGACGAGGGCGTCGCCGTAGGTACGGCGCGGCGAACGCGTGGCCCAGACGAGGCGGGACGGCACCTCCGCGGCCAGCAGGTGGGGCAGGACGGGGCCGATCCCGCTTCCGGTGGCCACGTACACGACCCGATGGAAAAGCCTCTCCACCCGGGCCACGCCGGCCGTGGTGATCCCCTTGACCCAGACGTGGGACGGTGGATCGTCGATGAAGGAGCCCGTCCAGTCCCCCGCTCGGGACACGACGAGACGGAACCCCTCGCGGCCGGGCGTCGGCACGTTGGCGAAGGAATGCCACTCGGTCAAGGGGCTCCGGCTGATCGTGGTGGACGAGCCGGGGAAGGGCGTCTCCCCGTGGTCGAAGCCGGCGATCGCCACATGCGACGAAGGCCGATCGACATGGACCGCGACCCTCCGCAACCTGGTCCACGGCAGCGCCACGCTGAGGGTCAGGACAGCCAGCACCCACACGCTCGCGTCGAGCCCGTCCGAGCCCGAGGGGGTCGACAACAGTGTGTGCGCCCACAGCAGGCTGAGTGCCGCCCAGCCGCCGAACCGGTGGCTGCGCTCGAAGAGGTCGTGGTGGCGGGCGCGCATCGACGGCAGCGCGAGGACGACCAAGGCTCCCAGCAGAGCCGCGAGCGTGTAGGAGACGGCCAGCAGCGCGGGCGTCGCCCCGGCCGCCGTGACCATCGCGACCTGTGCGAGGAACCAGACCACGCCCATCAGCGCTCCGCCGACGTGGAGCCCGCCGAAGTGGTACACCTTGGCCAGCGTCCGGCGGACGCAGAGGGGCCACGTCAAGGGCACGGCGGTGGCGCACCGGAAGAGCAGGTTAATCACGTACTGCTGACGGACGATCACGGCGAGCGCCACGTTGACCAGGGCAAGGCGACCGAGCGCTGCGGAGTCCCAGCCTGCCCGCCCGCCGCCGAAGCCGACCGCGAACACCACCAGGTTGACCGCCACCACCAGCACCGCGAGCCTGTTGTGGTGCGTCAGGCGGGGATGGCTCCACACGCGGCGCAGCGGGGGCAGGGGCGGGGGCAGAGCGACGTCCGGGGAGACCGGCGCGGAGCGCGGCCGGGTGGGCGCCGTCATCGAAGCGCCTCAGCGGCCGTCGCCGGAACGCCCGGGTCGCCCGCGGCATCCTGGGCCAGCGCGCGAAGAGCCCGCTTGTCGATCTTGCCACGCGGGGTGGTGGGGAGGTGGGGCAGGACGTGGACGGTCTCGGGGACGCAGTAGTACGGCAGCGCCGCCGCCACGGCCTCACGGGCGGACACCGGGTCGATCGGCGTGGAGCCGCCGGAGGCGACGAAGGAGACGAGAGTCCGGGAGTCAAGTTTGAGGGTCACGGCACGAAGGCACGTGGGCATGCTCTCCAACACCGCCGACACGGAGTCGAGTTCGACCCGGAAGCCGCGGATCTTCACCTGGTCGTCGGTGCGGCCGAGGATCTCCAGATCGCCGTCGTACGTCCACCGGCCCAGGTCGCGAGTACGGAACATCCTGCGCCCTCCGCCGAGGAACGGGTCGGGCAGGTACCGCTCCCCGGTCAACTCCGGGTCGTCCAGGTATCCGGCGGTCACCCCGTCCCCTCCCGCCCATATCTCGCCCACCACGCCGGGGGCGACCGGGCGCCGGGCGCCGTCGAGTACGTAGACGGTGTTGTTCGGGGTCGGGCGGCCGATGGTGAGTCGAGCGGCGGCGGGTGTGTGGCGCGCCATGGTGTTGACGATGGTGGTCTCGGTCGGCCCGCAGGAGTTGTAGAAGTCCGCGCGGGCGGCCCACCGGTCGGCCAGTGCACGTGGGCAGGGCTCGCCCGCCACCGCGACCACTCGGACCCGCGGGCAGAGATCGGGGTCGACGGTGGTCAGGACGGTCGGCGTCGCGATGACGACTTCGGCACGGGCGACGGTCTCGGCGATGTCCGGTCCTCTGACGAGGAGAGTCGCGCCTCGGGTCAGTGCGCCGAGGATCTCCCAGGCGGCCATGTCGAAGGCGATGTTGAGGATCTGGGCGACCCGCTGCCCCGGCCCCATGCCCAGGCCGCCGGGTTCGCGGAGCAACAGGTTGCAGACGTTGCGGTGCGTGACGACCACTCCGTTGGGCGCTCCGGTGGTGCCGGAGGTGAAGAGCACGTAGCAGGGGTCCTCTCCGGTCGGGTCGGAGCGCGTGCTGGCGTCCGTTGCACCCCTCTCGCTCGACTGTTCGACATCGGTCCCTTCGACATCGAGTACCGTCGCGATCTCGCGCAGGGGCGCCGCACGTCCACAGCCGGCGGTGGTGAGCACGACACGGGCCCGGGTCTTGGCGAGGACGTGGCGCAGTTGCGCGTCCGGGGTGACCCGCCCGTCCAGGGGCACATAGGCGGCTCCACTCTTCAGTACCGCGATCAGCGCCACCAGCAGGGGAATCCCGCGCCGACCGACGACGGGCACGAGATCGCCGACGCCGATGCCGGCGCCGGCCAGGCGGTCGGCCAACCGCTGTGCCCGGTGGTCGAGTTCGCCGTAGGTGATGGTGCGGTCACCGTGCTCCGCGGCGACCGCGTGAGGACGAGCCGCCGCCCAGGCCTCGAACGCCCGATGGACTCGATCGTGGGGAAGGACGGCCGACGGAGCGGTCGCGCCGCGACGTGTCGTCGACGTCGAGCAGGTGGTCGCCGGGGGCGGGGCGATACGGGGCAGGGTGTTTCGAGGCGACGACATGCGGGGGTCCTCCTTGGGGGGCGGCTGGGGCGCGAGGCGGTACGACCGCCCCACGCGGTGAGGGGAGCGGGCGTGCGGCCTTGCGCTCCTCCCCCACAGCCCACACGAGTCGCACCGCGAGAAGCCAGGAAAGGCCGGTCCCCGTCACAGTTCCGTAAGCAGCGCGGGAAAGGCTCCCGGTCCCGGCCGGTCGTAGGCCGGCGAGGCACCCTCCGGGACCGTGGGCGGCGGCGCCGGGCCCGTGGGCCGGTCCGGTCGTCGGTCTTGACGCCGGGAGGCGGCTCGTCGAGCATTCAGGTCGAACGGTCGTACCAGGCACGGCACCACACAGCTCCAGCGCCCCGCACCCCATGAGCCGCGGGGCGTCCCGCATGTTCCGCAACCCACACCCAGTTCGGAATCACGGAGCCCCCACACATGACTCTCTCCGTCCGCAAGCGTGCCCTCGCGGTCGCCGGTGTCGCCCTCGCCGGGCTGCTCGCCGGGGCCGTCCCCGCAGCCTCCGCCGAGCGTGCCGCCGCGGTCCCGCCCGACATCCCCGTGTCCAACGTCAAGCAACACCTCGACGACCTGCAGGCGATAGCGGCCGCCAACGGTGGCAACCGGGCTCACGGTCGAGCCGGGTACCGCGCGTCGATCGACTTCGTCAAGGCGAAGCTGGACGCCGCCGGCTACACCACGACCGTGCAGCAGTTCTCGTCGTTCGGCAGCACCGGATACAACCTGATCGCCGACTGGCCGGGAGGGGACACGGAACAGGTCGTGATGGCCGGCTCCCACCTCGACTCGGTGTCCTCCGGACCTGGGATCAACGACAACGGCTCCGGTTCGGCCGCGATCCTCGAGGCCGCGCTCGCCGTCTCCCGGGCCGACTACCGGCCCGACAAGCACCTGCGATTCGCGTGGTGGGGGGCCGAGGAACTCGGGCTCGTGGGTTCCAGGCACTACGTGTCCGGCCTGTCCTCGGGCGAACGGGCCTCGATCGACGGCTACCTGAACTTCGACATGATCGGCTCCCCCAACCCCGGGTACTTCGTCTACGACGACGATCCCGTGATCGAGCGAACGTTCAAGGAGTACTTCGCCGGTCTCGGTGTCCCCACGGAGATCGAGACGGAGGGCGACGGGCGGTCGGACCACGCCTCGTTCAAGAACGTCGGCATACCGGTCGGCGGGCTCTTCACCGGCGCCGGCCGCACCAAGACCTCCGCCCAGGTGCAGAAGTGGGGCGGCACCACCACGGCGTTCGACCGCTGCTACCACTCTTCCTGCGACACCACCGCGAACATCGACGACACCGCGCTGGACCGCAACAGCGACGCCGCCGCACACGCCATCTGGACGTTGTCCTCGGGGACCACGACCCCGCCCTCGGGCACCGTGTTCGAGAACACCTCCGACGTCGCCATCCCGGACAACGGCGCCGCGGTGACGTCCTCCGTGACCGTAGACGGCATCGACGGAAACGCGCCGGCCGACCTGAGCGTGGGCGTGGACATCGTCCACACCTGGCGCGGGGACCTCGTCGTCGACCTGGTGGCCCCCGACGGCACGGTGTACAACCTCAAGCCGTACTCGTCCGGCGACTCCGGAGACGACGTCCGCGCCACGTACACGGTGGACGCCTCGTCCGAAATCGCGGACGGCGTCTGGCAGCTCAGGGTCCAGGACAGGGCCACGTACGACACCGGCCACATCGACGGCTTCAGGCTGACCTTCCCGTGAGGACTGGGTGGGGCGGGAGCCGTGGTCACTCCCGCCCCACCGGGCGGCGTCAGGCAGACACCGGCGTGTCGGCGATGAACCGGTTCACCGTCTCGGCGAGCAGCGTGCCCCGGTCCTCCTGCAGGAAGTGGCCCGCGCCCGCGATCGTGGGGTGTTCGAGCCCCCGGGCGCCGGGGACCTGCTCCCTGAAGACCCGGTCCAGGCCCCCGGTGATCGGATCCTCGTCGCCGAACGCGCACAGGAACGGCTTGTCGAAGCGCCGCAGGGACTCCCAGGCCGCGCGATTGGGCCCCGCGGCGGGATCGTCCGGCGATACCGGGACCAGTGTCGGGAACCGGCGTGCCCCCGCCTTGTGGGCGTCGTCGGGGAACGGGGCATCGTAGGCCGCCACGACCTCGGGCGTGAGGTCGCCGTGACATCCGGAGCGGACGATGTCCCCCACGCGCAGTTCGGGGGTGCTCTGGCTGAACTCCCGCCACCGCAGGAACGCCTTCGACGGCTCCCCCTCCCCGGTCGGCAGGAAGGTGTTGGCCACGACGACCCGGGCGAAGCGCTCGGGGTGCTCGGCCACCAGCCGGAGGCCGATGAGGCCGCCCCAGTCCTGGCAGACGAGGGTGACCCCACGCAGGTCGAGTCGGTCGAAGAGGGCCTCGCGCATCCAGTCGACGTGCCGCTGGTAGGTGTAGTCGGAGCGTTCGGCCGGCTTGTCGGAACGGCCGAAGCCCACCAGGTCCGGTGCGATACATCGGTGGCCGGCCCCGGCGAACACCGGAATCATGTGGCGGTAGAGGAAGGACCACGAGGGTTCACCGTGCAGGACAAGCACCGTCTCTCCGGTGGTTCCCTCTCCCTCGTCCACGTGGTGCACGCGAAGCCGTTCGTCCCCGTCACCGGACGCGACCTCCACATAGGAGGGGGGGAACGGGTAGTCGGGCAGGTCGAGGAACCTCTCCTCGGGGGTACGCAAGATCCGCATGATCCGGGCCGCTCCTGTGTGTTCCGGGCGCGGGAACGCCTCGCGGACTCCCGTCGGACACCAAGATGCCGCACCCGCCGGGGTCCCGCGGACCTGGCCGCGCCGACCGTCGTTGCCGTCCGCCTCGCTCCGCGAAGAGCGCCCCACGCGCCTCGACGCGACGGAACCTCGACTCGGAACGATCATTCCAAGATACCCACCGCGCGCCCCCGACACCAGAGCGGTACCGGTACCCTCGAATGCGAACTCCCCGTCTCAAGAGGTGAGGCGTGCCGGACATCAGACACTTCGACACGGACGCGACCCTGGAAGCGGCGATGCTTCTCTTCTGGCGCAAGGGCATGGTGCCCACCGGTATCCAGGACGTGGTGACGGCAACGGGGGTGAACCGTTCCAGCCTCTACGCGACCTTCGGCGGAAAGCGGGATCTGTATCGAGCCGCCCTCGGGCGATACGCCGAGCGGCGCGCCGCTCCCAGGTTCGGCCTCCTCACCGCGGACGACGTCGGTCTTCCGGCCGTGCTCGGCTTCTTCACCGAGGTCGTCGACACCTCCTGCCACGGCGACTACGCCGGTTGGGGGTGCATGATCTCCAACGCCCACGCCGGACCGGAGAGCGAGGACCCGGAGATCCGTGCCCTGCTCGACCGTCAGTACCGTGTGTTGGCCGACTCGCTGCGCTCGGCGCTCGGCACGGCGCGGAGACTGGGCCAACTGGGCCCGGGTGTCGACCCGAAAGCCGCCGCCACCACGCTCGCGCTGCTGACCCACGGCATCAACCTGCGCTCCCGTACGGGGGTCGACCCCGGCGAACTGCGGGCGACGGTGAGCACGACGCTGCTCGCCGTCACCGGCCGTCCCCTCGAGGTGTCGAGGGAGACGGCGGGCGCGCCCGCGCACCCGTCCCCGTCCTGCTGACCCCGCGAACCGCGCGTCGCGTGCCTCACCGGGCCTCGGGGACCTCGTCCCTCCCCTCAGCTTGGCATCGCGCGGACCTCGCCGTCGTGACGCAGGCACGAGACGACCACCACGAAGGGCCACAGGGACTGCAGGGCCGTCACCACCCGTTCGGCGGTACCGGGGGCGCCCTGACGATCCAACTCGTAGACGAACCACGCGGCGCTCAGCACCATTGCCGCGCTCGCCACCCGGGAGGGGATCGGACGCAGCGCCCAGGGCGCCTCCCTCTCGGATGTGGCGGCCAGCACGGGCCACACCGCCATGAGGGTGAATCCGGCCGCGGCCACGGCCCCGTGACTCAGCGAACCACCGCTGCTCGGAGTGGGGACCAGGACGACCGCGACGGCCGACGCCCCGCCACCGGCCAGTGCGAGGCGCCCCGGAAGGGCGGCGGCCCGCAGAGCCAGCGCGGTGAGCACGTGGCACAGGCCCAGGGCGAGGAACGCGCCGGTCATGATCCAGTAGCCGGACGCCCCGTAGGCGCCCAGGACGCTGATCGTCTCGCTGGTCGGGTCGTAGCTCGGTCCTTCGAGGATCGCCGCGACGGCCCATCCCGCGATGAGCAGGACGGGCGCGCACCCCGACGAGAGCAGGGCCCACCTTCGCACAGGCAGCATCGGGCGATGATAAGAGCGACGGCGGAGCCACCGGCCGTCGAATCGCTGCGCCGCCGGGAGAACCCACTCGCTCGACGGCCGCGGCGCCCACCCGGGCGGCGAGGGCCCGGCACAGCGGTGGCCGGCCCGGGGGTTCCGTCGACAATGGGGACCAGTGGCGGGGTGGACACCCGTCGGGGTCGGAGGTGGACGCCGAGGAGGGAGCGGGTGTGCCCGAGCGGCCGTCGGCTCAGGCCGTGCGGAAGGCGGCACGGCGGGGTCTTCGCGTGGCCGTGGCGGCGGCGGCGGGCTTCTACCCGTTCCTCTACGCGCTGGATCTGCCGTCCGCCGCGCTGTACGCGCTGTTCTCCCCCATCGCCCTCGGGGCCCTCTCGCCGTTGTCCGGAGCGGGGCGGGATCGTTCGCTGGTCGTCCTCCGCTCGGCGCCCGCGGCCCTCGCGCTGACGGCGCTGGGAAGCGTCCTGGCCGTCGACACCCTGACGGCCGTCGCGGGGATGTTGGTGGTGGGGTTCGCCCTTTCCTTCGGTTCGGCCTGCGGACCGCGGATCGCCGCGGTGACCCCTGGTCTCCAACTGTTCTACATCCTGTCCTGTTTCCCTCCGTACGCCCCGGGGACTCTGCCGCAACGCCTGGCGGGCGTGGCGATCGGATGCCTGCTGCTGGCCTCGTGCGAGCGGGTCTTGTCGCCCGAGCCGGGAGTCCCGACGTACCGCGAACGTGTGGCCGAGGGTCTGGACCTCGCCGCTCGCGCCGCCTCCGCCCTGGCCCGCCCCATGGCCGGCGGGGGCCCGTCGAACGCGTCGTTGAGGCGGGCCGCGGACGTGCTGCGCCTCTCGCGGCGAGGGACCGACGGCCGGCCTACCGGCGCGGGCAGGGGGGACCTGGCCCTCGCCCAGGCCGGCCGTGCCACCCGGCGTCTGCTGCTCCAGACCGCCGATCTCGGCGGACGTGGCGAGCCGCCGGGACGCGACGGGCCGTCGCGGACACTGCTGCTCGCGGTGGACGGGTGCTGCGCGGACGCGGCGGCCGGATTGCGGGGGCGAGGCGGTGCGGCGGACCCCGGCGTGCTGTTGGAGACGGCCGACGACTTCTTTCGGGTCGCCGAGCCCGCACGGCGTCCCGACACGGCGGCACTGCATCGTCTCCTGCGGGGCAGGACCGCCGTCCTGCTCGCCGCGATCTCGGCGGCCACCGCGTCCGCCGCGGTGGCGGTCGCCGCGGGTGCCACCAGGCCGGTCCCCGGTCTACCGCCGGGCCAGTTCTGGTATGCGCGGAGGTCGGTGGCGCGGCTTTGGGCCGCGCGCCTGTCGGGAAACCTCACCCCCCGCTCGGTGGTCCTGCAGAACGCCGTGCGGACGGCCCTGGGGCTGGGGGCGGCCAGGATGGTGGCGGGAGCCCTGGATCTGACACACGGCTTCTGGGTGCTGCTGGCGGTGCTGACTCTGGCCCGTACGACGGCGGTGGCCACCTGGTCGGCCGTCCGGTCCGCGGCCCTGGGAACCCTGGTCGGAGCGGTGCTGGCCGGCCTGTTGCTCCTGGGGGTCGGCGATGCCACGGTGGTCTACGCCGCGCTCCTGGTGCCGATGATGGCATTGGCGTTCACCTTGGGGCCCCTGGGCGGACCCGGGTGGGCCCAGGGCATGTTCACGGTGGTCGTCGCCACGGCCTTCGCGCAGTTCGCCCCGGCGACCTGGCGACTGGCCGAGGTCCGGGTGGTCGATGTCCTCGCGGGCAGCGCGATCGGACTGGCCTGCGGGTTGCTCGCGTGGCCGGCAGGAGCGCGAGCGGAGATCGGGAACGTCATGAGCGGCCTGTTGCGGGCGGCGGGACCGATGATCCCGCTCACCGCCGCGGCCGTGTGCGACGGTGGGCAACGGGCTCGGCGCCTCCTGGAGGAGAGTGCCCGGGAGACCCGACACCGCCTGCACATCGCCGAGGACGGATACGTCCAGTACCGCGCCGAACCACCCTCGCCCGGGGACGCACGCGAACCGGACTGGTTGATGACCTTGAACTTCGCCGAGCGGACGTTGCTGGGCGCACACTGGCTGCCCCCTCGGGACGAGGCGGCGCAGGGCATGCCCGAGTCGGCCAGGAGGTGGACGGAGCGGGCGGCGGGGCGGCTCGCCGAGGCGACCGCGCTCGCGGCGGACTTCCCGCCCGGCGGTGTCCGGATCAGCCCCGAACCTCTCCCCCCGGGGGTGGCGGAAGAGGTGCCGTCCACGACGCTGCCACACCTGGTGCGCCTGGAAGTGTGGCTGGAGCATCTGGCCGGGGATCTGGCTTCGGCGGTCGGCGGGCCCGGCGACGACGACGCGGCGGCCCGGACCTCTCCGGACGCGCCGCGCCCTCCGGCGGCCGGGCCCCGGTGAGGCCCGACGCCGGCGCCGCCGCGGCCGGGTACCGCGAGGCGGCCGAAGCCCCGACCGGCCCGGATCCTCGCCGGTCGGGGTCGATCGGCGAGACCGGGCGGGTGTGCCGACCGCGACGCATCGGCGTACCGTCCATAAGTGGAGAGGGACGACGGCGCGTCCCGCCCCCTCCGGAACCGCTCCTCAGGCTGCGGGAGGTGCCGCGTGACCGGGACGGGTGGACCAGCCGGCGGCACCGAGGAACTGGATGCCGCGTTCACGGACACCGTGCGCCGCACCGGCGCCTCCGTCGGGGGTCTGTACCTGCTCGCTCCGGAGGAGCGGACGCTCCGGCTCACCCTGCTCTCCGGGGCGCCCGTCCAGCTCGCCGTGCCCTGGGTGCGGGTGCCGCTGGCGATGCCGACCCCACTGGCCGACGCGTTCCGCCAGGACCGCATCGTCTGGGTGGCCGGGCCGGAGGAGATGGCGCGTTCCTACCCCCGGGCCGCCCTCGCCCTCCTGCACCCGCTGGCGCTGCTGGCCGCGCCGGTCGCCGGGGTGCGGCCGTGGGGGGCGTTGGTGCTGATCTGGCCGGCGAGCCGGCCTCCGTACATGACCGGGCGGGAACGGAGCAACATCTCCGCCAGCTGCCACAGGCTGGCAAGGGCACTGGAGGCGACGGCCGAGCGGGGCCGGCCCCCGGTCGGCCCCATGCCCCTGCGGCTGTTGCCGGTGGCCTCGGGACACCCGGCGGCCGAGCCGGGCCTGGTCGCCACCGACTTCATCGAGCGCCTGCCCGGCGGGAGCTGTGCCCTGGACCTGGAGGGGCGCTTCACCTACCTCAGCTCGGGCGCGTGCGAGCTGCTCGGCGGAGAGGCCGAACGGCTGCTGGGCACGCTGCCCTGGCAGTCCCTGCGCTGGCTGGACGACGCGGCCTACGAGGACCACTACCGCGGCGCCGTGCTGAGCCGCGAGCCGACGTCCTTCACGGTCCGCCGGCCTCCCGCACAGTGGTTGGTCTTCCACCTGTACCCGGACGCGAGCGGCATCAGCGTCCGCGTGCTGCCGGGACAACCCGAAGCCACCCGACCGGCCTCCGGGGACGCCACCCGGTCCGCCCGCGCGGGGCACCTGTACCAGCTCACCCACCTGGCGGCCGGCCTCACCGAGGTCGTCGGCGTCCAGGACGTCATCGACCTGGTCGCGGAGCAGATCGTACCGGCGCTCGGAGCCCAGGGGCTGGTGCTGTCCACCGCCGACGCCGGACGCTTGCACGTCACCGGGCACCGCGGGTATTCCCCGAGGGACATCGAGCGGCTCGACGGCGTCCCGCTCGACAGCGACGTCACCCCGGCGGGTCGGGCCCTCTCCCTAGGGAGGGCGGAGTTCTTCGGCAGCCCGGAGGAGCTGCGGCGCCACTACCCGGCGGCGGCGGCGCTCAGCGGCAAGCAGGCGTGGGCGTTCCTGCCGTTGCTCTCCTCGGGCCGACCGGTGGGCGTCTGCGTGTTCTCCTACGAACGTCCTCACCGATTCCGCGCCGAGGAGCGCGCCGTCATGACGTCCCTTGCCGGCCTCGTCGCCCAGGCCCTGGACCGGGCGCGTCTGTACGACGTCAAGCACGAACTCGCCCACGGCCTCCAGCAGGCTCTTCTGCCGGGCACCCTGCCGGCCGTCGCGGGGCTGCGGGTGGCCGCCCGCTACCTGCCCGCCACCTGGGGCATGGACATCGGAGGCGACTTCTACGACCTGATCCCCCTCGGCGACACCGCCGTCGCCGCCGTGATCGGCGATGTGCAGGGGCACAACGTGGCCGCCGCCGCGCTGATGGGCCAGGTGCGCACCGGTGTCCACTCCCACGCGACGGCGGGCACCGCGCCCGACGAGGTCCTCGCCCGGATCAACCGGCTGCTCGTCGACATCGGCCCGGACCTCTTCACCAGCTGCCTCTACGCGCGGATCGACCTGTCGGCCGGAGTGATGTCCCTGGCGACGGCGGGACATCCCCCGCCGCTGCTCCGTGTCCCCGATCGCGGCATCCGACCCGTCGAGGCGCCCCCGGGTCCCTTGCTCGGTGTCGTTGCGGACGCCGTCTTCCCGGTGACGGAGGTGCCGCTCGCGGCGGGCTTCCTGCTGACGTTCTACACCGACGGCCTGATCGAACGCCCGGGAGTCGATCTCGACGAGGCCGTGTCCGGACTGGCGGGCCATCTGGGGGAGGCGGATGTGTCCGACCTGGACGTGCTCGTCGACAGGTTGTTGAGGAGGACCGCCTCCACCGGGTACCGGACCGACGACATCGCCCTGCTGGCGCTGCTGCACACGGCGGGCGGGGGGCCGTCCTGACCGCCGCGAGCCGCCCGGTCAGGCGTTCCGCTCGGGCCCGAGCACGCCGGGGGCGGTGGTTCCGGGTGGCAGGCTCCCGGTGCCGGGGGTCCGGTCGGCCTCGGCGGCGTCCGCGAGAGCCTCCGCGGCGGCCTCCGCCGCCTCGGCGGAGTCACTGGCGGCCCGGGCCGCGGTGTCGTCCTCGGACACCTCGCGGGTGGCGGGCGATCGGGGCAGTGACTCGGTGAAAGCCCGCGACACACCCTGGAGAGCGGAGGTGATCTCGCTGGGGATCACCCAGAAGTTGTTCCCGGAGCCCTGGGCCAGCTGCGGCAGCGCCTGCAGGTACTGGTAGGCGAGGAGCTTGGGGTCGGGGTCGTTGCGGTGCACGGCCTGGAACACCTCGTCGATGGCGCGGGACTGCCCCTCGGCCTCCAGGATGGCGGCGGTCCGGTTGCCCTCGGCACGGAGGACGGCGGCCTGCTTGTCGCCCTCGGCGGTGAGGATCTGGGACTGGCGTTGGCCCTCGGCCCCGAGGACGGCGGCGCGCTTGTCCCGTTCGGCGCGCATCTGCTTCTGCATCGCGTCCTTGATCGTCTGGGGCGGGTCGATGGCCTTGATCTCCACGCGGTTCACGCGCAGTCCCCACTTGCCGGTGGCTCCGTCGAGCACGCCGCGCAGCTGGCTGTTGATGGTGTCCCGGGAAGTCAACGTCTTCTCCAGGTCCATCGACCCGACCACGTTGCGCAAGGTGGTGACGGTCAGCTGTTCGACGGCCTGGAGGAAGTTGGCGATCTCGTAGAAGGCGGCTCGGGCGTCGGTCACCTGGAAGTACAGCACGGTGTCGATCTCGACGACCAGGTTGTCCTCGGTGATCACCGGCTGCGGCCGGAACGACACCACCTGCTCCCGGAGATCGATCACGGGGTGCACCCGGTCGATGTAGGGGATGACCAGGTTGAGCCCGGGTGTCAGGGTCCGGTGGTACCGACCCAGGCGCTCGACGTTGCGGGCGCGGGCCTGGGGAACGATCCGGACAGCGCGTACCACGGTGAAGATCGCGAACAGTGCCACGATCAGACCGGCAAGGAAGAACGCCGAGAATTCCATGTCCTCAGTCCCGGGGGTAGACGAACGCGGTGGTGCCGCTGATCTCGATGACGTCGACGGTCGCGCCGGCCGGTATCACCAGCGTCTCGTCGTACGCGCGGGCCGTCCACTCCTCGCCGTCGATCCTGACCAGCCCCTCGTTTCCGGAGACCTCCGACAGGACGAGGGCGGAGCGGCCGACGAGGGCCTCGATCCCGAACCTCGTCCCGGAAGGTCTCAGCGCGCGCACGGCCGCGGGGCGGACGAACAGCACGGTCACGGTGGCCACGGCGGCATAGACCACCAGTTGCAGCGGCAACGGCAGTCCGACGGCCGCGAAGACGGCGGTGACGAGGGCCGCCACGCTCAGCATGCCCATGGCGGCCGTAAGCGTGAAGACCTCCGCCACGGCGAGCACCGCCGCGACGATCAGCCAGATCACCCACAGGTCCATGACATGCCTTTCCTCACCGGAGCCGGTGAGCAAGCGGGGCCCGTCCCTCCATGATGCGGCGACCGGCGCCGGGCGTCCAACGGCGGCGACTCCGGGCAGGGTCCGCGGGCGCGGTCATCCGCTCCGCCGGTGGTCGGCCCGCTCGCCTTCCGTTCCGCCCTTGTCCTCCGCCCGGCGCACCGAGCAGTGCAGCGAGTCCTTCCGCACGTCGACGACGACGGTGTCCCCGGGGCCCGCCTCGCCGCCGAGCAGCAGGTCGGCCACCCGGTTGTCGAGTTCCGCCTGGATGGTCCGGCGCAGCGGACGGGCGCCGAACTCGGGACGGTGGCCGTGTGCCAAGAGGAGCTTCCTCGCGTCGTCTCCGACCTCCAGCGCGACCCCCTGCGCCCGCACCCGGTGCTCGCTCCCGACCAGAAGGTGGTCCAGGATCGCGGAGAGGTCGTCCTCCGTGAGGGCGTGGAAGACGATGACGTCGTCCACACGATTGAGGAACTCGGGCAAAAAACGCCGCCCCAACAGCTCCTTCAGTTCGTCCTCGATCGCGGAGGTGTCGCCGCGGTGGTCGAGGATCAGACGGGCGCCGATGTTGGACGTCATGACGACGACGCAGTGCCGGAAGTCCACCGCGCGGCCCTGGGCGTCGGTGAGGCGACCGTCGTCGAGGATCTGCAACAACGTGTTGAAGACGTCCGGATGGGCCTTCTCGATCTCGTCGAACAGCACCACGCTGTAGGGCTGCCGGCGGACCCTCTCGGTCAGCTGACCGGCCTCCTCGTGGCCGACGTACCCGGGAGGGGCCCCGACGAGTCTGGCGACGGTGTGCCTCTCCTGGAACTCGCTCATGTCGAACCGGACCACGCGGTCCTCCTCGCCGAACAACACATCCGCGAGGGTCTTGGCGAGTTCGGTCTTCCCGACCCCGGTGGGGCCGAGGAAGAGGAAGGACCCCACCGGCCGACCGGGATCGCCCATGCCCGCCCTGTTGCGGCGGACCGCCCGCGCCACCGCCGTCACCGCCTCGTCCTGGCCGACGATCCGGGTGTGCATCTCCTCCTCCAGTCGCAGCAGCCGCTCCCGCTCCCCCTCGGTCAGCTGGGCGACCGGAATGCCGGTGCGCCGGGAGACGACGTCCGCGACGTCGGCGGCGGTCACCGCCACCACGCCCTCGCGTCGCTCCTCGATTCCGGCCAGTTCGCCCTCCGTCTCGGCGATGTCCCGCTTGATCCGGGCCGCCTCCTCGAAGTCCTCCGCGCGCACGGCCTGCTCCTGCTCCCTCCGGAGCATCGCCACCCGGTCCTGTCGACGCACGACCTCCGTCGAGCGGCCCGCGCCGCGCAGCCGCACCCTGGCACCGGCCTGGTCCATCACGTCGATGGCCTTGTCCGGCAGGAAACGGTCGCCGATGTACCGGTCGGCCAGCCTCGCGGCGGCTGCCAGGGCGTCGTCGGCGAAACGGACTTGGTGGTGGGCCTCGTAGGCGTCGCGCAGCCCTTCGAGGATGGACACGGTCTCCTCGACCGTCGGCTCCGGCACCAGCACCGGTTGGAAGCGACGCTCCAGGGCGGCGTCCTTCTCCACGTGCCTGCGGTACTCGTCGATCGTCGTCGCCCCGACCACGTGGAGTTCGCCACGCGCGAGCGCCGGCTTGAGCATATTGCCCGCGTCCATCGACCCCTCGCCGGTGGCGCCGGCGCCGACGACGGTGTGGAGTTCGTCGATGAACAGGACGATGTCGCCCTCGGCCCGCCGGACGTCCTCGATGACCCGTTTCAGGCGCTCCTCGAACTGCCCCCGGTACTGTGCCCCGGCCACCATGGCGGAGAGGTCCAGGGAGATCACCCGCTTGCCCTTGAGGGTCTGGGGAACCTCCTCCGCGACGACGCGCTGGGCCAGGCCCTCGACGATGGAGGTCTTGCCCACCCCGGGCTCGCCGATGAGCACCGGGTTGTTCTTGGAACGCCGGGACAGGATCTCCACGGTCTGTTCGATCTCCGCCGCCCGACCGACGACCGGATCGAGTCCTCCCGCCCTGGCCTCCTCCGTCAGGTCCCGACCGAATTCCTCCAGCGCGGTGGCCGGCTCGTCCCCGGTCGTGGCGCGGTCGTCCGCGCGGGGTGAACGGTCCGCGGCGGCGGCCAGCAGCGCGGGGTCCTGACCCTCGGCCCGCAGCAGCCGCGCGGCCCCGGATTCCTCGGCCGCCAGCAGCGCCCCCAGGATATGCTCCGGGCCGATGTAGGAGGCCCCCGCCGCCCTGGAGCGGGCGTAGGCGGCGCGGAGGATCCGTTTGGCGGCCGGTGTGAGACCCGGTTCCGCCGAGGGCTCGATCGCCTCGCGTGGGAGCACGCCGGTGATCCGCGAGGCGAGCGCGTCGGGATCGACGCCGGCGCGGGCGAGCAGGCCCCGGGACGGCTCGACTCGGGTCGCGGCCCACAGCAGATGCTCGGTGTCGAGATCGGTCGTGCCGTCTTCGACCGCGCGTCCCGCCGCCTGGCCGAGCAGTGCCTGCGCCGAGTCGGTCAGCAGCCGCCCGATGGGGACCCGCTGCACGGCCGGCGGGGAGGATGCCGGCGACATTCCGAAGAAACGATTCAGCATCTCGCTGAACGGATCCGAGGAGCCGAATCCGAGCGGCGGCATCGACATGGGTTCTCCCGGTCCGAGTACGTGTCTTCCACGACACCTCCGGGAACGGTCGCCCGCAAGCCGGGCGGCGGTGGCGGCGCCGCGGCCCGGGGGCGAGCACGGCGGGGCCTCGTGGGCACTCACCGCTCCGCGTGGTGGAAAGGGGTCTCCGCGTCCCGATCCCGGACCAGGGGGCGAGGCTGCGCGCGCAATTCCGGCAGCAGTCGACGCAGGTCCCCGAGGAGCAGGTCGGCCAGGTCGATCGAGAAGCCGTTCCGGCAGACGATCCGGCACACCGCGAGGTCCTCCCGGTGTGGCGGGAAGGTGTACGCCGGGACCAGCCAGCCGTGCTCGCGCAGTCCCCGGGACACGTCGAAGACGTCGAAGGCGGTGACGTCCGCTGCGGTGGTGAAGGTCAGGACCGGCAGTGCGTCGCCCCGGGTGAGCACCCGGAATTCTCCCAGGGCCGCGATGCCGTCGGCCAAGGCGCCCGCCACGTCCCGCGAGGCCTGTTGGACGTCGCGATAGCCCTGGCGGCCGAGCCGCAGGAAGGTGTAGTACTGCGCGACGACCTGCGCGCCCGGTCGGGAGAAGTTCAAGGCGAACGTCGGCATGTCGCCGCCGAGGTAGTTCACCCGGAAGACCAGTTCCTCGGGGAGGGACCGCCGGTCGCGCCAGAGGACCCAGCCGACTCCGGGGTAGACCAAGCCGAACTTGTGGCCGGAGGTGTTGATCGACGCCACGCGCGGGAGGCGGAAGTCCCAGCACAGGTCGGTGTCGAGGAACGGCGCGACCATGGCCCCCGAGGCCCCGTCGACGTGCACGGGGATGTCGAGGCCAGTGCGCTCCCGCAGGGCGTCGAGTCGGTCGCAGAGATCGGCGATCGGCTCGTAGGAGCCGTCGAAGGTGGAACCCAGCACCCCGACCACGCCGATGGTGTTCTCGTCGCACAATCGTGCGGCGGCCTCCGGGTCGATGTGGAACCGATCCCCCTCCATCGGCACGGTCCGAGCCTCCACCTCCCAGTACGTGCAGAACTTGTCCCAGCAGACCTGCACGTTCACCCCCATGACGATGTTCGGGCGTGCCTCACGCGAGGGATAGCGGTGGGAGTTGCGCGCGACCCAGCGCCGTTTCAAGGCCATGCCGGCCAGCATGCACGCCTCGCTGGAACCGGTGGTCGAGCAGCCGACGGCCTCGGCGGGGTCGGGGGCGTTCCACAGATCGGCGAGCATGGAGACGCATCTCCGCTCGAGTTCGGCAGTGCGGGGGTACTCGTCCTTGTCGATCATATTCTTGTCACGGCATTCGGCCATCAGGGTGTCGGCCTGGGGCTCCATCCAAGTCGTGACGAAGGTCGCCAGGTTCAGCCGCGCGTTTCCGTCCAGCATGAGTTCGTCGTGCACCAGCCGGTAGGCGGTCTCGGGTGCCACCGGCGCGTCGGGCAACCGGTGCGCCGGTGGGGCCTCGGTCATCCCGGCGGCTGGGTTCGCCACCGTGTGAAAGGGGTTCGCGGCGAGCCCGCGCCCGGCGCTGCCCTCGGGAGTGCCGTGAAACAGAGGTGACATGGTGACGTCTCCCCGATACTCGTCGGAGCCGACCGTCGGCCGGCCGCACTTCCGCCTGGCGGCGGCAAGCCCGTCCCCGGGGCCGACCGGGCGCCCCGCCCGGCCCGGTCACGGACGGCCGCCGCCACGCGCGGCTTTCGCCTCACCATCGTCGGGCATCCGCCGGCCGGCCGCTCGCGCACGGACCCCGTCCCAGGCACCGTCGACGCCAGGGGAGGGAGGCGGCTGAGCACGACCGCCACCCGGTTTCACCGTCGCCGGGGGTGCGAGTCCGGCGGCCAACAGCGCGATCAGGGCCAGGCCGAAACCGAGAATCTGCGAGAGGCCGAGGGTCTCACCCAGGAACAGTCCGCCGAGGGCCGCCACGAGCGGGGAGAGGAGCACCAACGGGGCCGACGCGCCGATCGGCAGCCTGCCCACCCCGCGGAACCAGAGGACGTAGGCGAGCAGTCCGCCCACGCCTCCCAGCCAGAGATAGCCGAGCGTCGCCCCGAGGTCGATCCCGGACGGCACCCCCTCGACGATCGATACCAGGGGAAGCAACAGCACACCTCCGAAGGAGAGTTGCCACCCGGCGAGAGTGAGCGCGCCCACCCCGGGGGGTCTGCCCCAGCGCTTGGTGAGCACCACTCCGGCGGCCATCGCGGCGGTACCGGCGAGCCCCGCCGACACCCCCACCGCGTCCAACCGGGCCTCCGGGCCGAGGACGACGAGCCCGACGCCACCCGCTCCGAGTACCCCCCATCCGAGGTGTCGAGCGGCAGGACGTTCGCCGAGGAGCACGACGCCCATGCCGGCCACCAGAAGGGGCTGGATCGCCCCCAGGGTCGCCGCGACACCGCCTGGCAGTCGCTCGGCGGCGATGAACAGGAATGGGAAGAAGGCGCCGATGTTGAGCGCGCCGAGTACGGCGGCCTTCCACCACCAGGCTCCTCGGGGCGGTGTTCGCGTGATGGCGAGAGCGAGGAGTCCGGCCGGAAGAGAACGCAGCAGCGCCGTGAACAACGGTCCGGGCGGGAGGAGTTCGGTGGTCACCGCGTAGGTCGTTCCCCAGGAGAGGGGGGCTACTGCCGTGGCGGCGAGGAGGGTCGCCCGCTTGGGCAGGGAGGCGCGCTCGGTGTCCGGAGCGCCGTGGGGATTCGAGGTCCGCATGCCGCGAGTCTCGCGGCACGGATTCATGCACACAACACATGCTTGCGATGGCAACCATGAACAAGAACGATGGGCGGATGGATCTCCAACAGATGCGCTACGCCGTGGCCCTCGCCGAGACCGGGAACTTCACCCGGGCCGCCGAACGCTGCGCCGTGGTGCAGTCGTCGCTGAGTCACCGGATCGCCGCACTGGAGAAGGAACTGGGAGTCCGCTTGTTCGCCCGGTCCAGCAGGCGCACCGAGCCGACGAAGGCGGGTGAGGTGTTCGTCTTCCGGGCGCGTGAATGCCTCGCCGCCGCCGAGCGGGCCGCGTCCGACACCGCCGAGGCCGCCGGGGTGGTTCGTGGCCGGCTGGTCGTCGGGGTGATCGTGACGACGGCGGCGGTCGACGTGCCGGACCTGCTCCAGAGATACCGCGCGCGCCACCCGGACGTGCGGATCGTCCTGCGCTCCGCCCCCAGCGACACGTTGGTCGCCGCCGTCCGTCGGGGCGAGCTGGACATCGCCTTCGTCGGTCTCCCCGAGGGCGAAAGGCCCTCCGGGGTGGAGACGGTGGTGCTCGACCGGGACGCGCACGCCCTCGTGGTACCGACCGGGCATCGATTGGCGGAGGCCGATCGGGTGACCCTACGGGAGATCGCCGGGGAGACGTTCGTGGACTTCGTGGACGGCACCCCGGCACGGGTCCAGTCGGACCGCGCCTTCGCATCGGCGGGTCTGACCCGGCAGGTGGCGTTCGAGGCCGGCGCGGTCGATCTGATCGTCCGACTCGTCGAGCGCGGTATGGGTGTGGCGTTGCTGCCGTCGGCGTTCGTACGTCCGCCTGACAGAGGGCGGTCGGGTCTGGGACTCGTCCGCCTCGCCGACGGTCCTCGTCGTGTCGAGTACCTGGCGTGGAGCGGTTTCAACCTCAGTCCCGCCGCCCGCGCGATGCTCGGGGTGCTCGGTGTGCGTCGGGCGAGCGCCGGCAACGAGGGGGGTGACGTCCACTCCTCCTCTCCGGAGGGTGTCGACGTCAGTCGGGCAGGTGGGCCTCGGGATCGTCGGGACGGTGGTCGGGGAGCGACGACTGGGCGGTCGCCTCGTGGTGCAGGCGAAGGAACTCCAGATGCCGCTCGTACTGGTCGAGGGCGTCGGCGATGAGTTGCTCGCGGGTGTAGCCCATCACGTCATAGCCCTGGTTGCCTTCGGCGAGTTGGATCTCGAAGCGGACGTAGGAGTCGTGGGTGCTGACCGACTTGGTGGCGAAGCCGGGGGTCGGCGTCTCGACCGGCCACACCCGGTACACGAACGTGTCCGCCGGGCCGATGGGGGCCTTGAGCCCGACGTGTGGGAGGCCGTTCTCCTCGTCGGTTCCCTCCAGCAGTTCCGCGGCGGCTCCTTGAGCCCGCAGTTCCTGCACGACGTCCTCGAAGGCGGGGCGACAGACATCGTCGACGAAGCGCGTGGCCGCCCGCCGCCCGGGGAAGGCCATGGCGCGCGCCAACCGGGTTCGCCAGTTGCGGGTGCCGGCGGGGCCCGCGTGCGGTGTGCGTCCGGACAGGGAGGCCGGCAGCGTGGTGGCGAGGGCCTCCTCGCGCATCCGCTCGGTGCGCAAGGCCAGGTAGAGACCCGCCATGATGAGGAACATCACGAAGGAGAACGGCAGCCCCATGATGATCGTGGCGTCGGTGAGCGCCTGCACCCCGCCGACGATGAGCATGGCGAGGGTGAGCAAGCCGGTCGTCAGTGCCCAGAAGATGCGCAGCCACGGTTTGGCGTCGGTGACCGGGGTGGGGAGGTCGGAGCTGAGGTTTCCCATCACCAGGGCGCCGGAGTCGGCGGAGGTGACGTAGAGCAACAGACCGACGAAGGTGGCGAGCCCGGCGCTGAACAACGCCCCCGGGTACTGTTCGAGCAGCCCGTAGAAGCCCTGTTCGGGAGAGGTCATGGCGGTCTCCCCGAACCCGATGTCGCCGTCCTGCACGACGAAGAGGGCGCTGTTGCCGAAGACGGCGAGGAACACCCCGGTGAACAGGAAGGGGATCACGAGCGTGGCCGCCACGAACTCCCGCAGCGTTCGACCTCGGGAGATCCGGGCCAGGAACAGCCCGACGAACGGGGCCCAGGCGATCCACCAGGCCCAGAAGAACAACGTCCAGGCGTCCAGCCACTCGGTCGGCTGGTCGTAGGCGAAGGTGTTCAGGGTCATGGAGGGGAAGCGGCTGATGTAGTCCCCGATGTTCTGGACGAGAGCGTTGAGCAGCCGGAACGGCTCGCCGACGACCAGGATGAAGAGCATCAGCAGGACGGCCAGCAGGACGTTGAGCTGGGACAGGCGTCTGATTCCCTTGTCCACGCCCGCGACCGCCGACACGGTCGCCATGACCACGGCTACGGCGATCAGGCCGATCTGGGCGGGGAGCCCCTCGGGTACGTCGAAGAGGACGTTCAGACCGTAGTTGAGCTGGACCACGCCGATGCCGAGGGACACCGAGATCCCGAACACGGTACCGATGATGGCCGCCAGGTCCACGGCGTCCCCGATCCGGCCGTGCACCCGTCGCCCGATGATGGGGTACAGGGCGGACCTGATGGCGAGGGGCAGACGGTAGCGGAAGGCGAAGTAACCGAGGACCATGCCCATGAGCGCGTACATCGCCCAGCCGGTGATGCCGTAGTGGAACAGGGTCCAGACCACCGCCTGCCGTGCGGCCTCGACGGTGGCCGGGTCGCCCTCGGGTGGCGCGAGGTAGTGGCTCACCGGGCCGGCCACGGAGAAGAACATCAGGTCGATGCCGATGCCCGCGGCGAACAACATGGCGGCCCACGCGAACAGGCCGTAGTCCGGCTTGTAGTGCTTGGGGCCGAGCTTGACGGTGCCGTACTTGGAGACGCCGATGAACAGGACGAAGACCAGGTACAGGGTGGCCGCGAGGAAGTAGTACCAGCCGAACCAGTAGGAGATCTTGTCCACGGCCACGCCGATGGCGTCCTCCGCGCCCGCGGGTGTGACGATCGCCCAGACCGAGATCGCCAGGATGAGCACGGCCGAGCCGATGAACACCACCGGCTTGAGGGTGCCCGAACCCGTCGGGGCGGCGATGTCCTCCGGCACCGCCTCCGGCTCCGCCTCGCCGCCCTGGCCGCCTGCAGTCGACAATGCCATGCTCCTTGTTCGCCGGGACGAGGGCGTCGGCCCGCCCGGCTGCGACGGGTCGGAAGGGTCCGTCATCGGGCCCGGGACACCGGGCGCGGTGATACGGCAGTCTCCTGGGGATCTCCCGACCCGTCCAGCACCCGCCCGGGATGGGGCCGGCGTGTCGGAGCCGGTTCGGCCGGTGACCGGGAGCCGCGGCCCGGACTCCGGGGCCCCGGGTCCGCCTCCCGGGTCGCGCGCGTACTCGGGGACGGCGACGATGGTGAAGTCGCCGTCCACGTCCCGTCGCGTGGGACGAGCGCGGCGGACCGACCTCGCACACCGGACAGGGAGCAGCCTTGGTGAACGTCGTCGTCGGCGTCGACGGCTCCGCGTCGAGCCTCACGGCAGTGGACCAGGCCGCCCGGGAGGCCCGGATACGGCGGGCGGGACTGCGGGTGGTGCACGCCGCGGGTCGCCGGCCCACCGAGGACGCCGACCGGATGGTGGGCGACGCGGCCCGTCACGCGCGGAGCGTCGCCCCGGAGGTGGAGGTCTTCGAGGTCGTCGTGGTGGGCTCGCCGGTGGAGGTCCTGGAGGCCGAGTCGCGGACGGCGCGGTTGGTCGTGATCGGTTCCCGGGGCGCCGGGGGCTTCATCGGCATGGTGCTGGGCTCGACGGCGGTGTCGCTGGCCGCCCACAGCCGTTGTCCCGTCCTCGTGGCGCGAGGGGATCCGACCGGTTCCGGGCCGGTGGTCCTCGGTGTGGACGGCTCCCCCGTCGGCGAGCCGGCGGTGGACTTCGCCTTCACCGAGGCCTCCCTGCGCGGATCGGCGATGACGGCCGTGCACGCCTGGTTGCCGGAGTACGCGCCGGTCGGTTCCGGGGTGGAGAGCGCCGAGAGGCTGCTCGCCGAGTCCCTCGTGGGACATGGGCAGGAGCACCCGGACGTGCAGGTCCGGCGCGAGGTGGCCAGTGGTGAGACTCGGGAGGTGCTGATCGACAGGAGTCGGGAGGCTCAGCTCGTGGTCGTCGGAGCACGGGGGCGCGGTGGCTTCGCCGGGATGCTGCTGGGCTCGGTGAGTCAGGCGCTGTTGCTCCACGCGCACTGCCCCGTCGTGGTCGTGCGGGGGCGGGAGGGCGGACACGGCTGACCCGGTCGGGGGGCTCGCTCGACGGCGCGCGGCACCCGACGCGCCGTCGCCGGAGTGCGGCGCCGGAACCGCTTCCCGCGCTCCGTCGGGAGGCGAGATTCGGTGACGGCGCCGCGTCGACCGCCGTCTTCAGGACTGCGGTCGCTTGCCGTGGTTGGCCGCGTGCTTGCGGCGGGCCTTCTTCTTGCGGCGTCGTTTCGAGGACACGAGGGCCTCCGGATTCTCTCGCCTTTCCGTACCGCTTCCACGTAATCGCCGCGCGCACTCGGGCGCAAGCCGAAGCGGCGGGGGGTCGTCGGATCCCGGAGTCGGGGCGCCCGGCGGGCCGAGCCCGAAAGGCCCGTGTCCGGGTACGAAGGCTCCGGGCGGACCCCCGCGCGGCATGGGGCCCCGGTCTCGGGGACGGGTGCGAAGCGCGTGACGCGAGACCTCCCCCGGACCGGGAAGCGCTACCGAGGGGAGTCCGACCCGTGATCGGGGCGCGTCACGAAGAGCCGGAGGCGAGGTCGCCGTCCGCCTTGCCGATGGTGCCCCCGAGCACGTCGCGCAACTCGGGAAGACGCTCGCGCTCGGCGCTGACCACCCAGCGCGGACCGACCAGATAGGTGGCGTCGTAGACGGCGGCCTCGGCCAACCAGGCCCGCTGATAGCGCTCCTCCGGAAAGGTGGTGATCAGGTAGTCGCCCTCGGGGTCGTGGCACACGCCCTCGCGCAGTTGCTCCGCCTCCACCCGGACGGTGGCCTCGCAGCCCGCGAGCCCGGCGATCACTTCGATCCTCGCGGGCGCGACGACCCCGCCCGACGCCCCGGCAGGAGCCGAGGACGAGGGAGAGGCCGCGGCGGACGGATCCCGCTCGCCTCCCCCGCACGCGGCGACCGACGCTGCCAGAACCGGCACCGCCGCCACGGCGAGGACGTGGCGGAGGGACGCGAGGGCCCTGCCCGGGGCCGGAGATCCGGAGGGTCGGGAGGGCGGCTCCCGGAACATGTCACTCCTTCGCGGGTCGGGACGGCGGGTGCTCCGCCGAGGGGGACGACCGGCCGCCGTCGGTCGAGGGCGCGGGGCCGCCGGGCTCGGTGGTGCTCGATGGCACGTCCGGCTCCCTCGGGGGGCTTCGGTCGTCCGCGCGGGGGCCACGAAGGGCGCGCAGCACGACGAATCCGGCGGCCACCGCGAGCAGGACCACCCCCACGAGGAGGGCCAGGGTCGCGGTTCGACCGACCCCCGCCGCCTCTCCGACGGCCCCCGGCGGAGGCAGGTCCCGCCCCCGGCAGTCGGCCGCGGGTTCGGTCTCGGCCGCGTCCTCGGAGACGGCGAACCGGAAGGCGCTGTCCTGCCGATCGCCGTCCACCGAAGTGACGGTGTACGCCAGCGTGACCACCCCGGCGCTCAGCGGGTCGACGGAGGCGCAGACCACGGAATCGCCCACCACGACGGGGCGACCCACCCGTATCGGGGCTCCGTCGGCCCCCGTCAGTGTGACCTCGGGCGTGCTGCCGGACGCCAGACGGCCGAAGGTCAGGGAAAGGACGTCCGTTCCCACGGCGGACCGCGCGCCGGGACCGGGGGCCGCGTCCTCGAGAGAGGTGTGGGCGGCGGCCGGTGCGCCGCCCAGGAGCAGCGCGCCCGAACACCCCAAGGCGACGAGCGCGGCCCTCAGAACTCGAAGTCCGCGCATGCCAGGCGGTTGTCCATCGCGGCGTGAGGGTGAACGACGAGTGCGACCGCGTCATCGCCGGTGCGTCGGGCGTTGTTCACCGTGGTCGTGGCCGCGCCGGACTCGTCGGCGGTGAACATCAGGTGCACCTCGTTGGGCGGCGTGGTGGCGCCGCCCTTCTCGAACTGGAAGTGGTCCCCGCCGTTGTCGGTGGAGCAAGACCTCTCGTGCAGATGCGCCATGTACGCCTCACCCGGTTCGAGGCCGGTGAGGGAGACCGTCACTGTGGTGCCCTCCGTGCTCTGGGCCAGCCACGCGGTGCCCGCCACGTCGTCCATGCCGGGCGGTCGGGTGTCGAGCGGTTCGAGGGTGGCCTCGACGAGTTCGGCGTCGGGGAGGCGGTTCGCGGGGGTGGCCGAGGGGTCGCCCATCGCCGCGCCGTCCATGCCGTCCATGTCCCCGCTGTGCCCGGAGTGCGGGGAGGACGAGGCGGTGGCCGTCCGGTCCTCGGAGGACGACGCTGATTCGGCGGAGTCTCCGCCGCAACCGGCGAGAAGCGCGGCGGTCGCCGCCGTGGCGCAGGCGACGGCCAGGCGCGTCCGGGACGGCACGCGGCGCATCGGGGGAGGGATCGGTGAATGGCGAGACATGGAGAGAACTCCCGATCGGTGGGACGGATAAGCGTGTCGGCCTGCCTCGGGGCGGACCGGTGGTCGCCCGCTTCGCTTCGGAAAGCCGGGATCCGGGTCCGCTGGGACACCGGAAGGAGACCGCGTCGACGAGGCAGGACGACTCGCTGGAGCCAGACGCCTCCGAGGCGGCCCTCTACGGACCACGACGTGGCCGATCGGGGGGCGACGGTGGCCACCCGTCCCGTCGTCTCCGGGCGTTCCGGGCATCGGGCGACTCCTCAGGACCTGCGTGCTTCCCGTCCCTTACGGACGGAGGCGCGGACGTGTTCACGGTCGCGCGGACCGATCGCGGCCCACGCCGACCCTCTCGCCGTCACGATGTCACCTCCACGGTCTCCTCCACGGTGACCTGGTTCCCCTCGGAGACCAGTACCGTCGCCCGCATCGTCCAGGTACCGGCGAACGGGAGGTCGAGTGTATCGCCGCCCCAGTAGCCGCGTTGGTCGACGAGTTCGGCGTCGAGCGGACCGACCCCACGCCCGGGATGGGTGAATTCCAGGCGGAGTCGGGGCACGGCCACCAGGCTTCCGTCCCCGCCGAAGACCACGGCCTCCACCACGTTCCTGCCGACCCGTCCGGGCTCCAGCGTGACCTGGACTCGGCCTCGCCCCTCGACCGAGCCCGTGTCGAAGGGGATCACCGTCAGATCGACGTCCGGCCTGCCGGGTACCGCGGACGGCACGAGGGCCGACTCCGCCGACCGGCCCGGCTGCGTACCGGTCAGGACCGCCGTCACGGCCAGCACCAGGAGTCCGATCACCGACTCGACCAGTACCGACCGACGCAACTCCCGCGCGACGTCCCCCCGTGGCCCGCTCTCGCTCGGGACGCCCGTCGGCTCGGGAGACGCCCCGTGCGAGCCGCGCTCCCCCGCCACCCGCCCTCCGCCGGCCCCGACGAAGGCGGGTGACGGCGCCGGTCGCGCGGTCCGACGCAACCGCTCGGACCAGCTCCGGGACGCGGACGCCACGACCAGCATCAGCGCGACGGCGGCGGTCTTGAGGGCGAGGAGCCGACCGTAAGGGGAGGCGAAGGCGTCCCAGGAACCGAGACCACGCCAGGCCTGATAGACCCCCGTGACGGCCAACACGGTCACGGATCCCAGGGCGATCCGCGAGAAGCGTCCCACCGCCTCGGGTCGGAGACGATCGGACGGCGCGCCCGGACGCAGCGTGTACCACAGAGCGACCAGACCACCGGTCCAGACGGCCGCCGCGACCAAGTGGACCACGGTCGACACCACGGCGGCCGGCACCTGGATCCCGGCCGCCGCGTGGTCGGTTGCCGCCCAGGTCGAGGCCAGGGCCACGCCGAGCAGGGTCGGCGGCGCGACCGCGGCCGGCAGTCCCGTGCGCCATGTCGGCGCGAATCTGGCCAGGGCGGCGATCGACAGCAGCAGGGCCAGCCGACACGCCAAGGCGATCCCCGGCCGGCCCTCCAGAGCCCGGCCCAGGGACGTCGGGTCGAGGATGCCGGTCACACCGGTCCCGTCGGTGTAGGGACCGCGAAGCGACAACCGCGCCACCGCCGCCGCCGCCGACACCCACCAGCCGACCACGGCGAGCCGCCGAAGCGAACGGACCGCCGACGCTCCCGGTCGACAGGCCGACACGAACACCACCGGTCCGAGTAGCAGCGAGAGGCCGACGTACCCTCCGTGGCGCGCCACCGTGTCCAGGAAAGCCACGGTCCCGTCGACCGCCGGTACCGCGTCGGCCGGGCCCGACGGGGCGGATGGCGCGCCGACGGAGAAGGAGAAGAGCCCCGAGATGGCGTGTCCGTCCGCCGACAGAACTCGCCAAGAGACCGTGTACGTACCGTCCTGGAGCCCCCCCGTCAGGGGAACTCGCGCGGTGTCCGGCGCTCCGGCCACGTGCGCCGGGTCGCCGGCGGTGACCGGTCGGCCGTCGGGGTCGAGTACCCGGACCGAGTCCTCGGCCAACTCGACGGGCTCGTCGAACTCGACGGTCACCTGCCGTGGAGCCGACTCCACCACCTCGCTCTCCCGCGGCTGGCTGCCCGTCGGAACCGCGTGCGCCAGGGCGGTCCCCGCGCCGACGGGCAGCCAGGCGAGGAGGAGGGCCACCACCGTCAGGACCCGGCCGGGCCACCCACGGCCGGGGGGCCGGCGTCGTCGCCCGTGCGGCGCCCGCCTCCCGGCCGGTGGGACCGGCGCCTCCGGGCGGGGTCGACGGGGCGCGGCCCGGCCGACGGTCGCCCGCGTCTCCGGACCGCGTCGGCCGTCGGGCCGCCGTGGTGGTGTCTCGCGACGGTGGTGGATCTCGCTCTCCTCGTCTCTCACCCGCTCGTTGATACGGCCGCCGGGGACTCCGTGTTCAGCGACAGGAACGCCCCGTGTCCTGGCGGGGTGTCGGTGCGGCAGGATGACCCCCATGAGCGTAGTCAAGATCAACGTACTGACCGTTCCCGCGGAGCAGCGGGAGATTCTGGAGCGTCGCTTCGCCTCGCGCGCGCACGCCGTGGAGGGTTCCGACGGCTTCGAGTGGTTCGAACTGCTCCGGCCGGTCGAGGGCACCGACACCTATCTCGTCTACACCCGTTGGCGGGACGAGGAGTCCTTCCGGGCCTGGATGGAAGGGCCGATGAAGTCGGCGCACCAGGGGACCGGGGAGCGTGGCGGCGAGCGACCGGCCCCGGCGGCGAGCGACTCGCGGCTGTGGTCCTTCGAGGTGGTGCAGCAGGCCGCGCCCAAGAGCGCCTGAGGTCCCGCCGTCGGGGTGCCCGGGTTCGGCGGGAAGAGCCCTCCTCCCGGGTCCCCGGGAGGCGCCGACGCGGGCTCGGGCTCTTCGGCGGTCGCGTGTCGCCGCCGATTCGGGTCCCGCCGTCGGGGACTCCGGCGTCGCGCGGGTCGCGTGGCCGCCGACGCGCCGGGGGCCGCCGGACGGGGAACCCGCGGGACGGAGGCGTAGCGTCTTCGACACGGTCGGTCTCCCGGGAGCGGTCCGAGGAGTTCGACGCGCGCGGATCGGCGAGGACGGCGGGCACGGCGACCGAAGGGTGACCAGCATGTCGGTGAGGGAGGTCCCCGGTCTTCCGGGCGCGACGGGGAACCCCGGGTGCCCCGTCGCTTCCCACAACGAGTGGGATCCGCTGGAGGAGATCATCGTCGGTCGGCTCGAAGGCGCGACGATTCCGGCGAGTCACCCCGTGGTGTCCTGCAACATCCCGCCGTGGGCGGCTCGGCTCCAAGGGCTGGCGGCGGGTTTCAAGTATCCGCGCCCTCTCGTCGAGCGAGCCCGGCGGGAACTCGATGGGTTCGTCGCGCTGCTGGAATCCGCGGGGGTGACGGTACGACGGCCGGACGCGGTGGATCACGGGAGGCGCTTCGCGACCCCGGACTGGAAGTCGCGGGGTTTCTGCAACACCTGTCCGCGCGACAGCATGCTGGTGATCGGCGACGAGATCATCGAGACCCCGATGGCCTGGCCGTGCCGGTATTTCGAGACGCACTCCTACCGTTCGGTGCTCAAGGACTACTTCCGGCGGGGGGCTCGCTGGTCCGCCGCCCCGAAGCCGCAACTCACCGACGCCCTCTACGATCCTGAGTTCACGGTTCCCGGTGAGGGAGAGGAGATGCGTTACATCCTCACCGAGTTCGAACCGGTCTTCGACGCGGCGGACTTCGTGCGGGCGGGGCGAGACCTGTTCGTCACCCGAAGCAACGTCACCAACGCCATGGGGATCGAGTGGGTGCGTCGGCACCTCGGTCCCGGCTACCGCGTCCACGAGGTCGAGAGTCGCTGCCGCACCCCGATGCACATCGACACGACCCTCGTGCTGCTGGCGCCGGGCAAGGCTCTGGTCAATCCCGAGTACGTGGATGTCGATCGCCTGCCGGAGGTCCTCCGATCCTGGGACCTGCTGATCGCCCCCGAGCCCGATCCGATCGACGACAGACTGCTCAGACTGGCCTCGCTGTGCGGGAAGTGGCTCAGCATGAATCTGCTCGTGCTCGACGAGCGGCGCGTGATCGTGGAACGCCATCACACGGGCATGATGCGCGCACTGGAGAAGTGGGGATTCGAGCCCATCCCGTGCGACCTTCTCCACTATGCCCCGTTCGGCGGATCCTTCCACTGCGCGACGCTGGACGTCCGGCGCCGGGGGACACTGGAGTCCTACTTCGACTGACGCCTCCTCCCGTTCTCCGGGGCACTCTCGGCGCACTCTCGGCACGCTCTCGTGGGCGGGGCGGGCCCGGCGATCGGATTTCGCCAATCGGGCTGACGAACACCGGTCTTGACGTTCATTCACCAGTTCGACCGGTGATACGATCAGCGCGTTTGCGGAGCGGGCGGACGACTGAACGACGACCTGTCCGACTTCAGGGGCAGCCCGGACGGCGATCCCGGTGCGGGCGGTCCGCGACCGCCCGCATTTGACGGGAAGACAGAAAGCCGGCCGTCAGTCGCCTGAAGAGAGTCTTATGACGGAATACATAGAGAACCCCCTGCCCTGGGTTCTCCTCTTCGCCCTCGTTGCCACCACCGCCCTCGTCGTCCGCCAGCGCCGGGCGGCGCGCACGTTGGAGCACGAAATCCACCGCCTCAGGGAGCACTACACAGAGCTTGAGAACGACTACGGAAAGTCCGTGCGTTCGGCACAGGAGCGGGCCGAGGAGGAGACCAAGACGGTTCTGAAGTCCGCCATGCGGACCCTCCAGGGCCTCGCCGCCGAACAACAGTTGGTGCTCTCACGACTTCAGAACAAATACGGTGATTCGGCGATGCTCCAGGATCTCCTGGACATCGACCACACCAACTCGCAGTTCGGGCGGCGCGCCCAGTCCATCGCCGTGTTGTGCGATGGTTGGCTGGGTGGAAGGCGTGACACCGCTTCGGTCTACGACGTGGTCCGCAGCGCGCAGGGCCGAATCCGCCATTTCCACCGAGTGGACATCCTGTCGCAGGTCGACTTCGGCATCACCAGCCGCGCGGTCGAACCGGTCGCGCTCACCCTGGCCGAACTCCTCGACAACGCCACCAGTTACTCCAGCCCGGACACGATCGTCGAGATCAACATCCGGACGGTGCCGAAGGGCATCTGCGTCGTGGTCGACGACGCCGGTGTGGGCATGAGCGAGGAGGAGCGGGTCCGAGCCCAGCGGTTGCTCTCCAGCGAGCGCGCCTCGGGCGTCGCGGGCCTCGGCAACCCTCCGCAATTCGGCTTCGCCGTCATCGGCATCCTCTGCGAGCGCTTCGGCTTCGAAGTGTCCGTGGACACCTCCTCCCCCTACGGGGGCGTGCGCGCGGTCGTGCTGCTGCCGCACGAACTGCTCACCGCGATGCCCGAGGCGAAGGCTCCCGCGCCCTCCGCCCCGGCAGCCGTCCCGCACGGGCCCGAGAGCGGTCCGGAGCCCGCCACGGTGACGACCACGACCGCCGACGGCCTGCCGCGACGGCGCCGCAAGCGGCCGATGGCCATCGTGCCCGGGACCGGTCCCGCCCCACGTTCCACCAGTCGCTCGGGATCGGAACAGGCGCAGGTCATGGCTGCTTTCCAACGCGGCACGCAGTCCGGCCGGACGGCCCCGGCACACGACGCGGATCAGACGAGCAGCACCCCCGGTGCAAGCAGCGAAGGACATGAGGTCTCGTGAACGACGATCTGTCATGGATGCTCGACAGCGCCTTGGAGATCCCCGGCGCCCTGCACGCGGTCCTGATCTCCGCGGACGGGCTGTTGATGGCCCGGACCAAGGACTTCGGCAAGGACGACGCCGACCGGGTGGCCGCCGCGATGAGCGGGGTCCAGTCCCTCAGTCGCACGCTCGGGTTCTTCTGCGAGGACCCGACACAACGGTGGCGCCAGACACTGGTCGAGTTCGACGGCGGCTGGGTCTTCCTCATCTCCGCCGGAGACGGCGCCTACCTCGGAGTGTCCGCCTCGCAGGAGGTCGACATGGCCGACATCACCTTCCGGATGCAGCAGTTGGTCGCGCAGCTCGGCAAGGAACTGACCACACCGCCCCGCGAGAACCTCGGCGCCCGCTCATGACCGGCCAGGACGCCTGGGACCCCGAGGCCACGGAATTAGTCCGCCCGTACGTCATCACCCGGGGACGCGACCTGCCCGACGAGGCACAACTGTCGTTGATCACGCTGGTGACGGCGGCTCCGGAGCCCTCACGGCGGCCGACCAGACTCTCCCCCGAGGAGCGCGAGCTGCTGGAGCTGTGCTCGGCCGGCTACCTCTCGGTCGCCGAGATCGCCGGGCACACCCGGCTGCCCCTGGGCGTGGTGCGGATCCTGCTCGCCTCTCTGACGGAGGGCGGCCATCTCGTCACCCGTCCGCCCGTGGCGCGTGCCCGCCTCGCCGACAAGGAAATCCTGGAGGAGGTACTCAATGGTCTCCGCGCCAAGTTTGGGTGAGCGGGCCTACGTCCGCGGCGGGGCGACGCAGACCGCTGTGAAGATCCTCGTCGTCGGACACTTCGCGGTGGGCAAGACGACGTTCATCGGCTCGATCTCGGAAATCGAACCGCTGTCCACCGAGGAGACGATGACGCGCGCCGCGGAGTCGGTCGACGACCTCAAGGGCGTCCGCGGCAAGACCACCACGACGGTGGCCATGGACTTCGGACGACTGACCATCAGCGACCGAGTGGTCCTCTACCTGTTCGGAACACCCGGCCAGCAACGCTTCGTCCAGATGTGGGAGGACATGGCTCGCGGAGCCCTCGGGGCCTTGGTCCTGGTGGACCCCGATCGGTTGGCGGACTCCTTCCCGGTGATCGATCTCATCGAGCACTACGGCCTGGACTACGCCATCGCGGTCAACCAGTTCGCCGACTCCCCGCCTCGGGACGAAGGCGCCCTGCGCGAAGCGCTGGACCTCCTCGAGGACACCCCCGTCGTCACCTGCGACGCGCGTGACGAGGCGTCCTCGGCCACCGCCCTCACCACGCTCGTCCGCTACCTGCTGGACCGCGCCCACTAGGAACTGAGAACAGACATGGACGCACACGACAACTCCCCCGCTCCACCTCCCGGATGTCCGGCCCACGGGCCGGGCGTCAGGGTGCCCCTGCACGGGCCGGAGTTCGCCGCCGACCCGCAGGCGTACTACGCGTACCTGCGCGAGTACGGTCCCGCGGCCCCGGTGGAACTCGCCCCCGGAGTGGAGGCGACCCTGGTCACGGACTACGCCTCGGCATTGCAGTTGCTGCAGGACTCCTCCTCCTTCCGCAAGGACGCCCGTCGCTGGCGGGCCTTCCAGGAGGGCAAGATCGGCGCCGACAGCGCCGTGGCACCGCTGCTGGCGTACCGGCAGAACTGCATGTTCTCGGACGGGGCCGAGCATCTGCGCCTCCGGCAGGCGGTGACCGACAGCATGGCGCGGGTGGACGCCCGCCGGCTGAGCCGGAGCACGGAGCAGATCTCCGGCTACCTGATCTCGCAGTTCCGCGCCAGGGGGTCGGCTGACCTGCTGGGCGACTACGCCAAGCAGCTCCCGCTGTTCGTCTTCAACGAACTCTTCGGCTGCCCGGCGGGCATCGGGGACCGTGTGCTGTTCGGCATCTCCGGCATGTTCGACGGAGTCAACGCCGACAAGGCGACGGAGGTCCTCTTCGATGCCGTCCGGGAGTTGGTGGCGCTCAAGCGCCGGCAACCCGGAGAGGACGTCACGTCGTGGATGATGCAGCATCAGGCCAAACTCAGCGACGAGGAGATGGCCCATCAGCTGGCGCTTCTCCTCGGCGCGGGGGCGGAGCCGCTGCGCAACCTCATCGGCAACACCCTGCACCGACTGCTGACCCACGACCGGTACGCGCGCGAGGGCGGCCTGATCGACGAGGCACTGGACGACACCCTCTGGGAGAACCCGCCGATATCCAACTACGCACCCCACTACCCGGCGAGCGACATGGAGTTCGCCGGACAACGGCTCCAGGCCGGCGACCTGTTGCTGGTCAGCTTCGCGGCGGCCAACACCGGTCCGGTGCTGAGTGCCTCACGCGAGGCCGGGAGCAACCGCGCTCACCTCGCCTGGAGCGCCGGCCCGCACGCCTGCCCCTCCAAGGAACCCGCACGGCACATCTGTGTCACCGCGATCGAGAACCTGCTCAACGAGCTGCCCGATATCGAACTCGCGGTTCCCGAAGACAGCCTGACGTGGCGTCCGGGGCCCTTCAACCGGGCCCTGTCCATGCTGCCGGCCAGGTTCACACCGTTGCAGCCCTCGCGCGGGCAGCGACAGGAACAGGACACCGCCGGGGCACAGCGGAGCCGGAGCGCGGAGACGCCGACGGCTGCGGGCCGCGGGGGGATGTGGAGCTCGTTCCTCAACTGGCTGACCCGCTGAGATCCACGACACCCTCCCGACTGGACCGCCTCCACACGGCGGTGGGCCGCGGAGGGTGATCGGCACAGCGGATTTCGAGTTGCTACCCGACACGAGGAGGTGTCGTGGACCACATATCCACGAACGCTGCCATCCGGGCGCGGAGTTCATCGGCGTCCGATCCTTCACGCCGTCGTCCCTCGCCCGGCGCCGCCCGATGAACGGGGCGGCCCGCCGAGCGGGGGCCGAAGCCGTGACTCTCGGCGATCACACCGGTGGTCAGTTGCGACGGTTGTGCGAGGTGGCCGGGCTCTCCGCCGACGACGCCGGGAGCTACGCCCGGCTCCTTGTCGACGTCCTGGGTCCCGTCGCGGATCGGCCGCTGACCATGCCGCCGCCGAACCGGACGTTCCTCTCCGACGACCACACGCCGGTCGAGTTCTCCCTGTCGTTCCGGCCTGACGCCGATCCGACCGTGCGCGTCCTGGTCGAACCCGGATGCGGTGCGGACCACCTGCTCGAAGCGGGTCGGGTCGGTCTCGCCCAGGTACAGGCGATGGCGAGACGCTGGGGATTCTCGACGGCGCCACTGGACGAGGTCGGCGACCTCTTCCTGCCGGACACGCCACAGGGTGCGTTGGCCCTCTGGTGCGCACTGGAGTTGCCACCCGGCGGTGTGCCGCGGGTCAAGGTCTACCTCGACCCGGCCGCCTCGGGGGCTGAGCACTCCGGCGCCACTCTGCGCGAGGCGCTCCGCAGGCTCGGACACCTGCGGGCGTTCGAGAGCCTCCCCGAGGCGGACGGCTACCCGTTCTTCGCCCTCGACTTGGGAGAGTGGAGCGAACCGCGGGCGAAGGTCTACCTGCGTCACGAGGGCCTGACGGCAGGTCGCTTGGGCCCGTTGGTGCGGTGTGCCGGGGGGGGTGAGGAGCGGGCGATGGTGGAGTTCTTCCGCGCGGCCTCGGGTATCGAGGAGCCCGACGCCGGTCTCACCGGACGGCCCGGCCTGTCCTGCCACGCCTTCACCGACGCGGGCTCGGCGGGGCCGAGCGGATTCACGCTCCACGTCCCGGTGCGGGACTACGCCCCGCACGACTCCGAGGCGCTGGCGCGGGCGGAAGGCGTCCTTCGCGACCAGGGGATCGACGGCGACCCGCTCGCCCGGGCCCTGGGTGCCCTGACCCCTCGGCGGCCGGAGGACGGGGTGGGGCTGATCGCCTATCTCGCGCTGGCCCACCAGCGGGGCCGGACACCTCGGGTGACCGCCTACGTGTCCTCGGAGGCGTACGCGGTGACGCCCCCGACCGAGAGAGCATCGCTCGCCGCAGCTGCGGGCTGAACGAGAGGGCCACACCCGAGGGGCTCCCGGCGAACGCGCCGGGAGCCCCTCGGCGTCAGACGACCGGCACCTCGTCCAACTCGGCCAGGTAGGGGCGCACGTCGACCTGGATGGAGGAGTTCGGCGACCGACCGTACCGCTCGGTCACGCCCGCCAGGTAGGCCGCGATCTCCTCCCGCATCTCCGCTTCCTCGGGCAGTTCGGCCTCGCCCGACACGACACCGGCCAGCCAACGCGCCTGGGCCTCGACCAGACGGGTGATGGCACCGACCGGCCTGACCAGGCCGGCGAAGAAGAGCCCGGGGTGCCCGGGGGAAACGACTCGCCGGTACAGCTCCACCCGGCCGTCCTCGCCCAGGGGACGGGCGTCGGGCAGGAAGGGGAAGGAAAGACGGAAGCCGGTGCAGTAGACGACCGCGTCGGCCTCGACGGCGCTCCCGTCGGTGAACACCACGCGGTCGCCGTCGAAGGAGGCGATGCCGGGGCGGGGGGTGACAGCGCCGTGCCTGACGCGACTGAGAATCTCGTCCGAGATGGTCACGGCGGAGGAGAAGATCGGGTGATCCGGCTCCGGCAGGCCGTAGTCCGCGAGCCGGCCGCGCGCGACGAGCAGCGCCTGTTCGACGAACTCGCGCTGCTCCGCGATGGACATCGTCGCCCACCAAGGCGCGTCGGCGATCTCGTCGAGGGACATCCCGAACAGTTGCTTGGGGACGATGTGCAGGCCCCGGCGGACCGAGAGGACCGTGCGCTCCGCATGCCTGGAGAGGTCGGCGGCGATGTCGACGGCCGAAGCGCCGAGCCCGACCACGACCACGCGCCGGCCGGCGAACTCCGCCCCGTCGTGGTAGTCGAGCGAGTGCAGGATCCTCCCGGTGAAGCCGTCGGCCCCCGGGGGCAACGGGTCGGGAAGCGCGGGCTCGGAGTGGTGGCCCGCCGCCACGATCACGAACTCGAACCGGCGCGACCGTTCGTCGCCGTCGGGGCCGCGGCTGACGACCGTCCACACGCCATCGGGCTCCCGCCGTACCGAGACGACCTCGGTACCCAATTCGACTCGGTCGGCTACCCCCGCCCATCGGGCGAAGGAGCCCAGGTACGCGGCGAACTGATCGTGTCTCGGGTAGAGCGGGTAGTCCTCCGGCATCGGGTAGCCGCTGTAACCGGTCAGCTGGCGGGCGGTGTTCAGGTGGAGCGTGCGGTAGCCCGGCCCTCTCTCGCCGGCCGCGGGTTGTCGCCAGATGCCTCCCACATCGGGGGCCTTCTCCAGACACAGGTAGTCGATTCCGCGCTCTCCGAGCGCACGGCCCACGGCCAGCCCCGACAACCCCGCACCGATCACACACACACGCACAGCTTCTCCCGGGCACACACGCGATCATCCCCCGTCAGGCAGGTCCCTGCCCATCGGCACACCCTCGCACACCAGTTCCGGCATCGTACCGATGTCTCACACCTCACCGGCGCGCCGCCCGGGCGAAGAGCCGCGGCCCCGCCTGCCTCCGTCGTCGGAGCCGGGTCCGCGGCAGGCGGTGTCAGCCGATCTCGACCAAGAGGTCGCCCCCCTCCACCTGTTGCACCCGATGAACGGCCACGCGCCGCACGGTGCCGGAGACCGGAGCGGTGATGGCCGCCTCCATCTTCATCGCCTCGATCGTGGCCACCGGGACCCCCGCCTCGACCGTGTCCCCCTCGGTCGCCGTCACCGTCACCACACCGGCGAAGGGCGCCGCCACATGACCGGGGTCGGCCCGGTCCGCCTTCTCGGCGACCGGCACGTCCGAGGCAACGGAGCGGTCCCGAACCTGGATCGGCCGCAACTGGCCGTTCAACGAGGCCATCACCGTCCGAACCCCCCTCTCGTCGGCCTCTCCGACGGCCTGAAGCTCGATCAGCAGCCTTACGCCCGCCTCCAGGTCGACGGCGTACTCGACGCCCGGCCGCAGCCCGTAGAAGAAGTCCTTGCTGTCCAACACGCTGGTGTCTCCGAAAGCCTGCCGGTGGCCCTCGAACTCGCGGGTGGGGCCCGGGAAGAGCAGTCGGTTCAGGGTGAGTCTCCGCTCCTTGGCGAGCCCCGCGCGCTCCTCCGCCGTCAGATCGGGCACGGGGGCGGGCTCCGCCCGACCACGCAGCGCCCGGTCCCGCAGTGGCTCGGGCCAGCCACCCGGCGGCGTGCCCAACTCGCCCCGCAGGAAGCCGATGACCGAGTCGGGGATGTCGTACCGTTCCGGCGCGGCCTCGAAGTCCTCCGGGGAGACACCCGCGCCCACAAGGTGGAGGGCGAGATCACCGACCACCTTGGAGGACGGCGTGACCTTCACCGGACGACCGAGCATCCTGTCCGCCGCCGCGTACATGGCCTCGATGTCCTCGAAACGGTCGCCGAGGCCGAGGGCCACCGCCTGGGTTCGCAGGTTGGACAGCTGACCCCCCGGGATCTCGTGGTGGTAGACCCGGCCCGTCGGCGAGGCCAGGCCCGCCTCGAACGGCGCGTACACCTTGCGCACGGCCTCCCAGTACGGTTCCAGATCGCCGACCGCCTTCAACGACAGACCGGTGGAACGCTCGGAGTGGTCGGTGGCGGCGACGATCGCCGAGAGGGACGGCTGCGAGGTGGTTCCCGCCATGGAGGCCACCGCGCCGTCCACCGCGTCGACGCCCGCCCGGGCCGCCGCCAGGTAGGTGGCGAGTTGCCCGCCCGCGGTGTCGTGGGTGTGCAGGTGCACCGGAAGGTCGAACTCGCGGCGCAACGCGGAGATCAGGGTCTCCGCGGCGGGGGCGCGGAGCAGTCCCGCCATGTCCTTGACCGCGAGGACGTGAGCGCCCGCCTCGACGATTCGCTCCGCCAGACGAAGGTAGTAGTCCAGGGTGTAGAGCCGCTCGGAAGGGTCGGACAGGTCGGAGGTGTAGCAGAGGGCCACCTCCGCGACGGCCGACCCGGTCTCCCGGACCGCGTCGATGGCCGGGCGCATCCGGTCGACGTCGTTCAGGGCGTCGAAGACACGGAAGACGTCGATTCCGGTGGCCGCGGCCTCCTGGACGAAGGCGTCGGTGACCTCCGTCGGGTAGGGGGTGTACCCCACCGTGTTCCGGCCGCGCAGCAACATCTGGAGACAGATGTTGGGCACGGCCTCACGCAGCGCGGCGAGGCGCTCCCAGGGGTCCTCGGCGAGGAAGCGCAACGCGACGTCGTAGGTGGCGCCGCCCCAGCATTCGAGCGAGAGCAGCCCGGGCAGCGTGTGGGCGACGACCGGGGCCACGGCGAGCATGTCCTTGGTGCGCACCCGGGTCGCGAGGAGAGACTGGTGCGCGTCGCGAAAGGTGGTGTCGGTGACGGCGAGGTCCGGCGACTCGCGCAGCCACCGGGCGAATCCCTCGGGTCCGAGTTCGGCGAGCCGCCGGCGCGATCCCACCGGCGGCTCGCCGTCCGGCACGGTGGGCATCTTCTCGGTCGGGTCGACCGACCGAGGGCGTTCCCCGTGGGGTCGGTTGACCGTGACGTCCGCGAGATAGGTGAGCAGCTTCGTTCCGCGGTCGGCCGAATGACGGGCCGTCAACAGCTCGGGGCGTTGCTCGATGAACGCCGTGGTGACCCGTCCGGCCCGGAAGTCCGGATCGTCGAGGACCGCTTGAAGGAAGGGGATGTTGGTCGCCACCCCGCGGATGCGGAACTCCGCCACCGCCCGTCGGGCGCGCCCCACTGCGGTGTCGAAGTCCCTTCCCCGACAAGTCAGTTTGACGAGCATCGAGTCGAAGTGCGCCCCGATCTCGGATCCGGCGTGTGTGGTCCCCCCGTCCAGCCGGATGCCGGAACCGCCGGGCGAGCGGTAGGCGCTGATCAGCCCGGTGTCCGGGCGGAAGCCGTTGGCGGGGTCCTCGGTGGTGATGCGGCACTGCAGCGCCGCGCCTCGCAGGGTGATGCGGTCCTGGGCCAGACCGAGATCGGCGAGGGTCTCCCCGGCGGCGACGCGCAGTTGCGCCTGGACCAGATCGACGTCGGTGACCTCCTCCGTCACCGTGTGTTCGACCTGGATGCGGGGGTTCATCTCGATGAAGACGTGGTTTCCCTCGCGATCGACGAGGAACTCCACGGTGCCGGCGTTGCGGTAGCCGATGTGGCGGGCGAACCTCACCGCGTCGGCGCAGATGCGGTCCCGCAGCGCCGGGTCGAGTCCGGGCGCGGGCGCCAGTTCGATGACCTTCTGGTGCCTGCGCTGCACCGAGCAGTCCCGCTCGAAGAGGTGGATTACCTCCCCCTCTCCGTCCGCGAGGATCTGCACCTCGATGTGCCGGGGCTCGACGACGGCCTTCTCCAGGAACACGGTGGCGTCCCCGAAGGCCGAGGCGGCCTCCCGGGAGGCCGCCTCCACGGCCTCCCGCAGTCGGGCGGGCTCCTCCACCCGGCGCATGCCGCGCCCGCCGCCGCCGGCGACGGCCTTCACGAACACGGGGTAGCCGATCTCTTCGGCGGCCCGCGCGAGTTCGTCGGGGTCGGTGGAGGGCGCCGAGGATCCGAGGACCGGGACACCGGCGTCCCGTGCCGCCGCGACGGCTCGGGCCTTGTTCCCGGTCAGCTCCAAGGTGTCGGCGTCGGGGCCCACGAAGGTGAGACCCGCCTCGGCGCAGGCGCGCGCCAGGTCGGGGTTCTCGGACAGGAAGCCGTACCCCGGGTACACCGCGTCCGCTCCGGCCCGCAGGGCCGCCCCGACGATCTCCTCGACGGAGAGGTAGGCCCGCACGGGGTGCCCAGGGCTACCGATCTCGTACGCCTCGTCGGCCTTCATCCGATGCAGTGAGTTGCGGTCCTCGTGGGGAAAGACCGCGACGGTTCGGGCGCCCAGCTCGTACCCGGCCCGGAACGCGCGAATCGCGATCTCCCCGCGATTGGCTACCAACACCTTGCGGAACATCGGTTGATCCCTTCGGCCTGCGGCTGACGGAAGCACCATCGTGTCGGTGCCGCCGCGACTCCGCCATGTGAGTCGGGCCACTCTTCGCGTACCGGTACGCGACCGCGTCGCCTCTGCCGTCCGGGGGACACGGGCGGCGCTTCCGAGAGTCGCGGAGTCCGGCACGGAAGCCATGGGGTATCGGCGGGACGAGACGGAGGTACCGATGGCCGTCGGCAAATCGCTTGGCCCGATGCTCGGCGCACTCCTGTGCGTCGGGGTGTCGGCGGTGGGATGCGCCCCGGCTCCCGGTGCCGGCACGGACTCGACCACGACGGGGAGGGTCCTCGGGGCTCCCGGCCCCCCGGGCCCCGGGACGCGCGCGCCGTCCGGCACCGGGGCACTGCCCGGGGTGGGGCCGTTCACCCGTTCCCGACTGCCCGCGGACACCCGACAGGTGTTCGTGGTGGCGGGGGCGACGGTCGACTCCTCGCGCTCGCACGGCGTGCTCTACGAACGCGACGACCGGTCGCGCTGGCGCGCGCGAGGCGGTCCGTGGCCCGTCCACAACGGTCTGCGCGGGTGGACTCACCGACACCATGCGGGTGACCTGCGCAGCCCGATCGGCGTCTTCGGGCTGCGCGACGCCGGCGGCAGACTGCCGAATCCCGGTGGACGCCTCCCCTACGACCAGGACCCCGCCTTCACCATCTCCGGCACCGGGCATCTCGGCGAACCCCTCGCCGGCTCCTTCGACCACGTGGTGGCCATCGACTACAACCGTGTGCCGGGACGCTCGCCGCTGGACGGGGCGCGCCCGATGGGCACGGACCGGGGCGGGGGAATCTGGATCCACGTCGATCACGAAGGCCCCACCAGTGGCTGCCTGTCGTTGCGTCCGCGGGACATGCGGGAGCTGTTGCGGGCGCTGGACCCGGTCGCGCGCCCGGTCGTCCTGATGGGACCCGGCACGGAGCTCGCCCGGTAGCGGGGCGCGACATGGCGGTCCGGGCACGCGCCCGGCGCGGTCACCCGCCCGTCGGGCGGACGATCGCCACCGGGCAGTGCGCGTGGCGCAACAGGGCCTGGCCGACCGACCCGAGCACGAGCCCGGCGAGCCCGCCGCGACCTCGCGTCCCCACCACGACGAGACCCGCCGCCGCGCTCTCCTCGACGAGCGTCGTCCGGACCCGCCCGCGCAGCAGCCGGCTGCGGGGTGCCACGTCCGGATGGCGCCTGGCGGGCGCCGCGAGCGCACGCTCCAGGACCCGCTCCTCCTCGTCGCGGAGTCGAGCCTCGTCGTAGGTCACGAACGGGGGGTCCGCCGGCCCGTCGTAGACGCGCGAGGTGCGGGTGTTCCACACATGCGCGGCGACCAGGTCGGCGCCGCGCAGGGAGGCCTCGTCGAAGGCGAACTCGACGGCGGCTCGTCCCTCCGGGGAGCCGTCCACGGCCAGGAGCACCGTCCCGTCCGGTTCTCCCTCCTCTCCCTCGTCGCGCACCACGAGGAGCGGGCCGCTTCCGCGGGTGGCCAGTCGGAGGGTCGTCGAGCCGAGCAGCAGACCCGCGACGGCGTTGCGACCGCGGGTGCCGGTGACGGTGAGGGCCGCCTCTCGGGACTCGCTCTCCAGCACGGCCCGGGCCTCTCCGGCCACGGTCTCGCCTACGGTCGCCACGCCGGGCGCGGCGACCCGGGCACGCCGTTCGGCCGCCGCGAGGCTCGCGTCGGGCGCCCGGCGCGGCGCGTCGGAGGGCGGGCGCCGGAGTCGGGGACGGGCGGCCGAGCCAGGCTCACCGACCGCGTGGACGAGCCGCAGGGCCGTGCCACGCAGCCGGGCCTCGCGCGCGCCCACCTCCGTGGCGGCCAGGCTGGAGAGCGAGCCGTCCACGCCGACGACCACCGGCTCCGTCACGACGACACCTCCGGATCGCGCGGGGCCGAGCGACGATCCCGGTGGGCGGCGCGCCCCGCCGCCCCTCCAGGGTCCCTCTTCCGGGCCAGGGTCGCACGGCCGCCACCCTCCCGCCGGTGGACAGACCCCGTCGGGACCGGGCCGAGCGACGTGGTCGACCGGTCAGGAGATGTCGAACCGGTCCAGGTCCATGACCTTCGCCCAAGCCGCGACGAAGTCCCTTACGAACTTCTCCCTCGCGTCGTCGCCCGCGTAGACCTCCGCGATCGCCCGCAGCTCCGAGTTGGAGCCGAAGACGAGGTCGGCGCGGGTGGCGGTCCAGCGGACCTCTCCTGTGGCGTCGTCCCTGCCCTCGAACGTCGTCCGGTCCTCGGAGGTCGCCTTCCAGGTCGTGCCGAGGTCCAGGAGGTTGACGAAGAAGTCGTTGGTGAGCCTGCCCGGGGTGGTCGTGAGCACGCCGTGGCGCGACCCGCGGTGGTTGACCCCCAGCACTCGCAGCCCTCCGACGAGCACGGTCGTCTCCGGGGCGCTGAGCGTGAGGAGATTGGCCCGGTCCAGGAGGAGGTACTCGGCGGGGAGGCGGTTGCCCTTGCCGAGGTAGTTGCGGAAACCGTCGGACGTCGGCTCCAACGCGGCGAAGGACTCCACGTCGGTCTGGTCCTGCGCGGCGTCGACCCGCCCCGGGGTGAAGGGCACCTCCACCTCGACGCCCCCGTCGCGGGCGGCCTTCTCCACGGCCGCGCAGCCGGCCAGCACCAAGAGGTCTGCCAGCGAGATCCTGCCGGGGCCCGTGTCCGCCTCGTCCCGGAGGTTCTCCAGCGTCCGCAGCACGTTCGCCAGTTCCTCCGGGTCGTTCGCCTCCCAGCCGCGCTGCGGCTCCAGACGGATCCGGGCGCCGTTGGCGCCGCCACGCTTGTCGCTCCCCCGGAAGGTCGACGCCGACGCCCAGGCCACGCCGACCAGCTGCGCCACGGTGAGACCGGAGTCGAGGATCCTCGTCTTCAGCGCGGCGATCGTGGCGGCGTCCATCGGCCGGCCCTCGGGCTCGGGCAGCGGGTCCTGCCAGAGGAGGGTCTCCTCGGGAACCTCGGGTCCGAGGTACAGGGACTTCGGACCCATGTCCCGATGCGTCAGCTTGTACCAGGCGCGAGCGAAGGCGTCCGCGAACGCCTCGGGATCGGCGTGGAAGCGGCGGGCGATCGGTTCGTAGATCGGGTCGTAGCGCAGCGAGAGATCAGTGGTGAGCATGGTCGGACGGTGCTTTCGGGCGGGATCGAAGGCGTCCGGGACGATCTCCGGGGCGTCCTTGGCGATCCACTGGTGGGCGCCGGCGGGACTCCGCGTGAGTTCGTACTCGTACTCGAAGAGGTTCTTGAAGAAGCCGTCGCTCCAGCGAGTGGGCGTGGCGCTCCAAGTGACTTCCAGACCGCTGGTGATGGCGTCCTTGCCGGCCCCCGTCCCGTGGGTGCTGCGCCACCCGAGCCCCATCTGCTCCATCGGGGCGGCCTCCGGGTCGGGTCCCACGGCGTCGGCCGGCCCCGCCCCGTGGGTCTTGCCGAACGTGTGGCCGCCGGCGATGAGGGCCACCGTCTCCTCGTCGTCCATGGCCATGCGGCGGAACGTCTCCCGGATGTCGCGGGCAGCGGCCACCGGGTCCGGGTCGCCGTTGGGTCCTTCCGGGTTGACGTAGATCAGGCCCATCTGGACCGCGCCGAGCGGGTTCTCCAGCTCCCGGTCGCCGCTGTAGCGTCGGTCGTCCAGCCAGGCGGTCTCCGGGCCCCAGTAGACGTCCTCTTCGGGCTCCCAGACGTCCTCGCGGCCACCTCCGAAGCCGAACGTGCGAAAGCCCATCCCCTCCAGGGCCACGTTGCCCGTGAGGATCATCAGGTCGGCCCAGGAGATGCTCCTGCCGTACTTCTTCTTGACCGGCCACAGCAGCCGCCGGGCCTTGTCCAGACTCGCGTTGTCCGGCCAGCTGTTGAGCGGTGCGAAACGCTGCTGCCCGGACCCCGCTCCGCCGCGACCGTCGCTGACGCGGTAGGTGCCGGCGCTGTGCCAGGCCATCCGGATCATCAGGGGACCATAGGTGCCGAAGTCGGCGGGCCACCAGTCCTGCGAGGTCGTCAGCACCTCTGCGATGTCCCGCTTGACGGCCGCGAGGTCGAGTGCCAGGAACGCCTCGGCGTAGTCGAAGTCCGCGCCCAACGGGTTGGCGACGGCCGGGTTCTTGGCGAGGATCTTCAGATTGAGCCGATCCGGCCACCATTGGTGGTTGCCACCGCCCTGTGTGGGGTGGGGGGCGCGGCCGGGCGCGACCGGGCATGGCCCGTTCGCACCGTCGTCCTTGGCATCGGTGACGATGGCGTCGTGGTTCTCTGACATGGTGTTCCGTTCCTTCCGGGGTGGTACCGGGACGCCACGCTGGGCGACACCGGCTGGTCGCTCCGCTCAGGTGCCGCGATCGGTGGAACAGACGGGGCGGGGGGAAGGGCCGGCGCGGCGGATCCGTGACCCCGCTTCCCCGGGATCGTCCTCGGCCCGGTCGGATGGCCTCACTGCCCTCATGACAGCGAACCTAGTGTGTGGAACCGGTCGACTCAAGGAAACCGGCGCCCCACCGGGATGTCCCCGCGGCGCGGCCACCGATCGCGCCGGCCGTCAGGCCTCGAAGACGGCGACCCGGTCGAGACCGGCCTGGCGCAGTGTCCGGTGGACGCCGCGGTCGGCGCCCCTCACGACCAGGGCGACGGGGCGAGGGGTCGTGGTGACGGCGCGCAGTACGGCGTAGGCGCAGGCGAGGTCGAGGCGGTCGACGCGGGCGGTGTCCAGGACCCATGAGGGGGAGCAGGCCAGTCGCGGGTCGAGCAGGAGTTCCTCCAGCTCGCGCAGGACGGAGGGACCACTCAGGTCGCCCGCCAGCATGAGGACGGCGCGCTCCCCGCCCGCCTCGGCGATCCAGGCCGTGCCGGCACCCGCGGGCATGTCCTGAGTCATCGTGGTCTCCTCGGTGCGCGCCGGGCGACGCGATACGCGCGGCCCGAGCCCCATTGTGGCCGTGCCCGGCGCCGAAGGCACGGCGAGGACGGCCGAGTGCCATGGGCGCGGCACTCGAGAGGCGACGGCTCCGGAGAGGTACGAAGTCGCGCCGCCGCCGGTCCGGCACCTCTCCAGGGGGCGTGGCGTGCCGCTCCGACGGGAGCCGCGGAGCCCGGAGTCGGGGGGAGGCGTGTGTGCCCCGGGCTGGTCAACTACCGTTCTCCGCAGAGGATCACGCCCGGTAGTGGAGGACGACGCATGGCGGACGGAACGGTGTCGAGCGAGCTGCGCGACAGGATCAGGACGGATCAGGCACACACGGCCCGGATCTGGAACTACTGGCTCGGGGGGAAGGACCACTACCGCGTCGACCAGGAGGCGGGAGACCGGATCCGGGAACTGCACCCCGGTATCGGCGAGTACGCGCTCGCCGATCGGAAGTTCCTGGGTCGCGCGGTGCGGCACCTGGCGGGCGAGCGCGGAATCCGCCAGTTCCTCGACGTCGGCACCGGCCTGCCCACCGCGGACAACACGCACGAGGTGGCACAGCGCATCGCCCCGGACTCACGCGTCGTGTACGTCGACAACGACCCGATCGTCCTCGCCCACGCCGAGGCCCTCCTCACCAGCAGTCCGGAGGGCAGGACCGACTACCTGGACGAGGACCTGCGGAACACCGACGCGATTCTCGCGCACGCCGGACGTACGCTGGACCTCGACCGGCCGGTGGCCCTGATCCTGCTCGGCGTGGTCATCTTCGTGGACGACGACTCCGAGGCCCGAGGCGTCGTCCGGCGTCTCCTGGACGCGCTGCCCGCCGGCAGCCACCTCGTCCTGTCGCACACCGTCACCCGACCGGACATGCCGGACGTGGACGCGGCCGTCTCCTTCTGGAACGAGCACGGCACTCCCCGCCTCACCCAGCGCACGCCGCAGGCCGTCGAGCGGTTCTTCGACGGCCTGGAGCTCCTCTCCCCCGGCGTCGTCTCCTGCAACCGCTGGCGCCCCGAACCGGGCGACGATCCGATGCCGGCCGAGGTCGCGATGTTCGGAGGGGTGGGCCGCAAGCCGGGCGGGGAGCCACTGGGGTGAACCGGCCGTGCGGGGGCTCCGTCCCCGCACGGCCCGGCGGCCACCGCTTGGAGGTCAGTCGACGAGCGCCGCGAGCACGACCTCCCGCGCCTCCTCCCGCACCCGTCGGAGGTGGTCGGGGCCCAGGAAGGACTCCGCGTAGATCTTGTACACGTCCTCGGTTCCTGAGGGCCGCGCGGCGAACCAGGCGTTCTCGGTGCACACCTTGATGCCGCCGAGGGGCTCGCCGTTCCCGGGCGCACGACCGAGCACGGAGGTGACCGGCTCTCCGGCCAGGACGGTGGCGGTGACGTGCTCCGGGGAGAGCCGCGCCAGTCGGGCCTTCTCCTCACGGGACGCGGGGGCGTCGGTGCGAGCGTAGGCCGGGGTCCCGAACCGCTCGGTCAGGGCGGCGTAGTGGCTGCTGGGCGTCCGACCGGTGACGGCCGTGATCTCCGCCGCGAGCAGGGCCAGAACGATACCGTCCTTGTCGGTGGTCCAGACCTGCCCGTCCTTGCGCAGGAACGACGCCCCGGCGGACTCCTCACCGCCGAACCCCAGCGTCCCGTCGGCGAGCCCGTCCACGAACCACTTGAATCCGACCGGCACCTCGACCAGTCGACGGTCCAGGTCGGCGGCGACGCGGTCGATCATGCCGGACGAGACCACGGTCTTGCCGACGGCGGCGTCGGCAGGCCAGCCCGCCCGGTGGGAGTACAGGTAGGAGATGGCGACGGCGAGGTAGTGGTTGGGGTTCATCAGGCCCGCGTCGGGGGTGACGATGCCGTGACGGTCGGCGTCCGCGTCGTTGCCCGTCGCGATGTCGAACCGCTCGCGCCGGGCGATGAGCGAGGCCATCGCGTGCGACGAGGAGCAGTCCATGCGGATCTTCCCGTCCCAGTCCAGGGTCATGAACCGCCAGGTCGGGTCGGTGAGCGGGTTCACCACGGTCAGGTCGAGCCGATACCGCTCGGCGATCCTGGCCCAGTAGGCGACGGACGCCCCTCCCATCGGGTCGGCCCCGATCCGCACCCCGGCCGATCGGACGGCCTCCAGATCCAGCACCTCGTCCAGCCTGCCGACGTAGCCGTCGAGGAAGTCGTGTCGCCCGGTCGTGGGCGCCGCGAGCGCCCTGGGGTACGGCACCCGCCGCACGTCCTTCAGACCGCCCGCGATGATCTCGTTGGCCCGGTCCTGGATCCAGGAGGTCGCCGCCGAGCCCGCCGGGCCGCCGCTGGGCGGGTTGTACTTGAATCCGCCGTCGGCCGGAGGGTTGTGGGAGGGAGTCACGACCACTCCGTCGGCCAGGCCCCGGTCGCGTCCGCGATTGTGGTCGAGGACGGCGAGGGAGACCGCCGGTGTGGGGGTGTAGCCGTCGGCGGCGTCGATCAGCACCGTGACCTCGTTGGCGGCGAACACCTCCAGCGCCGTGACCCGGGCGGGCTCGGACAGCGCGTGGGTGTCGGCGCCGAGGAAGAGCGGACCATCGGTGCCCCGCGCGCTCCGGTACTCGCAGATCGCCTGGCTGGTCGCCGCGATGTGGTCGTCGTTGAACGCGGCGGCGAGCGACGAGCCGCGGTGGCCCGATGTCCCGAAGGCGACTCTCTGCGCGGGCTCGGCGGGGTCGGGACGCAGCGTGTAGTACGCCGTCACGAGCCGGGCGACGTCGATCAAGTCCTCGGGTCCGGCCGGCTTGCCGGCGCGCTCGTGGTGCATGGGCCAGCTCCTCCTCGTCGATGGTCCGGTGGCGGGCGATCCCATCTTCCCCCGATCCGGGGGCGGGGTCGCCCCGCCCCGGACGATCGACGTGGGCGAGGGCGTCGCTCGAGCGTGGGCGCCGTCGCTCAGTGGGCGCAGGCACTGCCGCGCGGGTGTGACGCGCCGCCCGGCGCCCCGTCCCTCGGGTCCCGGTGGGCGGGCGACTGTCGGACCGCCTCCCAGTACGCCTCCCGCAGCGAAGGGAAGACCGCGTCCAGCTCCGCCGGGGTCCGCGTGGCGACCAGGAGGCGCACACCGATGGGGTCGCCGTGCAGCCGGCGGACCGCGACGTCGGGTCGGGGCGGCGGGCCGGGGCGGCACACGGTCACGGCCTCCCCGGCGGCCACCAGGGACGCGGCCGTGTGAGGGTCGCCGTACAGGACGCGCGGGGCGATACCGGCCGAACGGAGGACGCGCTGGAGTCCCTCCCACTCGCCGTCGACGGTGGGGTCCACCATCCAACGGTCCGCGGCCAGGTCGACCAGGCGGACCGTCCTCCGGGCGGCGGTCGGATGACCGACGGGGACCATCACGGACCGCGGTTCCCTGTCGACCAGCACCCGCACGCACAGGCCTTCGGGGACGCGCAGCGGGAAGCCCTCGACCTCGTGTACGAAGGCCACGTCGAGCCGACCCTCGGCGACGCCGCCGAGCAACGCGCCGCCGGACACGTCCATCCGGAGGGTGGGGTCCTCTCCGCGTTCCCTGAGCCGACGCAGCCAGCCGGCCAGGGCATCGCTCGCCGTGGCACCGACGCGAGGTGCCACCTCCCCGCCGTTCGAGGCGGCTCGTGCCTCGTGGACCAGGTCCCGTAGGTCGGCCAGCAGGGGCCGGGCCCGACCCACGACCGTCCGCCCGAGCGGTGTGGGTCGGCAACCGGTTCGCTCCCGGATGAACAACGCTCCGCCCAGCGCTCGTTCGATCCGGCCCAACTGGTGGCTCAACGTCGGCTGCGAGACGCCCAGGAGACGAGCCGCACGGTGCAGGCTCCCGGCCTCGGCGATGGCGCAGAGCGCGCGCAGATGCCTCACCTCCAGCTCCATGCCGGGAGCGTAGGACCGAACACACCTTCGCGCCAGATGAACAAAAGGCGGCGGAACAGAGCGAGTTGAGCACTCCGGACGAACCTCCGCCACGAGTGATCGGTGATCCCGATCCCCGTTCGCCATCATCCCGGAGGCCGGACAGGCCCTTCACACTCACCGGTGACGACTTCTCTCTCCCCCCCCACACCCAAGGAGTCATCGATGCGTCTTCCCCTGCCCGCGTTCGCCGCGGCCCTCGGACTCGGCCTGGCCGCTACCACTCTGGGCACCGCTCCGGCCGCGACCGCTCCCGAGACGGCGGCACCCGGAAGCCCGACCCAGTACGCGGCCTACAGCCCCTCCGCCGTTCCTTCGGACCCGGAGGCCCGGGACACCGAGGCGTTCTTCGAGGCGGTGCTGGAGTCGGTCGCCGAGAAGCGGGCCGCCGCACCCACGTCGGACGCCTCCGTCACCGTGTACTACAGCGCGAGATACGCGCCGAGTTTCCGCACTCAGATAGCGCGCAGCACCCAGATCTGGAACGGCTCGGTGACGAACGTGCGGCTCCAGGAAACCACCTCGGGGGCCGACTTCGCGTACTACGAGGGCAATGACCCCCGGGGCTCCTACGCGGCCACCGACGGTCGAGGCAACGGCTACATCTTCCTCGACCACCAGCAGAACCAGGTGTACGACTCGACCCGGGTCACCGCCCACGAGACCGGACACGTCCTGGGGCTGCCCGACCACTACAGCGGCCCCTGCAGCGAACTGATGTCCGGGGGCGGCCCCGGAACCTCCTGCACCAATCCCTACCCGGACGCCGCCGAACGGGCCCGGGTGAACCAGCTGTGGTCCGCCGGATTCACCGAGGCACTGGACAAGGCACTGGAGAAGTCCGAGCGCCGCTAGGGACCGGGACGCTCGGGGCGCGAGACGGCCGGAGGGTCGCCTCGCGCCCCATGCGCCACCGCTTCCGGCAGGGCCCCTCTCCGCGGCGGGTGCCCGCCGGTAGCGCGCTTGGCGGACCCTCCCACCGGTCGCGGCGCGCGGTCCACGACACGACGGGCTACGTTGGTGCCACACGGCCCGGGGGCCGCCGCACTCCTCGCAGCCGTCCCAGGACCGCCACCGAGGAGCGCTTCCGTGACCCGGTATCCCCACCGTCCGCGCGCCGCGTGGCGGCGGCTCGCGGGAACCGCCCTGGTCCGACACGGACGCGAGCTGGAACTGCTGCACCGGGCGATGGGTTTCGCCACGCTCGCGCTGGTCACCCTGGCCCCGCTGCTGATCGTCGTGGCCGCCGCGGACCCCCTCGGACGCGGCGGCTTCGCCTCCTGGCTCGCCGACGGGATGGGCCTGTCCGGGCGTTCCGCTCAGGTTCTGACCGACATCATCAGCCCGCCCCCGGACGTCATCGGGACCACCAGCGTGTGGGGCGGGCTGGCGCTCGGGGTGTTCGGGGTCGCCTTCGCCGCGAGCGTACAGAACGGCTACGAACGGATCTGGGGCCTGCCCTCGGGTCCCTGGCACCGTGTGTGGCGGCAGTTGACCTGGGTGGCGGCCCTCACGGCCTACCTCTATCAAGAGGTGCAGACTCGTACGGCGTTGGACGGATCGGCCCGCATCGCCCTGTCCACGGCGACCGGTCTGCTGTTCTTCTGGTGGGCGCAGCACTTCCTGCTGGGTGGACAGGTCCGCTGGCTCGACCTCCTGCCCGGTGCGCTGGCCACCATGGTGGGGCTGGTCGGCCTGCGCGGCTTCTCCTACCTGGTCTTCACCCCGCTCATCCTGGACAACGCGATCAGCTACGGAGCGGTGGGCATCGTGCTGGTGGTGGAGTCGTGGTTCATCGGGGTCGGTTTCGTGGTCTACGGGGGCGCCCTCGCGGGGCGGTGGTTCTGTGAGCACCACTGGTGGCCGCGCGCCCGGACCGGATGAGCGCGACGCGGTCGCCGGAAACCCCGACCCTCGCGCCGACTCCGTTGGGCACGGCGACACATGACGCCGTACCATGAGCCGGCACCACTCGGTTGACCGACCGCCCCGGACGCTGGAGCCCGCCTTGACCACGGACCCTTCCCGGCCCCCCAGGATCGACACCGGAAAGGCCCATCCGGCACGCGTGTACGACTGGCTCCTCGGCGGCAAGGACAACTACCCGGTCGACGAGGAGGTGGGGCGGAGGCTGCCGCCGGAGGCCCGTACCGGTGCGCGGCAGAATCGCGCCTTCATGCGGCGCGCCGCCGCACACCTGGCGGAGCGAGGCATCGACCAGTTCCTGGACGTCGGGGCGGGCATCCCCACCGAGCCGAACCTGCACCAGGTCGTCCAGCGCGCCGTCCCCGCCTCCCGGGTGGTATACGTCGACAACGACCCCATCGTGCTCCGTCACGCCGAGGCCCTGCTGGTCAGCCATCCCGACGGGGCCACCGAGTACGTCCTCGCGGACGCCCAGGCACCCGACGAGATCATCCGTCAGGCCGGACGGGTCCTCGACCTGCGGCGCCCGGTGGCGCTCTCCCTGATCGCGCTGCTGCACTTCCTGCCGGACGACGAACGGGCCGGCGCCGTCGTACGCGAGTTGGTCGGGGCCCTGGCGCCGGGCAGCCACCTGGTCCTGACCCACGGGGCGTCCGATCTGAATCCGGAACTCGCCGGGCGTGCCACCGCCCAGTACGCGCGGGCGGGCATCCGCCTGGGTCTGCGCGCCCGGGATGAGGTGGCCTGCTTCTTCGACGGGCTCGACCTGCTGCCTCCGGGGCTGGTGACGACGACGGAATGGCCCACGCCGGAGGAACGTTCCGCCGCACCGGAGAACAGCGGTGTCTACGCGGGAGTGGCCCGCAAGCCCTGAGCCTCCGCCCCGCGCGCCTCGCCGACGCGTGACGGCGAGGCAGTCACGCGGGGCCCGTCCCCCTTCCCCGGGGCGAGGACCGGAGCCGGCCACCTGGGGCGGGCTCCGACTCGGCCCTGCCGCGCGGGGGCGGCTTGTGGCGGGACCGACCGGTCGCGGCCGGTGTCCGAACGGCCGACCGGGCCGTCCGCCCGGGTCGGCCCGCCACACCTGACCGACGGGTCCGTTCGACGCCGCCGAGGCCTCGACCCGGCTACCGGCGTCGCCACACGGTCCGGCGGGCGCGTCGACGACGGCGGCGGGAAGGCCGGATCTCCTCCGTCCGTCGGCGCGCGGCGGGCCCCGAGTCAGGGGGCGGGACCGGGGCGGGACGTACGGAGGGACATCGGCCCTGGACGGTACGTCAAGTTACTCAACCGTAATCCGCTCGACGCTACCCACGGTAACTCCTGTGCGGTTACGGTCCCGTAGCCCCCACAAGAACGACCCACCCCACCCCCATGGACCGTGGACGACGGTCCGCACCTCCCCAGGAGCTCCCCCATGCCCGCACGCTCTCGTCTGCTCGCCTCGGCGGTCGCCGCGACCCTCGCCGTCGGCGCTTTGGCCGTCCCGGCGACCGCGGCCGACGGTACGGCCGCCGTGGTCTCCCGCGGCGTCGAGATCCCCGCCTTCTACACCCCGCCGGCCACCCTGCCCGCCGACGACGGCACCCTGGTCCGCACCGAGCCGCTCACCCTGGCCTTGTCCGGCCTGAGCGGGGTCCTGCCGGGCGAGGCGACGCGGTTGATGTACAAGTCGACGAACTCCAACGGCGACCCGGTCGCCGTGACCGGCGCCTACCTCGAGCCGACCGAGCGGTGGACCGAAGGCGGCCCGCGTCCGCTGGTGGCCGTCGCGCCGGGCACCATGGGGCAGGGCGACCAGTGTGCCGCCTCGATGGGACTGGAACGTCCGCTCACGATGAACGGCCAGACGATGTCCGTCGGTTACGAGGACGTCGTGATCCACCGGCTGCTGTCCGACGGGATCGCGGTCGTCCTCACCGACTACGTCGGTCTCGGCGCCACCGACCGCCTGCACACCTACGTCAACCGCGTCGACGGCGCACACGCGGTCCTCGACGCCGTGCGCGCGGCCCGCTCCCTGGAGTCGGCGTCGGTCACCGACGCCTCGCCCGTGGGCCTGTTCGGCTACAGCGAGGGAGGGGGGGCCACCGCCGCGGCGGCGGAGCTCCAGCCGTCCTACGCCCCGGACGTCGAACTGGCCGGAACCTATGCCGGCGCCCCGCCCGCCGACCTGGCGGAGGTGACCGAGGGGATCGACGGCGGCAACCTGGCCGGCGCGCTCGCCTGGGCCTTCAACGGCTTCCTGGAGAGCGACCCCACCCTCCGGGAGGTAGCCGACCGTCAGTTCAACGCCACGGGGATCGCCGCGCTGGAGGACCTCGCCGGGATGTGCGTCGGCGACGCCGTGCTGGGGTATCGCTCCACGCGAAGCTCCGAGTGGACGACGTCCGGGCAGCCGGTGAGCGAGGTCATCCGCGACGAACCCGCCCTGCGGGCCTTCGTGGAAGAGCAGCGACTGGGAACCCTGAAGCCCGCCGGCCCCGTCCGGGTGGCCACCGGCATCGCGGACGACCTCGTCCCGCACGCGCAGTCACGCGACCTGGCCGTGGACTGGTGCGACAAGGGCGCCCAGGTGACCTACAAGGCGATCCTCGTCCCCGGTGTCGGCAACGACCTCCTCGACCACGTCTCGCCGCTCCTCGCCGACCAGGGTTCCGCGCTGGACTGGCTCTCCGACCGGCTCGCGGGCGAGAAGGCCGGCTCCAACTGCTGGACGATGCGCTTCCAGCCGTGACCCGGCCGCCGGGGCTTCTCTCCCCGGCGGCTCGGCGGGTCCGCGCCGGCCAGGACACGGACCTCGCCACCGGGTCTCCCCGGCGCCGGCCGCTCCTTCGCCACCCCACAGGAGGAAGGGGCGGCCGGCACCGGGTCGTGGCACGCTGTGCGGAGTCACGATCACGTCGCGAGGGCACCCGCCCCCGCGCCTGGCGGTCCGCTCCCAGGGCAGCCACGACCGACCGTGGCGTCCCGCCGTCGTGCCAAGGCCCGGCACGGACAAGACCAGGAGAGCCCGCCCTTGACCGACGAGAAGTCTCCCGCCGCACCGGGCGACGCGTTCTGGAGGGAGCGCCGCCTCTGCTTCCTGACGACCCTTCGGCCCGACGGCACACCGCATCTGACGCCGGTAGGCGCCACCTACGACCCCGACGAGGACCTGGTTCGCGTCATCACCGACGGCCGAAGCCGCAAGGTCGGGCACATCCGCTCGGCGTCGGCCGCCGGCCGCCCGGCTCACGTCGCCGTCGGCCAGGTGGACGGCCGACACTGGTGCACCCTGGAGGGAACGGCGGTCGTCCGGGACGACGCCGCGTCCGTCGCCGAGGCGGAGCGCCGCTACCGCGAGCGGTACCGGCAGCCGAGGGTCAATCCCGATCGCGTCGTCATCGAGATCAGCGTCACACGCGCCCTGGGAACCCTCGTCCCCTCGGGTTGGTGACGCTCAACGTCAGGGTCTCGGCGACCGTCCCTCCTCGATCCGCCTCGGCGTGGTCGGGTGCCGGGGGGTGCGGCACGGCCGGGGCGCCCTTCGCCTCGGGCGGAGGGCGCCCCGGCCGTGGGCGGCCCGTCAGCACGGCGACGTGGCCATGATCTCCTCGAAGGACGCCATGCAGTCCGGACAGTGCCGGGCCCGCTCGCCGTCGGTCGCCGCGATCCTTTCCCGAAGCATCTGCCCACACAAGGTGGCCGCGGCCTGTTTGGCCATCACGTGCCACACCAACGCTCCGCCCGACTTTTCCGGGCCCACGCACATCTCGTACATTCCGGCCTCCCGGACTGGACGCCGCTGCCACTCCCCAGGAGACACCGGCGCGGCCGTTCACCCGTACCGCTCGACGGCCATTCGGGTGACCGCCGCCCCGCCGCGCGAACGGGGTCGCCGCCGGATCGGCCCGGATCGCCCCGTCGGGCGGCCCGGCGCCGAGGCGGGGTGGTCACCAGGCCGGGCTTGGGGTCGTCGGCCGCCGGACGGTCTCCGCCGCGTCCCTCAGATGGAGGGCCACGGCGACAAGGGCTCGGAGCGCCGAGGGGCGCAGGCTCTGAGCGGTGTCGGCGGCCAGTACCAGCAGGCAGGAGGCGGCCTGTTCCACGACGGCCACGGGAAGCGCGAAGTCGTGCGCGTCCGCGCGGCGAAAGGCGCGCCAAGGAGCGCCGGCGCCGTCGATGGCGCGCTGTACGGCGCGCTCCAGATGCTCGGCGGCCTGCTCGCACACGGCGGCGGGCAAGGTGATGGTGGGATGGAAGGCGGAAGCGGTCATGTCCTGATGCGTCCCCCGCCGCCGCGTGTCCGCCACGGCGGCCGTCCGGTTTCACCGGGTCGGCGGGGTGGTCGCGCCGGAACCGGCGGGTGCCGCCGTCCGCGGCGACCGGACGCCGTGCCGGACCCGCCGTCGCCGCCGTGGGCGGTGGGTCAGCCGCCGTCGAGGCGCGACCGGAGCAGTCCCTTGCCCATCTCGGCTCCCTTGCGACTGTCCGCCTGCGCCTTGCGGAACAGCTCCACGACCTCGGTGTCCCGTTCGCGTTCGGCGTCCTCGATGTAGGTCTCCAGGCGCAGGGCGTTGTCCAGACACGCCTCGACGTACCAGATGAGGTCGTAGTCCCTGTCCCGGGTTCCGGTGACGTCGCCGGTCTCGGTGGCGCTGGCCATGCGGGCCTCCTCGGATCGCTGTCCTCGCTGGCTTCGGAGCGATCGGGTACCCGCCGCGCGGACGGGCCACACACCTCTCGTTCCCGAGGCACTCCGTCCGGAGGCGGGCGGTCCGGGACGCTCCCGGGCCTGCCGTCGCCGGCCGCCCGACGGCGCGACGGGAGGGCGGGTACGGGCCGATGCGCCGCCGACCCGGGGTGGGCATAGGCTCGGGCGATGGCCAAGTACTTCGACGTGCACCCCGACAACCCTCAACCGCGACGCGTGGCGCAGATCGTCGCCGGTGTCCGTGACGACGCGTTGATCGCGTATCCGACGGACTCCTGCTACGCCCTGGGCTGCCGGCTGGGCAGCAGGGACGGTGTCGACCGCATCCGGACGATCAGACAGTTGGACGACCGGCACCACTTCACATTGGTTTGTCAGGACTTCGCGCAGCTCGGCCAGTTCGTCCGCGTCGACAACGACGTCTTCCGAGCGATCAAGGCCGCCACGCCGGGCCGCTACACCTTCATCCTGCCCGCGACCCGTGAGGTGCCGCGGATGCTGCAGCACCCGAAGAAGAAGACCGTCGGCGTGCGCATCCCCGACCACGTCCTCGTCCAGACGCTGTTGGCCGAGTTGGGCGAGCCACTGCTGTCCAGCACGCTGCTGCTGCCCGGCGAGGAGGAACCGATGACCCAAGGCTGGGAGATCAAGGATCGCCTCGATCACCTGCTCGACATCGTGGTCGACTCGGGGGACTGCGGCACGGAGCCGACCACCGTGGTCGACTTCTCCGGGGGGGAAGCGGAGGTGGTCCGACACGGCGCGGGAGACCCGGCGCGCTTCGGGTAGTCGCCCCGGGAACCACACGCCCCCCTCCGCCGTTCGGGCGAACATCACCGGCCGGACGCGTGCCACGTGGCCGGGCTGTCGACACGTCACCCGTGGAGCTGCCGCTTGTCGCACCGATGCTCGCCACGCCCGGCCGTCTTCCCCCGACCGCCCAGGACGCGCGCTGGGCCTACGAGACCAAGCAGGACGGCATCCGGGCAGTGGTCTACCTGCCGGGTGACGGCACGGTCCGCCTGCGCTCGCGCTCGGGGCGGGATATCACGGCGGCGTATCCGGAGCTGGGCGCGCTGGGCGCCGCCCTCGGCCCGCTCGACGCCGTTCTCGATGGGGAGATCGTGGTCCTCGACGTGCGTGGGCGAGCCGACTTCCAGGCGCTCCAGTCCCGAGCGGGCCTCGGCCGGGACCTCGCCAGGGTCGCGCGGAGAGCGGCCGAGACCCCGGTCCACCTGGTGCTCTTCGACGTGATGTTCCTGGCGGGCCGCTCGCGGATCCACCACTCCCACACGCGAAGGCGGGGGCTGCTGGAGGAACTCGACCTGCGCGGGCCGTTCTGGTCCACTCCGGCGGCGTTGGTGGGCCACGGCGCGGAGGCCTTGCGCGTCACCCGCGAACACGGTCTGGAGGGCCTGGTCTGCAAGCGCCTCGACTCGCCCTACGAACCGGGGGTGCGATCGCGTTCCTGGATCAAGATCAGGAACACGCGCACCGAGGACGTGGTGATCGGCGGCTGGCTGCCGGGCGGAGGGAGTCCGTCCGGACGACCGGGCGCCGTCCTCGTGGGCCGACGCGAGTCGGGACGGCTCCGCTACGCCGGAAGCGTGGGTACCGGCTGGAGCGACGCCGAGCGGGCCGAACTCGGGGCGCTGCTGCGAGCCGCCTCCACCCACTCCTGCCCCTTCGATCCGGCCCCGACCGTGCCGGGCGCTCGCTGGGTGGTGCCCCGGCTGCTCGCCGAGGTCCGCTTCGTCTCCCACACCCGGGCGGGGCTGCTCCGTCAGCCGTCCTGGCTGCGACTGCGTCCCGACCTGGCGCCGGAGGATTCGGAGCGCCGCGCGCCGCGCGCGTCCGAGTGACGCCCGTCACCACCGGGGACGCCGAACGCCGGCGCCCCCGAGGCCACGCTCCCCTCCTCCACGCGGACGCTTCAGCGGCCACCGTCGGCCCGGTCCCGGAGAAAGGCGCTCACCTGGTCGACCAGCCCGCTGTCCCTGGCCGGGCCGCCGGCGGTGCCCGGGAGGGGAAGATCCAGTCCGACACCCCCCACCCACAGCCATCGTCCGGTCCACACATCGTCGACGCGCAGTTGCACCTGAACGTCGAGCCGACGCAGTCCCTCGTCGGGACCGGCCGCGTAGAGCACAGCCGTGGCGCGACGGAGTGGATGGACCTCGAAACCCTCGATGAACCTGGAGTTCCGCCAGTCGACGAACGCGCTCTCGCCGTCGGCGCCCACCCGGACGTCCACCTGCCCGTCCTCCAAGTGGACACAGGCGCGCCGCGCGGCCCGGTTCTCGACCGTGACCCGGAGACGGAAGTACCGGAGACCCTCGGCGGCGTCGTCGCGGCCGTGTGGAGGATCGCCCAGGTCGACGCCGTGCACACGGAGCCGTAGACCCGGGTGCTCGTCGCACTCCTGCCAGTCCCCGACCACGTTCGGCTCGTACACCCCGCACCTCTCGCCCTCTCGACGCCGTTCCTATCGGCGCCTTCGGCGCACTGTCAAACGCCCGAGAGGCGCCCCATGGGAACGCCGGGCGACGATCAAGCGATGCCCAGCGGAAACCCGCGGCATCCCTCCGATCGACCTCCGGGAGCGTGCCGCACATCACGCGCCCCACCGTGACCGCGCGGCCCCTCCCGGTCGGCGCGGACGGCGGGGCCACGCGCGGGGGCCGGACGGACGGCGAGTGGTGCCTCAGGGGGGCGGGGCCGCCGCGGTCGAGAGCCGGGGCACGGCCGCCACGCCCGTGGGTCGCACGGTCCGCACTGGTCCGTCCGTGCAGTTCCGACGCCGTTTCGCTGGTGCCGTCGGGGTACTCGCCAGGCGCTCGGGGCCCTGGGGACCGGACACTGGTGGGGTACCGGTGGACGCCGGTGGACGCGACCAGGACACGCAGGCGACGAACGGAGATGACCGACAACATGAACTCACCCGCCGGCCCGAGGACGAAGCATCTGGTCTCCACGCGGTCCGTCTACGGCGCCCCCTGCTGGGTGAGCCTGACCAGCCGCGACCTGGCGGCGACGGAGGAGTTCTACTCGGCGGTGCTGGGGTGGAGGTGGCGACCCGCCCGGCTCGGCGACCGGTTCCGGATCGCGCTGGCCGGCGACACCCCCGTGGCCGGGATCGCCGCCGTCGCGACGATGTGGCACATGGCCGTGGCCTGGACCCCGTACTTCGCCGTGAACAGCGCGGACCAGGCGGCCGCCCGGGTCTCGGAGCGGGGTGGCACGGCGGCGGTGGGGCCGATCTCCCTACCTCCCGGAAGGGCGGCGCTGCTGGCGGACCGGGACGGGGCCGCGTTCGGGGTCTGGGAGGGTGAGCTGTTCACCGATTGGGAGACCTGGCGGCACGCCCAGCCGGCGTTCTTCCGGCTCCACACCCGTGACGCCCTCGCCGCCGCGATCTTCTACGGCGAGGTGCTGGAGTGGGCGACGGACACACCGGGCTGCTGCGAGGTCCACTACGAGGGGAGCGAGGTGGTCCTCCGCAGCCGCGGCGAGGTGGTCGCGCGCATCGACTCGGGCGCACTGGAATCGGCCCCGGACCCGGCGGTTCGCCCCCATTGGCAGGTCCACTTCCACGTCGAGGACATCGAGTCCTGCGCCCGCGCGGCCGAGGCGAACGGCGGCAGCGTGCTGGTCGAGGACGACCTGGAGGTCGTCCTCCGCGACAGGGACGGCGCGCAGTTCACCGTGACCGGTCGGGGCGCCTGAACGGCCCCTCGGTGTCGGCGCGCCCGCTCGTTGGACGGCCGAGGAGGGTCAGACCGCGCGCCTCGACGGTGAGCGAGGCGCCGGCCTTGTGTTCGCTCCCGTCCCCGGCCCCGTCTCCGTCCGCCGCCGTGTCCAGCAGCGCTGTCCAGCACTCGCCGTAGAGAGGGTCGGGCAGCCGGAACTCCACCGGCTCCCAGTGTCCGTTGAACAGGAGCAGGAAGGAGTCGTCGACCACGGGGCGCCCCCGGGCGTCGGGCTCGGTGATGGCGTCGCCGTTGAGGAAGGCGGCCACCGCCCGCGCGTCCCCCCGCTGCCAGTCGGCGTCGCTCATCTCCCGCGCGTCGGGCCGCAGCCACACCAGATCGGCGAGCGGCCCCCCGGCACGGGGGACGGACTCCCCGCGGAAGTGGCGTCGGCGGCGGAACACGGGGTGAGCGGCGCGCAGCGCGATCAGTCGACGGGTGAATTCGAGGAGTCGGCGCCGTTCTTCGGTCGACGTCCAGTCGACCCAGGACGTCTCGTTGTCCTGGCAGTAGGCGTTGTTGTTGCCACGCTGGGTGCGCCCCAGCTCGTCGCCGTGGCAGAGCATGGGGATGCCCTGCGACAGCAGGAGGGTGGCCAGGAAGTTCTTGTGCTGTCGCTCTCTCAGGAGGAGGACTTCCGGATCGGTCGTGGGCCCCTCCGTGCCGCAGTTCCATGATCGGTTGTGGGTCTCTCCGTCCCGGTTGTCCTCACCGTTGGCGTGATTGTGCTTGTCGTCGTACGACACGAGGTCGCGCAGCGTGAACCCGTCGTGAGCGGTGACGAAGTTGACGCTGGCGCGGGGGCGACGTCGACTGTGCTCGTACAGGTCGGAGGAGCCGGTCAACCGGGAGGCGAACTCCCCGAGCGTGTGCTCGGTCCCGCGCCAGAAGTCGCGCACGGCGTCGCGGTAGCGGCCGTTCCACTCCGACCAGAGCGGCGGGAAATTGCCGACCTGGTATCCCCCCTCGCCCACGTCCCAGGGCTCCGCGATCAGCTTGACCCCGCTGATCACCGGGTCCTGCTGGATGAGGTCGAAGAACGCCGACAGGCGGTCCACCTCGTGGAATTGCCGGGCCAGGGTGGCCGCCAGGTCGAAGCGGAAGCCGTCCACGTGCATCTCGGTGACCCAGTAGCGCAGCGAATCCATGATCAATTGGAGGACGTAGGGGTGCCGCATCAACAGGCTGTTGCCGGTGCCGGTGGTGTCGTAGTAGTGCTGCCAGTCGCCGTCGACCAGTCGGTAGTACGAGGCGTTGTCGATGCCCCGGAACGACAGGGTGGGACCGTGTTCGTTGCCCTCCGCCGTGTGGTTGTAGACGACGTCGAGGATCACCTCCAACCCGGCCGCGTGGAGGGTCTTGACCATCGCCTTGAACTCGGCGACCTGCCGACCCGGGGTCCGCTGCGCGGCGTACCCGTCGTGAGGGGCGAAGTAGCCGATGGTGTTGTAGCCCCAGTAGTTCGACAGACCCCGGTCCAGCAGCGCCCCGTCGTGCACGAACTGGTGCACCGGCATCAGTTCGACGGCGGTCACCCCGAGCGAGGTCAGGTGATCCACCACGGCGGGGTGGGCCAGACCCGCGTAGGTCCCGCGCAGTTCCGCGGGCACGGCCGGGTGGGTGCGGGTCAGGCCGCGCACGTGCGCCTCGTAGACGACGGTCTCCGCGTAGGGACGACGGGGAGGGCGGTCGTCTCCCCAATCGAAGAACGGGTCGGTGACCACCCCCAGCATGGTGTGCCCGGCGCTGTCGGCCGGGTCGGGGCCGCCCGGCGTCCGCTCGTACAGGGACGGATGGTTGTCCACCCGGCCGTCCGTGGCACGGGCGTAGGGGTCCAGCAACAGCTTGGCGGGGTTGCAGCGATGCCCGGCGGAGGGGTCCCACGGACCGTGAACCCGGTAGCCGTAGCGCCGACCGGGGCCGACCCCGGGCAGGTAGCCGTGCCACACGAACCCGTCGACCTCCGGAAGGGGCACGCGGGTGTGGGTGCCGCCGTCACCGACCAGGATCAGGTCCACCCGCTCGGCCACCTCGCTGAACAGGGCGAAGTTGGTGCCCTGGCCGTCGAAGGTGGCACCCAGCGGGTAGGGGTGACCACGCCATACGGACGCGACCCCACCGTCGGACCGGTCCACCGTCATCGGGCCTCCCCCGACGCTCCCCCGCCCGCGCGCACGGTCGGACCGGTGCCCGCGAGTTCGGCCATCGGACCGGACCCTCGGGGCACGGTGAGGCCTTCCCGGGCGATGGGCCCCGGCGCCGCGCAGACCAGCGGGACACGCTCGCCGGACCGGGCACGCTGGGAGAACCAGACGACCCGGCAACCCGCGCCGGTGGCACAGCACCCCCACCCGTCGCAGGTCGCGGCCAGGTGGCGGAGGCACTCCCGCAGACCGGGATCGGGCCGCAGCACGTGGTCCTTGCCGCCGAAGGCGGTGATGAGATGCTGGCCGCTCCACCACATCTCCACGGACGTGCTCTTGTCGCGAGCGTGCTCGTCGATGGCTCGGAGCAGCATCTCCGCGCCGCCGCACACGGTGTCGACCAGATTGTCCAGGCCCCAGAACCTGAGGCGAGCCGCCAGAATGCGCCTGACCTGGGAGACCCGGTCCGGACTGACTTCCACGTCGAGGTGGTAGTAGCAGGGCACTGCGGTCTTCATCGTCCTGTGCTCCTCACCGCGCCGCCCCGTTCCGTATGCGCCCGTCACTCTCTCGAGACCGGACACGGAACGTGAGCACTCGTTGATCCTGAGTGACTCCAGCGTGAGAGCGGTAGCCCATTCGTGCAACACGAGCCCCGGGGCAACCGTTCATTGAAAACCCAACAGGACGCTCCGTGTCCGACTGTGCACCATGAGTGCAGGAGTCGATCGTTCGGATCGCGTCCCGCAAGGGACCGCCGCGTGCCTCGGGCCTCCGGACCGGTCGGTGGGGTCCGACCTCCCGGCGACGCACCGGCGCCCATCGCCGGAGGCCGAGCCCCCGCGGCGTGGCGTGATCCGCCGGCCGGGCCTCGACGCCCGGCCCCGAGCACGTGCGGAGGTGGGTGGCGATGGGCGGCACCGAGGAGATCGGGCGTGTGGTGGTGGTGGATGTGGCTCCGGTGGTGTTGGGGGGGCGGCGGCCGGCGAAGGCGGTGGTGGGGGAGGACTTCGAGGTGTCGGCGACGGTGTTTCGGGAGGGTCCGGACGTGGTCGGGGCGGGGGTGGTGTTGACCGATCCGGAGGGTCGGCCGGGTCGGTGGGTTGCGATGCGGGAGGTGGGGGCGGGCTCGGACCGGTTCTCGGCCTGGGTGTCGGCCGGGGTGGTGGGGGACTGGTCGTTTCGGGTGGAGGGGTGGAGTGATCCGGTGGCGTCGTGGTGGCGGTCGGCCGGGGCGCGGTTGGGGGCGTGTCCGGGGGAGGCGTGGTTGGTGTGGGAGGAGGGGGCGCGGTTGTTGGAGCGGGCGGCGGTGGGGGTGCCGGAGGGGGAGGGGCGGGGGCGGGTGCGGGCGGTGGCGGAGGCGTTGCGTGCGAGGGCGGGGGGCGGTGCCGGGGATGGGGGTGGGGTGGGTGGGTGTCTGGAGGCGGTGGAGGAGTTGTTGGTGGGGGTGTTGGGGTCGTATCCGTTGCGGGAGTTGGTGTCGTGTTCGGAGTCGTTGCCGTTGCGGGTGGAGCGGGAGCGGGCGTTGTACGGGGCGTGGTACGAGTTCTTCCCTCGTTCGGAGGGGACGCGGGGGTGTGCGCACGGGACGTTGCGTTCGGCGCGTCGGCGTCTGCCGTGGATCGCGCGGATGGGTTTCGACGTGGTGTATCTGCCGCCGATTCATCCGATCGGGCTCACGTGTCGCAAGGGGCGGGGGAACACGTTGACGGCGGGCGAGGGGGACGTGGGGGTGCCCTGGGCGGTGGGGGGCCTCGAGGGCGGGCACGACGCGGTGCACCCGTCGTTGGGAACTCTGGAGGACTTCGAGGGTTTCGTGGCGTGTGCCGAGAAGTTGGGGTTGGAGGTGGCGTTGGACTTCGCGTTGCAGTGTTCGCCGGACCATCCCTGGGTTCGTCAGCGCCCGGGGTGGTTTCGCAGGCGGGTGGACGGGTCGGTGGCGTTCGCGGAGAATCCGCCGAAGCGGTACGAGGACATTTTTCCGTTGGATTTCGATGCGGATCCGGAAGGGATCGTGGCGGAGTCCTTGCGGGTTCTGCGGTTTTGGATGGCCCGGGGGGTGCGGATCTTTCGGGTGGACAATCCGCATACCAAACCGGTGGTGTTCTGGGAGCGGGTACTGGAGGGGATCCGTCGGACGGATCCCGATGTGGTGTTTCTTGCGGAGGCGTTCACGCGGCCGGCGATGATGCGGATTCTGGCGCAGATCGGTTTTCAGCAGTCGTACACATATTTCACCTGGCGTGACAGCAAGGCGGAGTTGACCGAGTACGCGACGGAGTTGGCTCGCGACAGTGCACACTATCTGCGGCCGAACTTTTTCGCCAACACTCCCGACATTCTTTCGTCGTACTTGCAGCGCGGTGGTCGGCATGCCTTCGAGGTGCGGGCGGTGTTGGCGGCGACATTGTCGCCGAGTTGGGGAATCTACAGTGGTTTCGAACTGTGTGAGAACATTCCCGCCGGGCCGGATTCCGAGGAGTATCTGGACTCGGAGAAGTATCGACTCGTCGCTCGTGATTGGGAGGCCGCCCGGCGTGAGGGGCGGGACATCGTCGACTTGATCGCCCGGTTGAACGCGCTGCGTCGGGCGCATCCGGCTCTGCGTCACCTGCGCAACCTGCGTTTCCATCACACCGACAACGACCGGATCATCGCCTACAGCAAGCGCCGCGGCGACGACACCGTTCTCGTGGTGGTCAACCTCGACCCCCACCACGCCCAGGAGGCCACCCTCGCGCTGGACCTGCCCGCTCTCGGCCTGCCCCACCCCCACCCCCAGCCCGGGCATCGGGAGGCCGGGGCGCCGCACGAGGCGACGTCGGCGAGGGGCTTCACCGTCCACGACCGGCTGACCGAGCAGACCTTCCACTGGCACGGCGACGACTACGTCCGCCTCGACCCGGAGCACACCCCCGCCCACATCCTCCACATCCCCCCACCCACCGACCACGACCACGGCCACGACCACGGCCTCACCGGCCGCCACGACGCCCGGGACGTCACCCCCACCCGCGGCGACACCGCGGGCAGCCAGAGCGGAGCGGAGCGCCCATGACCGTCAACGACCCCGTGCCCGACACCTTCGAGGACACCCCCGCACACGACCGGGACCCGGACTGGTTCAAACGCGCCGTGTTCTACGAAGTCCTGGTCCGTTCCTTCCAGGACAGCGACGGCGACGGTATCGGCGACCTGAAGGGGCTCACCTCCCGCCTGGACTACCTCCAATGGCTGGGGATCGACTGCCTGTGGTTGCCTCCCTTCTTCACCTCCCCCCTGCGCGACGGAGGCTACGACGTCGCCGACCACACCGCCGTCCTGCCCGAGTTCGGTGACCTCGCCGATTTCGTGGACTTCGTCGACGCCGCCCATCAACGCGGCATCCGCGTCATCATCGATTTCGTCATGAACCACACCAGCGACCAACACCCCTGGTTCCAGGAATCACGACGCGATCCGACCGGCCCCTACGGCGACTACTACGTCTGGGCCGACGACGATCACCGCTACCCCGAAGCCCGCGTCATCTTCGTCGACACCGAGGCATCGAACTGGACCTACGACCCCCAACGCGGCCAATACTACTGGCACCGATTCTTCTCCCACCAACCCGACCTCAACTACGACAACCCCGCCGTCAGGGAAGAAATCACCGCCGCACTCAAATTCTGGCTCGACCTCGGCATCGACGGATTCCGCCTCGACGCCGTCCCCTACCTCTACCAACAAGACGGCACCAACTGCGAGAACCTGCCCGCCACCCACCACTTCCTCAAACACATCAGAAAAGAAATCGACACCCACTACCCCGACACCGTCCTCCTCGCCGAGGCCAACCAATGGCCCGAAGACGTCGTCGACTACTTCGGCGACTACCCCAGCGGCGGCGACGAATGCCACATGGCCTTCCACTTCCCCGTCATGCCCCGCATCTTCATGGCCGTCCGTCAGGAATCCCGCCACCCAGTCTCCGAGATCCTCGCCAAGACCCCCACCATCCCCACCCGCTGCCAATGGGGCATCTTCCTCCGCAACCACGACGAACTCACCCTCGAAATGGTCACCGACGAAGAACGCGACTACATGTGGGCCGAATACGCCAAAGACCCCCGCATGCGCGCCAACATCGGAATCCGCCGCCGCCTCGCCCCCCTCCTGGACAACGACCGCAACCAAATCGAACTCTTCACCGCCCTCCTCCTCGCCCTCCCCGGCTCCCCCATCCTCTACTACGGCGACGAGATCGGCATGGGCGACAACATCTGGCTCGGCGACCGCGACGCCGTCCGCACCCCCATGCAATGGACCCCCGACCGCAACGCCGGATTCTCCTCCAGCGACCCCGGCCGACTCTTCCTCCCCACCATCATGGACCCCGTCCACGGCTACCAGGTCACCAACGTCGAAGCCGCCATGTCCTCCCCCGCCTCCCTCCTCCACTGGACCCGCCGGATGATCCAGATCCGCAAACAACACCCCGCCTTCGGCCTCGGCACCTACACCGAACTCCCCTCCACCAACCCCGCCGTCCTCGCCTTCCTCCGCGAACACGACGACGACCTCGTCCTCAGCGTCAACAACTTCTCCCGCTTCGCCCAACCCACCCAACTCGACCTCACCCCCTACACCACCCGCCACCCCATCGAACTCTCCGGCGGCGTCCGCTTCCCCCCCATCGGCGAACTCCCCTACCTCCTCACCCTCGCAGGCCACGGCTTCTACTGGTTCCGGCTCGCACGAGCGGCCTCCCCCGCGGACCGCAGGGCGTAGGCGGCACCGGCCGAGGAAAGGACGCGCGTCACCATGCCGAAGACCGTTTCCCCTCGCCCGAGGCCCACGCCGTCCCACGACCCGATGGAGTCGCTCGACGGCCTGCTGCGCGAGTGGCTGCCCCGGCAGCGCTGGTTCGCGGGGAAGGACCGACCCGTCACGGACCTCTCTCTCCTGTCGACGACGGAGCTGTTCCCGGGCTGTCTGCACCTCCTGGTCCAGTCGGGGCCCGGTCCGGTACCCGACAGCGGGCTCCCCACCGGGGACTGCTACCAGCTTCTGCTCGGCATACGCGAGCGGCCCTCGCCCCGCCTCGATCGCGCGCTCGTCGGAGAGGCACGGCGAGGACCGCTGTCCGGTCTCACCGTCTACGACGCCCTGCACGACCCACGTTCGGCACGGTCGCTTCTGGAGCGCCTGCGACACGCCGGCAGCGCCGGCCCGCTGCGCTTCGAGAACGATCCGTCGCTGACGATCCCCACCGCGCTGCCCCCCCGGCTGCTCGACGCCGAGCAATCCAACTCCTCCCTGGTCTACGGGGACCGGCTCATCCTGAAGCTCTTCCGCCGTGTCCAACCCGGCGTCAATCCCGAACTCGAGGTCACCGGCGCGCTGGCGCGGCAGGGCTGCTCCCGGGTACCGGCGCCGGTGGCCTGGTTCCGCACCACCCACCCCTACGGGGCGACGCTCGGAGTACTCCAGCCGTTCCTCAGCGGAGCCGCCGACGGGTGGGCACTGGCCCTGGAGGCCCTGGCCGCCGGAGACGACTTCACCTCCCAGGCGGAGGAGTTGGGGAGGGCGACCGCCGACGTGCACCTGGCTCTCGCGTCGGCCTTCCCCGGGGGTGCCCGCGCGGCCCACGAGCCCACCGCGCGAGCGATGTCCGAGCGGCTGACCGCGGCCTCGCACTGTGTTCCGGCCCTCAAGCCGTTCGTGCCCGGCCTCCGCTCGGCGTTCGCTTCCCTCGAACGTGGCGAGCCGGGGCCGCCGGCCCAGCGCGTCCACGGGGACCTGCACCTGGGTCAGGTACTGCGTGCCGGGCGCGACTGGTTCGTCATCGACTTCGAGGGCGAGCCGTCGCGACCTCTGACCGAACGTCGTAGCGCCCACTCCCCTGTGCGGGACATCGCCGGCATGCTGAGGTCCTTCGACTACGCCGCCCGGCAGCGCCGCCCGTGGCGCCCGGAATGGGCGCGCCGCTGCCGCGAGGCCTACTGCGCCGGGTACGCCGGCCGAGCCGGCTGGGACCCTCGGCGTGAAGACGGCCTGCTGCGCGCGTACGAGACGGATCGGGCCGTGTACGAGGTGTTGTACGAGGCCAGACACCGGCCCGACTGGCTTCCCGTACCCATGGCGGCGATCGAACGACTCGCCGAGAGAGGAGAGTGACCCCGTGGCGCTCCACGACACCTCGTCCACCGAGCCGTCGGGTCCCGTGTCGGCGGAGCCTTCCGGGCGCAGTCCGGCACCCCCGCTCGCGCCGGAGGACCGGGAACGGCTGCTGACGGGGGCTCACCATGACCCTCACGCACTGCTGGGCGCCCATCCGGTGCCGGGCGGGGTCGTCTTCCGGGCTCTTCGCCCCTTCGCCGAGGCCGTGTCGGTGCGGACGGAGGACGCGAGGCACGACCTGGTGTCGGAGGGGGACGGACTCTTCTCGGCCCTGGTCCCCCTCGACGGGGTGCCCGTCTACACGCATCTCGTCGTCTACGGCGAGGACCGACGGGAGCTGCACGATCCGTACCGCTTCCTCCCCTCGCTGGGCGATCGGGATCTGCGCCTGATCGGCGAGGGCCGTCACGAGGAGCTGTGGCGGGCGCTCGGCGCACGTCCCCTGACCCACCAGGGCGTGGCCGGGACCCGCTTCACCGTGTGGGCGCCGAACGCCCTGGGGGTGCGGGTGGCCGGGGACCTCAACTTCTGGGACGGCACAGCTCACCCCATGCGTTCCCTCGGTGCCACGGGGGTGTGGGAGCTGTTCCTCCCGGGCGTCGAGGAGGGTGCGGTCTACAAGTTCGAGATCACGGCGCGCGACGGCCGTCGGTTCCTCAAGGCCGATCCCATGGCCCGCGCCGCGGAGCCGCCGCCGCGCACGGCCTCCGTCGTCACCACCGGCCACCACCGGTGGCGCGACCAGGACTGGATGCGCCACCGCGCCGACACCCCCGCCCACGAGGCGCCGTTCTCCGTCTACGAGGTCCACCTTCCCTCCTGGCGTCCGGGCCTGGACTACCGACGGCTCGCCGAGGTCCTGCCCGCCTACGTCCGGGATCTCGGCTTCACCCACGTGGAGTTGATGCCCGTCTCCGAGCATCCCTACGACCCGTCGTGGGGCTACCAGGTCACCGGATACTACGCTCCCACGGCCCGGCTCGGCGGCCCCGACGACTTCCGCCACCTCGTCGACGCCTTCCACCGGGACGGCATCGGCGTCATCCTCGACTGGGTGCCCGCCCACTTCCCCAAGGACGAGTGGGCCCTGGCCCGCTTCGACGGGGAACCCCTCTACGAGCCCGCCGACCCGCTGATGGCGGAACACCCCGACTGGGGCACGCTGGAGTTCGACCTCTCCCGCACCGAGGTGCGCAACTTCCTGACCGCCAACGCCGTCTACTGGTGCCGGGAGTTCCACATCGACGGCCTCCGGGTCGACGCCGTGGCGTCCATGCTCTACCTCGACTACTCGCGTGCTTCCCACCAGTGGCGCCCCAACGAAAACGGCGGCAACCAGAACCTCGCCGCCGTCTCCTTCCTCCAGGAGATGAACAGCACCGTCTACCGGTGTTGCCCCGGGGTCGTCACCATCGCCGAGGAGTCGACCGCCTGGGACGGGGTCACCCGGCCCGCCCACGTGGGCGGTCTCGGTTTCGGCCTCAAGTGGAACATGGGCTGGATGCACGACACCCTCCAGTACCTCGCCCGGGACCCGGTGTACCGCGCGCACCACCACCACGACATGACCTTCTCCATGGTCTACGCCCACACGGAGAACTACCTGCTGCCGATCTCCCACGACGAGGTGGTCCACGGCAAGCGCTCCCTGGTCTCCAAGATGCCCGGCGACTGGTGGCAGCGCCGCGCCCATCACCGGGCGTACCTCGCCTACATGTGGGCCCATCCGGGCAAGAAGCTCCTCTTCATGGGACAGGAGTTCGCCCAGGGGGCCGAGTGGTCGCACGAGGCGGGACCGGACTGGTGGCTGCTGGACCCGGCCTACCCCGCGGAGCCCGACCATCGAGGGGTCCAGGACCTGGTGCGGGACCTGAACGCCCACTACCGCCGCGCGCCCGCGCTCTGGCGGCGGGACACCGACCCCGCCGGATTCCGTTGGGTCGCGGCCGACGCCGCCGACGACAACGTCCTCGCCTTCCTCCGCCTCGACACGCACGGCGCCCCCGTGCTTGCCGTCTCCCACTTCTCCCCCGTCGTCCGCGACGACTACCGGCTCGACGTTCCCGCGGAGCACCCTTCCTGGCGCGAGGTGCTGAACACCGACGACGCACGGTACGGCGGCACGGGCGCCACGCGTCCGCACACCCTGCGTGCCGAGGACGGCCGTCTCCGCCTCACCCTGCCTCCCCTCGCGACGATCTGGCTCACGCCCGCCGACGAGTGACGACGGGGACGTCGACGCGTCGATCGGTGCCACTCGGCCGACATCCGGGCCTCGGGCCGGCCGTGCGGCGGGCCGTCCCGGCGCGCGGAGCCGGCCACGACCGCGGCGACTTCTCCCGTCCGTGCCCCCGAACCCGCTCCTTCGGCTACATTCGAGCCCCGCCGATGACGCTGCTCATCGGATCCGTCACTCCCCGTACCCGTCAGGAGCCGCGTATGCGCGACGCCGCACCGGCCACGCCGGCCGTCCCGCCCCTGACCGGAGGGCTCGCGGACAAGTTGTTCGAGACCGGTGCTCGGCGGCCCGAGCTGGCCCTCCTGGCTCGTCGCACCGGTGGCCCCGACGGTCCCTGGCGGGAGATCGCCGCCCGCGAGGTCCGGGATCAGGTGGTGGGGCTGGCGCGGGGCCTGATGGCGCACTCCATCGCGCCGGGGGACAGGGTCGCCGTCATGGCCCGGACTCGGTACGAGTGGACGGTGTTCAGCCACGCCCTCTGGGCCGTGGGTGCCGAACTGGTGCCGGTCTACCCGACCTCCTCGCGCGAGCAGGTCGAGTGGATCCTGCGGGACGCCGGCTGCGCGGCGGCGCTCGTCGAGGACGAGCGGGGTGTGATGACCGTCGGGTCGGTGTGCGGGTCGCTCCCGGCCCTGCGACACATCTGGCAGATGGACGCGGGTGCGATGGAGGAGCTGGTGGCGCGGGGGGAGCGCGTTCCACCGGCGGCCGTGGAGTCGATGCGTCGCCTGGTGCTTCCCGACTCCACCGCCGTGGTGGCCTACACCTCGGGCACCGGCGGGCGGGCCCGGGGCTGCGCGTTGAGCCATCGCGGCCTGGCCGATCCGTGCGACACCCTGCTGGCGGGCTGGGGCCACACAGCCGCGGAGCCGGGTGGGCAGGGCGCGGTCCTGGCCTTCCTGCCCTTCGCGCACGTCTACGGGCTGATGGTGCAGAGCCTGTGCGTCCGGGGCGGCCTGTTGTTGGCGCACGAACCGGAGATGACCGACCAGGCGCTGTCCGGCGCGCTGCGAACCTTCCGACCGACATACCTCTACGCCGTGCCCTCGCTCCTGGAACGGATTTACAAGAACTTCCTGGGCGCCGCGCGTCGGTCCGGTCGCGAGGCGCTGTTCGAGCGCGCGGCGGAGACCGCCAGGGAGTTCGCGGCCGCTCGGGAGGGGTCGCGGCTCACGGGCGGAGCGGGGCCGGGTCTGGACCTCAGAGTTCGGCATTCCCTGTACGAACGGACGGTCTACCGGCGGCTGCGGTCGACGTTGGGCGGCAGGGTGCGCCGGGCGACCTGCGGGGGGTCGGCACTCAGCCGGGAGCTGTCGCTCTTCTTCGAGGGGATCGGCATCTACGTCCACGACGGGTACGGCCTCACCGAGACCGGCGGCGGGGTCACGATGCAACCGCTGGGCCGGGAAAAGTCGGGAACCGTCGGGCGACCGTTGCCGGGCACGGAGGTGCGGGTGGCCGACGACGGCGAGGTCCTGCTCCGGGGGCCGTCGGTGTTCCAGGGGTACACGGGTCACAGCGCGGGGACGACGGGGACCGTGCTGCGGGACGGCTGGCTGGCCACCGGGGACCTCGGCCGAGTGGACGAGGAGGGATACCTGACGATCACCGGGCGCAAGAAGGACGTGATCGTCACCAGTGGCGGCAAGAGCGTGGCGCCGGCTGCCCTGGAACAGCGGCTGCGGATGCATCCGCTGGTCCACCAGGCGGTGCTGGTGGGAGACGACCGGCCGTGTGTCGGGGCCCTGATCACCCTCGACCCCGAGTTCCTGAAGCACTGGAGGGCGGGGCAGACCCTGCCGGGCGATGCCCCGGCGCGGGAGGCCCGAGAGGAGAGCGCCCTGCGCGAAGAGGTCGCCCGTGCGGTCGCCGCCGCCAACAGCATCGTGTCACGCGCCGAGTCCATCCGCGTGTTCCGGATCCTGCCGCGCCCTTTCGACATCGCCGGGGGGCTGCTGACCCCGTCGCTGAAGCCGCGTCGTGACGCGATCGCGCACACATACGCCACCGAGATCGACGCGATGTACGCCGCCCGTTCGCGTGGCCGCCCGGGTGTGGCACACGACGATCCGCGACGGTGGGAGGACACGGGGAGCCTGTTCCGGCCGTGACACCGGGTGGCCGCCCCCTGCCGGCGGCCCGGGCCGGGGCGCTCTCGACTGGCGCGAACCGCGTCGGCACGATGGGATCGAGGGGGTGCCGGGCCGCGGCCCCGGGGCACACGGAGGGTGTGTGAAGCTCCCGTGGCCGCAGCGAGGGAAGGACACGCCGTGACACGACCCAGGATTCTGGTGGTCGGCGCCGGTTTCGCCGGCGTGGAGTGCGTCCGCCGTCTGGAGCGTCGGCTCTCCCCGCACGAAGCCGACATCATGCTGGTCACCCCGGTCTCGTACCAGCTCTATCTGCCGTTGTTGCCGCAGGTCGCCTCTGGCGTGCTGACCCCCCAGTCGATCGCCCTCTCGCTGCGACGCAGCCGGCGGTACCGGACCAGGATCGTCCCAGGTGGCGCGATCGGTGTCGACCTGGAGGCGCGAGTCTGCGTCGTGCGGACCATCACCGACCGCACGATCGACGTCCCCTACGACTACATCGTGCTGGCTCCGGGCAGCGTGACCCGCACCTTCGACATCCCCGGCCTCGGCGAACACGCATACGGCATGAAGACCCTGGCCGAGGCCGCGTACATCCGCGATCACGTCATCACCCAACTGGACCTGGCCGACGCCAGCCAGGACCCAGAGGAACGGGCCTCCCGGCTGCGGTTCGTCGTCGTCGGCGCGGGCTACGCGGGAACGGAGACCGCCGCCTGCCTCCAGCGGCTCACCCACGCCGCGGTCAAGCGCTACCCGCGTTTGGACCCACGGTTGATCAAGTGGCATCTGATCGACATCGCCCCCAAGCTCATGCCCGAACTGGGCGAGAAGCTCGGGACGAGCGCCCACGAGATCCTGAGCCGACGCGGCATCGAGATCTCCCTCGGGGTCACGGTCGACCGGGTCGGGGACGAGGAGGTCGTGCTCACCGACGGGCGGGTGGTCCCGACCCGGACGCTCATCTGGACCGCCGGTGTGGTCGCCAGCCCGCTGATCGCCACCCTGGGAGCGGAGACCGTGCGAGGGCGCCTGGTGGTCACCCCGGAGCTGGTCGTGCCGGGCCACCACGGGGTGTTCGCCCTCGGCGACTCCGCCGCGGTGCCCGATCTGGCCAAGGGCGCCGAGAGCGCCGTCTGTCCGCCGACCGCGCAGCACGCCATGCGCCAAGGGCGGGTCGCCGCGGCCAACATCATCGCGACCTTGCGCCACCAGCCCCTGCGTCCCTACGAGCACCGGGATCTGGGACTCGTCGTCGACCTGGGTGGCACGGACGCGGTCTCCAGGCCGCTGGGGGTGGAACTGCACGGCCTGCCCGCCCAGGCGGTGGCCCGGGGCTACCACTGGTCCGCGCTGCGGACCGGGGTCGCCAAGGCCCGGGTGATGACCAACTGGGTGCTCAACGCCATGGCCGGCGACGACTTCGTCCGCACCGGCTTCCAGGCCCGCCGCCCGACGCGGCTGAAGGACTTCGAGTACACCGACGCGTACCTGACCCCCGAGCAGGTGCGGGAGCGTGTGGAGAGGGCCGGTCGCGCCGCCCCGTGACCCGGACTCACGGCTCGGCCGACGCCGTGACATGCTGGGACGTGGATCTCTGCGGCTGACGGAGCGGACGGAAGCGAGCAAGACGGCGTGAGGGCAGGCAGGCGCCCGGGGCGGACCCGGCTGCGGGACCGCGTCGCCGCGTCGGATCCCGGTCTGCTCCGGCTGATAGCCGGGCTCCGCACGGTCGGTGCCATCGCCCTGACGCTGGCCGTACTGGCCCCGTTCGGGGTCGGCGTGGCTCTCCTGGTTGCCGGGGCCATGACGGCGATGACGGCGACGTTCGCCATCAAGGACAAGCAACGACGGGCGCAGGCGGCGACCCTGGCCCTCGGTCTGCCGGTGGCACTGGTCTCGGTGACGCTCGGGGCGGTGCTCTCCGCGCGAAACGTAGTGGGCGGCGTCTTCTTCGTCGTCCTCATCTTCTTCGCCGTATACGGACGCCGCTTCGGCGACCGGGGCACCGCGCTCGGGTTGATCTGCTTCCAGGTCTACTTCGTGTCCCTCTTCGTCGAGGCGTCGGTGGCGGACCTGCCCGGGTTGTACGCGGCGATCACCGCCGCGTTCGCCGCCGGCGCGTTGATGCGGTTCGGCTTCGTGCCGGCCACCCCCACGGGTGTGCTGCGACGCCTGCGGCAGGCCTTCCGGGCCCGGCTGGCGCAGTTGATCGAGGCACAGATGCACCTCCTGGAAGCCGACGCCGACGACATCGACGCGGTCCTCGAGGAAGTACGGGACGGGAACGCGCGGCTGCACGAGACCGCGTTGATGATCCAGTCCCGGCTGGAGGAGGGGACTCGCGACCCGGCCGCCGCCCGGTTGGTGCAGCGACGGATCGCCGATGCCGAGATCGCCGCGGAGCGGCTGGGGCTCCTGCTGCTGAGGGCCCGCAGCGCCGAACGCGCGGACACCCTGACGCTGCACCTGCCGGGGGCTCCCGCACCCTCCATCGCCCTGCCGGCGGCGGGGGACGAGGCGACGGCACTGCTCCGCCGCGAGTTCGGCGCCTTGCGGGCCCTGGTGGTCGTCCCGCCCACACAGGCTCGCGGAACGGCGCTCTCCCAACTGCGCAACCGACTCCTCGGCTACCGTGACGAGGAGAATCTGCCCGTCGCGCTCCCCGCCGTCCAGGACGTCCTGCGCGGGTTGGGAGAGGCCGCGCGGGCCGTCATGGGGCTGCGGATCGCGTTGGAGGGGCCGCAGGACGAATCGGACGACTCCCCCTCCACGGCCCGCTCGCGCGAGGAACTGGACGCCGAGGACGCGGCGATCGACGCCGAGGCCGACACGCCCGAGGACGAGCCGACCGGGTTGCGACGACCGACCACGCGCGCGGCGATCCAGGTGACGATCGGGTCGTCGCTCGCGATCGTCGGCGGCGAGATGCTCTCCGCCCAGCGGTGGTACTGGGCGGTCATGGCCTGCTGGATCGTGTTCCTGAACACGGCCTCCACCGGCGAGATCCTGGTCAAGGGCTACCGGCGTGTCCTGGGAACCCTGTTCGGGGTGGTGGCGGGCATCGTGTTGGCCGGGCTGGTCGGCAATCGGGCCTGGCTGGCCTTCGCCCTGGTCCTGGTGTTCGTCTTCGCGGCCTTCTACACCGCGCCGCTGTCGTACACGCTGATGTCCTTCTTCGTGACGGCCATGCTGGGGCTGCTCTACACCCTGCTGCACACGTACAGCCTCGACGTGCTGCTGCTGCGGATCGAGGAGACGGTGCTGGGGGCGGCCTGCGGGATCCTCGCGGCGGCGGTGGTGCTTCCGGTGCGCACCGACAGGCGCACCGACGAGTTGCTGGTGACGGCCCTGGAACGCCTGGGCGAGGTCACCGAGGCCGCTGTCGACCAGCTCAGCGGCGACCCGGCGACGGACTTGTTGGATCGGGCCCGCGACCTGGACCAGGCGCTCGGCGACTTCCGCGCGGCCACGCGTCCCCTGACCCACCCGATCACGCCGCTGCGAACCCGGCGCGACACGGCGCGCTACGTGGTCGCGCTGTTGGAGACCTGCGCCTACCACGCACGGGCCCTCGCCGCCACCGCCGAGTTGCTCCCCACGCACCCCTCGATCGCCGCGGACCCGCGCCTTCGCGGCGCGGTCCAGCGAACCGTGCGCAACATCGAGACCATCGCGGCGCGCCTCGACGGCGGCTCCTCTCGGGCCGAGGTCGAGACCGGGCCCAGCATCGCCTCGCTCCTCCGACCGGAGGTGTCGGGGACACCACGCTACGGCAGGGTCACCGGTCGGGTGCTTCGCCACTTGGAGCGCCTCGACGAGGCCGTGGTGGGCCTGGCCCGACCCCTGCGGGTGCCGGTGGCGGCACCCGAGCGCTGAGAAGAGGGACCCGATGTCCGGACGGCGGGCGTCCGGTGGCGCCGGGCGTGCTCGCCGACCCGGGGTCGGGGGTGGAGGCATTGGCCCCGGGCCCTAGAAGTCCGTCGGCAGTCCGCTCGCCGCGGCGATCCCCCGGAGCTCCTCGTTCCTCCGGTGCCGCTCGCGGAGGCAGTCCGCGATGGCGCCGAGCCGGTCCGGGTCGGCGGCCGTGGCCGCGTCGGTGACCACCCTGACGGGGCCGGTCTCCTCCGTGTCGATCTCGACGACCTCGTTGTCGAGTCGGCCGGTCACGGCAGTGGCGACGACGAGCGCCGCCTCGTCGCGGACCACCTGGGGCAGCGCGTCGGTGTCCGCGCCGTCCAGCGAGAAGTCGATGGTGGGCAGCCGGTCCTCGTCGAGGGCCCGCAATACGGGCTCCACGACCCTGAGCAGGAGCCCGTAGTCCTCGGTCTCCATGCGGATCCGCAGCAGACCCAGGTAGACGTCCACGGGACGGCCGTCGGGCGGGATCTCGTGTGCGTTCATCGTGGGCGTGTTCCCCTCCCGTCGTGGATCAGGCCTCCTCGACGTCACGTGGACGAGGATCGGGCCCCATCGCCTCGTCGCGCACCAGGGCGCAGCTGCGGTTGATGAGCCGGGACACGTGCATCTGCGAGATGCCCAGCCGCTCCGCAATGCGGCTCTGTGTCATGTCCTCGAAGAAGCGTAGGTAGAGGATGGTGCGTTCGCGCTCGGGCAGGCGGCGCAGCCCCTCCTTCGCGGACTCGCGGTCGACGACGACGTCGTAGGCGGCGTCGGCCCCCCCGAGGGTGTCGGCGAGGTTGTACCCGTCGTCGCCGGTCGACAGTTCGGCGTCGAGCGACAGGGTGCTGAAGCTCTCCAGGGCTTCGAGGCCGGCGGCGACCTCTTCCTCGCTCAGCCCGGTCCTCTCGGCCAGGTCGGCCGGCGAGGGCTCGGGGCTCCCCGGGGTCTGGGCGAGCTCGCGGCGAGCCACCCGCACCTTGTTGCGCAGTTCCTGCACGCGGCGGGGCACCCGGAGCGCCCACATGCGGTCCCGGAAGTGCCGCTTGACTTCTCCGGTGATGGTGGGCACCGCGTAGCTCTCGAACGCCCCCCGGGCCGGGTCGAACCGGTCGACGGCCTTGACCAGCCCCAGCGCCGCCACCTGACGCAGATCCTCGACGCTCTCCCCCCGATCCCGGAACCGACCTGCGATGCGATGGGCCATGGGCAGCCAGGCGGTGACCAGCTCGTCACGGACGGCGTCGTACTCGGGGCCTTCGGCCAGCCCCGCCAGCCGGTCGAAGAGCGCGGCGGTGTCCGGGGCGTCGTCGTGCCTGCGTCGACCGGCCCTCGGGGGTGGAGGGGTCCCGGTCGAGGCGTCGCGAGTCGCGGGTGTGTCGATCAGCATGCGGATTCGCCTCCCATGAACGGTGGCGTCTCAGGACACTCCGCGGGAGCGGCCGACCGGTGCGCTTGGCCGCCGAGCGGCGCCGCCGCTCCCGCTCCCGCGCTTCAAGCCTGGTCGCGAGGTGTGAAGACCCCGCGCGACCACGGCGAACCGGACTTCGCCTCACCCGCCGGAGGCACTCCGGCGGTACCACCACCGTCCTTCGGCGGCGGCCGGACGGCAAGTCGAGCCCCCCGCGGCGCGGCGCCCCGGGCGGGACGTCCCCGCGCCGAGGTGCCCCAGACCGCCACTGCCGTTGAAATGGAGGGAGGGGAAGCCCCGGCACCGAATCCTCGGCTTCGTTCCCCCCGACCGGGGTCGGGGCAGCCGCGAAGGAAAGCCACGATGACCAAACCGATCAAGCTGCTCACGGCGCTGCCTCCGCACCAGCGTCACCGGCTGACGGACCTGGCCCGCGAGGTGGCCTTCCCCGAGGACGCCCACATCTTCGAGGCGGGCGAGCCTGCCGACCGCTTCTGGGTGATCCGCTCAGGCGCGGTCTCCTTGACCCAGCGGACCGGAACGCCGCGCCCAGTCACCGTCGCGGGCCTGGGACCCGGCGATCTGCTCGGCTGGTCCTGGCTCTTCCCGCCCTACCGATGGGACTTCGGCGCGGAGGCGTTCAGCCCGGTGCGAGCCCACGAGTTCGACGCCGAACGGGTCCTGGCACTCTGCGAGGCGGAACCGGACGTCGGCCTGGTGCTCGTGCGTTCCGTCGCCGAGATCCTCGCACACCGGCTGGAGGCGACCCGGGGCAAGCTCATCGAGCAGTACGCGCTGCACCGGCACGACCCGGCGTGAGGTCCCACGCCGACGACCGAACGTGCCGCGGGTCCCGTTCGACGGCGTCTTCGCGCCACGGGCACCGGGCTCGGGCGTCCCGGGGGTGACCTCTCACGCGGTCAGCCGAGCCGCCGCGCGGCCCGCCGCACGGCCGGAGAAGAGACAGCCACCGAGGAAGGTGCCCTCCAGCGCGTTGTAGCCGTGTACTCCACCACCCCCGAAACCCGCCGCCTCCCCTGCCGCGTAGAGCCCCTCCACCGGGTCGCCGTCGACGTCGAGGGCCCGGGATTCCAGGTCGGTCTGGATCCCGCCGAGCGACTTCCGGGTGAGCACGTGCAGCTTGACACCGACGAGGGGCCCGGCGTCGGGGTCCAGGATTCGGTGCGGGGCGGCGACTCGGCCCAGGCGGTCGCCGATGTACCGACGGGCGTTGCGGATGCCCTGGATCTGCGCGTCCTTGCTGTAGGGGTTGGCCAGTTGGGTGTCACGTGCCTGGATCTGTCTCCGGATCGAGGCTGCGTCCAGGAGTGGCTCGTCGGTCAGTGTGTTCATCCGGCCGACCAGTTCGTCCAGGTCGGGCGCGGTGACGAAGTCCGCTCCGCGGCGGAGGAAGGCCTCCACCGGCGCTGGAGCACCCCCGCCCAGGATCCGATCGCGGAGGAACGCGATCCGGTCCTTGCCGGTGATGTCCGGGTTCTGCTCCGATCCGGAGAGGGCGAACTCCTTCTCGATGATCCGTCGGGTGAGGACGAACCACGAGTGGTCGTGCCCGGCCAGGTCCTGCCGGGTCCGAAGGTGACGCAGCGTGCCGAGCGTGTCGTAGCCCGGCAGGCAGGGATCCGGCAGGCGGCGACCGAGGGCGTCGAACCACATGGAGGAAGGCCCCGGCAGGATGCGGATGCCGTGTCCGGGCCAGATCGGGTCCCAGTTGCGCAGGCCCTCCGTGTAATGCCACATGCGATCGCGGTTGACCAGCCGGGCGCCCGCGGCCTCGCTGATGTCCAGCATCCGTCCGTCGACGTAGGCGGGCACACCGGTGACCATCTCCCGCGGGGGCGTGCCGAGTCTCTCGGGCCACAAGCGCCGGATGGTGTCGTGGTCGGCGCCGATGCCCCCCGAGGCGACGATCACCGCCTGCGCGGTCAACTCGAACGAGCCGATCACGACGCGACCGGAGGCGACGCCGCGCGGCGAGTGATCCTCGGCGAGCACGCTGCCGCGGACGCCCCGTGTGGCGCCCTGGTCGACGACGATCTCGTCCACCCGGTGGCGGTGGTGGAAGGTCAACAGACCGTCCACCACCGCCTGCCGGGCGGAACGCGCGAAGGGGGCGACGATGCCGGTGCCCGTGCCCCAGGCGATGTGGAAGCGGGGCACGGAGTTGCCGTGCCCCGCCGCGCGGAGATCGCCGCGTTCGGCCCAGCCGACGGTGGGGAGCAGGGTGATGCCGTGCTCACGCAGCCACGAACGCTTCTCCCCGGCCGCGAAGTCCACGTACGCGCGTGCCCAGCGAACCGCCCACGAGTCCTCGTCCCGGAGTCGGTCGAACCCGGCGCTCCCTCGCCAGTCGTTCCAGGCCAGCTCGGGGGAATCGCGGACGCCCAGGCGTCGCTGCTCCGGGGAGTCGACCAAGAACAGCCCGCCGAACGACCAGAACGCCTGCCCTCCCAGGTTCGCCGGGTTCTCCTGTTCGACCAGCGCCACACGGCGGCCCCGGCGGGTCAGCTCGTGAGCGGCGACGAGGCCCGCGAGGCCTGCTCCCACCACGATGACGTCGGCATCCATGGCGACGGTTCCTTCCTCGTCTGGCGACCGCTCCCCGGCGAGGCGCCGCGGGGCGGACCGCTCGGCGCGTGGCGAGAGGCCGTGTCGACGGGACGGCGCCGGCTGTCCGAGGCGAACGGGAGAACGCCTCGTCGGATGGTCACGGTCCTGCTCCTTGGGCAGGGAACGTAGCCGATGGTGGGCCCCGGGAGGAAGAGCCGCCCCGTGCCGGCCACCCTCGACCATCCTTAATCAAACGTTTTTTCGAATAGCGGGTACGCTGTCCCCATGTCCACGCACCACCTCCAGGGCTCCCTGTTCGACCAGTCCGACGACCCGCGTCCGACCTCCCTGGCCGGTATACGCCGCACGTCGCTCGGCGCGGGTGCCTGGATCGACGTGCTACCGGCCTGGCTCAGCGGCTCCGACCGGCTGTTCACCACGCTCGCCGAGGAGGTGCCGTGGCGGGCCGAGCGGCGCGCCATGTACGAGAGGGTCGTCGACGTGCCCAGGCTTCTCGCCTACTACGGCGCGGGCGAACCGCTGCCTCATCCGGTACTCGACGAGGCCCGCGAAGCGCTGACGGCGCACTACGCCGGGGAGTCGGGCGAGGCCTTCGCCACCGCCGGGCTGTGCCTGTACCGCGACGGGCGGGACAGCGTCGCCTGGCACGGTGACCGGATCGGCAGGGGCGCCCGGGAGGACACCATGGTGGCCATCCTGTCCGTGGGCGCCCCCCGTGACCTGCTGCTCCGCCCCTCGCGGGGAGGGGCGTCGCCGGTCCGACGGTCGCTGGGCCACGGCGACCTGATCGTCATGGGCGGCTCGTGCCAACGCACGTGGGAGCACTGCGTGCCCAAGACCGCGCGCGCCACGGGCCCGCGGATCAGCGTACAGTTCCGGCCGCGCGGCGTGCGCTGAGCCGGCGACGGCCCCCGGGAGGGGGACCGACACGTCGGTCCCGCCGCCGGGCCACCGAGACCGACGCGATCAGACATGCGGAACCACGGCGACCGGACAATCCGCGTGGTGCAGGACCCCGTGGGCGACCGAGCCGACACGGGCTCCGAGCGCCGTCCGGCGCGCCCGCCGACCGACCACCAGGAGTTGCGCCCGGCCCGACACCGAGAGCAGGACCTGGCCGGCACTGCCCATCTCCACGTGTTCCACGACCGGCACGTCGGGGAAGCGCTCGCGCCACGGCCGCAGCGCCGCGGCCAGCGCCCGCTCCTCAAGAGGCTCCAGGCCCCCCGCCTCGTCGAGCAGCTTCAAAGTGGCCTGGTTGTAGGCGTAGAGCGGTGGCAGCGTCCAGGCACGGACCGCCCTGACCGCGGCGCCTCGCGAGGCGGCGGTCTCGAAGGCGAACCGCAGGACGTCCGCGCTGTCCTCGGGCTCGCCGTGCTGCCCGACGACGATCTCGTGGCCGGCCACCTCCCCCTGGGCCCTGTCCCCCGCCCTCACCAGGACGACGGGACGCGAGGTCTCCGCGATCACCTGCCGGCCTACGGAGCCGAGCAGGAAGCCGACGAGGCCGCCGTGCCCCCGGGAACCGAGCACCAACGCGGCGGAGGCGGACGCCGCGGTCACCAGGGTGTCGACGGTTTCCCCTTCCAGGACGTCCACCGACACCTCGAGACCGGTGTGGCGCTCGACGACCGCCCGGACCGACTCCGTCACGACCCCCAGCACCCACTCCTCCTGGGCGTCCCGATCTCCGAGGCCGGCCTGGTCGAGTGGCTCGAATCGCCAGGCGTGCACCACGCGCAGGGGCGTGTCACGCCGAACGGCTTCCCTGGCGGCCCAGGCCAGCGCGGCCAGACTCTCCTTCGAACCGTCCCACCCAGCCGTGATCGGGCGCGTCATGGAGATCCTCCCTGTGTACGGTCGATGCTGCCCCGACAGTCTTCCCCACACCGTCCCCGCGGTTGCCGGAGGGTGCGGGTCGTCGCGGGATCCGCGTCGACGCCGGGATCGAGAGCGGGACCGCGTTGAACGCTCCCCGGACGGCCCGCCGTACACCTGGAGGAACCGGAGACGACGGTCGCGAGCAAGGGATGGCCATGGACAGGGCGCGTGCCTCGGCAGACAGGTGGGTCGCGGGACGGTATCGGCGCCTCCAGGTGATCCACCAGGAGGACAACCTCGTCTCGTGGTCCGGTGAGGACGCCGAGACGGACCGTCCGTGCCTCGTCCAGCGAATCGAGTTGGCGGAGCACTTGGGCGCGCGAGGGGCACGGGAGGCGGCGGAGCGGGTCGTGGAGGCGCACCGGAGGGTGGGTGCGCTGTGCCCGAGCGGAGTGGCCACGGTGATCGACGCCATGGTGGAGGACGGCTCCCTGTGGGTGGTGACCGAGTGGGTACGCGGCACGCCGCTGAGTGAACTCCTTCTGGAACGAGGCAGACTCGATCGCCCCAGAGCCGCCCGGATCGGACTCGGCGTCCTCGACGTGTTGGAAGCGGCCCACGAGGCGGGCGTCACCCATGGGGAGCTGAGTCCGGGGCAGGTCTTCGTCCAGGACGGGGACCGCGTGGTGCTCACCGGCTTCGGGACGGCCGGGACCGGGTCCCGCCCCCGCCTCACCGCCCCGTCCTATGCCGCCCCCGAACAGGTCAGGGGCGAAGTACCGGGACCGGCTGCCGACTTGTGGGCGTTGGGCGCGATCCTGCACGCGACGGCACGAGGACGTCCGCCCGCCTCCGAACGGAGCGGGCCCGGCGGCTTCGACCGGCCGAGGCCGAGCGTGTGGCCCGGGGCGTGGGGCAGGGCGGTTCGGCGGACGCTCCGCCCGGACCCGCGTGACCGGCCGGACCACGAGACGGTCCGCGCAACCCTCCGGCGGGTGGCGATCGGGGATGGCCCCGGTCCCTCGACCACCCGGTCCCGGGCGCACGACCCCTGTGCTCGGGCGATCCCGGCGGACGGTCGACGCGGCGGCCGGGCGATGCTCGCCGGCACCGCGTTGGCCGCGGGCACGGTGACCGTGGTGGTGTTGGCCACGGCCCACGGCCTGCCACGCTCCGATGGCCCCGCCGCACCCCTCCCGCCTCGATCGTCCGCGCCGGCCTCGCCCGAGGTGCCCGGCACTCCCGGTCCGGATTCCGCGGCGCCTTCGCCCGGGGCCGAGTCGTCCCCGGGGGTTCCCGCCGGTTTTCGGACGTACACGGCCCGGGAGGGCTTCTCGGTGGCCCTGCCCGAGGGGTGGCGGCGAATCGACACGCGGCGGGTGTCCGACCTCGCGTACCGGATCGTGTTCGGGACCCGAGGGGACCCACGCACCCTGGCCGTCACCCACAGCACTCGTGTGGGTCCCGACCCGGTGGCCGTCTGGCGCGACGACGTGGAGCCGGGACTGATGAGCGCGTCCGGCTACGACAGGCTGGGCGAGATTCGGGCAACGACCCACCAGGGCCGACGGGCCGCCGACATGGAGTGGCTCGCGGAGGTCGACGGCTCGCGGTTCCGGACCTTCGGCCGCGGTTTCCTGATCGGCGAGGGCCGCGGCTTCTCGCTTCGCTTCACCGCGCCGGCCGGCGACTGGCGGGAACCGGCCAACGAGGGGGCGCTCGCCACCTTCCTTCGGACCTTCCGGGAGCCGGGCGGCGGCCCGAGGTGAGGCACGTCGTCGTCCGGCCCGGCGAGCGCCGGCCCGGACGTGGCCTTACCAGCGGGCTTCGACCTGCTCGCGGATCCGCCGGTCGTAGAGATCGCCGATGGCGGTGACGGTTCGCTCGGGCAACGCGGGCAACAGGGCCGCCCGCGCGTTGGCCCGGGCCTGTTCCGCGTTGCGCGCGCCGGGGATCACGGTGGTGACGCCGGGCTGCCCGACGATCCAGCGCAGCGCCAGTTGGGCCGGGGTGTAGCCCTCCGGAGCGAGGGAGGAGAACTCCGCCGCGGCCCGGACGCCGGTCGCGTAGTCGACGCCCGAGAAGGTCTCCCCTTGGTCGAAGGCCTCGCCCTTCCGGTTGAAGGCCCGGTGGTCGTCGGCGGCGAAGACGGTGTCCTCGGTGTACTTCCCCGAGAGGAGGCCGGAGGCCAACGGCACCCGGGCGATGACGCCCACCCCGGCCTCGACGGCGGCGGGCAGCACCTCTCGCAACGGCTTCATCCGGAACGGGTTGAGGATGATCTGCACGGAGGACACATGAGGCCGGGCGATGGCGGTCAAGGCCTCGGCACACGTCTCGACGCTGACACCGTAGGCGGCGATCCGCCCCTCTTCGACGAGGGTGTCGAGCGCGTCGTACACCTCGTTTCGGGAGTAGACCGGGGTGGGCGGGCAGTGCAGTTGCACCAGGTCGAGGGTGTCGACGCCCAGGTTCCGGCGCGAGCGGTCGGTCCAGGGGCGGAAGTTGTCCAGGACGTAGTTCCCGGGGATCTGCTCGACGCGCCGCCCCATCTTGGTGGCCACCGTCACGTCCGAGCCCCGATGGTCGCGCAGGAACGTCCCGATGGTCTCCTCGCTGCGCCCGTCGCCGTAGACGTCCGCCGTGTCGAAGAACGTCACGCCGGCGTCGGCGGCTGCCCTCAGGACTCCCAGGGCCTGCTTCTCGTCGACGGCGCCCCAGTCCGCCCCCAGTTGCCAGGTGCCCAGGCCGATGACCGACGCCCGCCTACCCGACCGTTCGAATACTCGTTGTTCCATGGGGCGCAGTCTGCCACCCGCCGCCGCCGGCCTCCGGTGCCGACTCGCGAGTCGGTGCGCGGCGGCGAAGCGGCCGGACCGCGTGTCGACCCTGCAGCGCGCCGGGAGCCACCTCGTTCCCGGGCTTTCGAAGCGCGCCCTATTCGACGGCGACGCGCCGACAGGCCGGGTGGCCCCACCCCACGTCGTTCCTCGCGATGAGCTCGCCCGCGCCGTAGCCGCTCCCGCACGCGCAGCGCCCCGGGAACTTCGCCTTGATCGTCCGCGACGATCCGCCGCTCTTTTCCCCTCCGCCCCGTCGGCGCTCTCCGCCCTTGGGCGGGTTCTCCGAGGCGGGGGGCGGCGGCGATTCGAGCGCGCTGCCCGCCGGCTCCTGCGTGACGGCGGCCCGGCCGGCGGCCCGGTCGGCGAAGTCGTTGAGTCGATCACCGTCGACCTGGTGGGCTCGGACATAGCGGAACTCGACGGCCCGGTCGGCGAGCAGCCCGTCGATGGCCACCACCAGTTCCCGATTGGCGACGGGTTTGCCCGCGGCGGTCCGCCAGCCGTTGCGTTTCCAGTTGGGCAACCACGTGGTGACGGCCTTCATGGCGTACTGGGAATCCATCCGGACCTCCAGCGGCACCATGGGGTCGGTCGACGCCAGCAGCCGCTCCAACGCCGTCAACTCGGCGACGTTGTTGGTGGCGGAGCCGAGGGGACCGGAGTCCCAACGGACCGGATGCTCGTTCTCGTCCGCCACGACCCAGGCCCATCCGGCCGGCCCGGGATTGCCCTTCGAGGCCCCGTCGCAGGCGGCCACCACACGTTCGCGCATGGCGCCGATGATGCCACGGAGGAGGATGCGTCCCCGACCCGGACGGACATCGGCGGGGAGAGTGAGTACGGCGGACCACGACGGGCCGCTGTCCCAAGAGCCGCCCGCGCGAGATCTGCGTGGGCTGTCGCCGCGAGAACATGGTCACCTACCGCACGGCCGGCGGCGAGGCGCTCCGCTCCTCCTGCGGCGCCACGCACCACCCTGTCCCGAATGCGGACGGACCCAGCGCCCGCCGCCGGCGCGTCACACAGGCCCGGGTAGACGGCGTTCGCGCGTACGTCATCCAGGTGGTCCGGCTGCTCAACTGGCTCCACGCGCGAGGAGTCGCACTCAGCTCGTGCACCCAGGACCTTCAGGACGTGTGGTTGGACGACCACCCCGCCCGCAGCCCCCGCGTCAACGGCTTCCTCGTCTGGACCAGCCGCAAGGGTCACACCCGGAAGCTGACCGTCGAGATCTCCGCCTCGGTTCACCGGGCAGCTCATCGCCCAGGACACCCGGTGGCGCCTGGTCGACCGGCTTGTTCACGACGAGGAGATCCCCGTGGCCGACAAGGCGGCCGGACTCCTTGCCCTGCTGTTCGCCCAGGAGCCGTCCCGCATCATCGCCCTCGCCACCGGCCACATGGACATCAACGGTGACGAGGTGACCCTTCGGCTCGGCAGGGTCCCCGTCCGGATGCCACCGCCTTTGGACGGCTACCTCCGTACGCTCCACTCCGAAACGATGGCCCGGGACACCGCCGCCGAGCGCCGGCTGTTCCCTGGGCGCCTCCCCGCACAGCACCTCAGCTCCAAGCGGCTGGCCAGCCGCCTCCGGCCCCCCGGCGTCCGACCGCGGGGCCCGGAACACCGCCCTGATCGAGCTAGCCTCCGAGCCGCCAGCGGTCGTCGTCAGCTGCCTGCTCGGCACCACCAGAACACCGCCGGCACCTGGCACCGTCTCGCCGGCCAGGACCATACCTACGCCGCGGACATCACCCGCCGACAACAATCCACACTTCTCTGAATTCAGGATTCTATGTACTGTCGTGGCGTGCTCACACTCGCCGCTGACATCGAGGTGCCGGCGCGGTTCGGCCGCGCCCTCGCCGACCCCATCTTCTGCCACATCCCGCTCACCCTGCACGAGGCACCGGCCTACCCCGCCGACCTCGCCGACGCCCTGGAGATCTCCCGGACCCGGCTGTCGAACCACCTGGCCCGCCTGCGCGACCGCGGCCTGGTCGTCACCGTTCCCGACGGCCGGCGTACCCGCTACGAACTCGCCGACGAACGTCTCGGCCACGCGCTCGCCGCCCTGCGCACGGCTGTGGTCGCCGTCGAGGACGACAAGACCTGCCCAGACGCCACCGAGAAGGGCTGCTGCTGAATGACCGCGATATCCCTCGGCCCCAGCCCCGCCCGCCGTGACACCCTCACCCGGCGCATACGCCTCCTCGTCGCCGCGACCATTGCCTACAACGTCATTGAAGCGATCGTCGCCATCACCGCCGGCGCCCTCGCCTCCTCCACCGCACTGATCGGTTTCGGCCTCGACTCGGTCATCGAGGTCTCCTCCGCCGCGGCCGTCGCCTGGCAGTTCTCCGCCCGCGACCACGCCGTCCGCGAAGGCCGCGAACAGCGCACCCTGCGGATCATCGCCGTCTCGTTCTTCGCGCTCGCCGCCTACGTCAGCATCGACTCCGCCCGCGCACTGACAGGCACCGGCGAAGCCGACCACTCCATCCCGGGTATCGTCCTCGCCGCGCTTTCCCTGGCGATCATGCCGTTCCTCTCCGCGGCCCAGCGCAAAACCGGCCGTGAACTCGGCTCCGCCTCCGCCATCGCCGACTCCAAGCAGACCCTGCTGTGCACCTACCTCTCCGCCGTGCTCTTGGTCGGCCTGCTGGCCAACCTCCTGCTTGGATGGTCCTGGGCCGACCCGGTCGCCGCCCTCGTCATCGCCGCCATCGCCGTCAAGGAAGGCCGCGACGCCTGGCAGGGCAAGGGCTGCTGCGCGCCTACCGCTCACGCCCCTGCCGCGACGACCGAAGGAACCTGCGGTTGCGCAGAGGGCTGCAGCCGCTGACGACCTTTCCCGAGGTCGGTCCGGGTGCTTCGGGCCGACCTCGGCGCGTCTATCGCACAACTTCCGATAGCCGGAACCACCAGCGTCTACGTCCACAGCCCGGGCGGGTCCGCGCACGCGGGGCTCGCCGTCTACGACACCATGCGGTTGATCCCCCACGACGTGTCCACGCTGGCCCTGGGGTTCGCGGCGAGCATGGGGCAGTTCCTGGTCACCTGTGGCACACCGGGCAAACGCCACGCGTTGCCGCACGCGCGGCTGATGATGCACCAACCCTCGGCGGGCATCGGGGGCACGGCCTCGGACGTCGAGATCCAGGCGGTCCATCCGGAGTTCACCAAGCGGACGATCGAGCGGATCACGGCCGATCACACCGGTCGTTCTCCGGAGACCATCGCGCGGGGCGGGGACAGGGACCGCTGGTTCACCGCCGAGCAGGCCGTGGAATACGGGCTCGTCGACAAGGTGACGGACTCCCTCGCGGACCTGCGCCCCGCGGCGTCGCGCCGGCGGATGTGACTGTGACGATGTCCTACACGATTCCGCACGTCGTGGAGCGGACCCCGCGAGGCGAGCGCTCCTACGACGTGTTCAGCCGGCTGCTGTCCGAGCGGACCGTCTTCCTCGGCACGGAAATCGACGACGTGGCCGACGTCGTCGTCGCCCAGCTCCTCCACCTGGAGTCGGCGGCCCCGGAGACGCTGCGCGCGGACATGGACCGGGACAAGGTCCTGACCGCGCCGGAGGCGGTGGCCTACGGACTGGCCGACGAGATCCTCGAATCGCGACAGACGGGAGGCTGATCACGTCGTCGCCCCGGCCGGGCCGGCCGGGGCGACGACGGCGTCAGGCAGCCAGGCAGAGCGCCTCGGGGCGACCACGCGAGGCGACGGGGCGGGAAGCCCGGAGAGGGGCGACACGCGGAACGAGCTCGACGTGGGCCCGGAGCAACAGGTCACCCAGGTTCAACCCGAGCCCTCGGGCGGCGGCGGCGAGCACCTCCGAAGACGCCTCCTTGCGTCCCCGCTCGACCTCGGAGAGGTACGGCATCGAGATCCGGGCGGCCTCCGCGACGTCCTTCAGCGTCCGCCCTTGGGCGAGGCGCTCCCGGCGCAACACGCCGCCGACGAGGTCGCGCCAGAGCGGCTCTCTCGTCCCGGGCGATTCGCTCGGCTCGCGGGGACCGGGAGCCGCGGGCGACCGGGGGGCGGATCGAAACGGCGTGGTGGTGGACACCGGTGGGGACTCGGCTGGTTTCACGGTTCGACTGGTCACCTCCTCAGCCTAGGAGCGTCGCCGCGCCCCGCACCGCGCACCGCGTTTCGCCGTCGGAAGAACACGTCGGTTCGCCTGAAACAGGCGCACGAAGCCGAGAGAATTCGCGGACATAAACAGTCATAACGGAATTCTCGTTCTCAATCTCCGCACGTTTTCGGCCAGTCGGGAGTTTCGCGGGCATGCGGCGCCCGGGTCGGGGTATCCGGACCGCGAAGGACCTCGTGAGACCGAATCGTGACGTAGCGTGGGAGAGGGAGTGGACACCGCCGTGATCCAGTCGCAGGTACAGGTTGTCGGGGAGACCGCCGAGGCCGGCACGGGCGGCGGTCCCCTCCCGGACGTCCGGGACGCCCGGGCCGTGGCACCCCGCGACGCGCGGGAGTTGTCGCGTCACTTCTTCCGGCGGTTGACGGAGCTGGAGGAGGGCACGCACGAGTACCAGTACGCGCGCAACACCCTGATCGAGATGAACATGTCGCTCGTCCGGTTCGCGGCCGGACGCTTCCGCGAGCGCGGGAACGACATGGAGGACATCGTCCAGACCGGGATGATCGGCCTGATCAAGGCCATCGACCGGTTCGACCTCTCTCGGGAGGTCGAGTTCACCTCCTTCGCACTGCCGTACATCATGGGCGAGATCAAGAGGTTCTTCCGGGACACCACCTGGGCGGTTCACGTACCGCGTCGACTGCAGGAGCTGCGCGTGGACCTCGCGAAGGCCCGTGAGGAGCTGGCAGGTCGGCTGGACCGGGAGCCGACGGTGTCCGAGCTGGCCACCTTGATGGACATTTCCGAGGACGAGGTGATCGAGGGGCAGATCGCCTCCAACGGCTACAACTCCTCCTCGCTGGACGCGGCGCTGACCGGGGACGGCCCCGAGGGTGGGGAAGCCGTGCTCGCCGACTTCATCGGCGTGGAGGAGGACGGGCTGCGGCTGGTCGAGGACTTCCACGCGCTGGCCCCGCTCATGGCGGAGTTGAGCGACCGAGATCGCCGCATCCTCCATCTGCGCTTCGTCGAGGAAGCCACACAGGCGGAGATCGGCGCGCGGCTGGGCTGCTCGCAGATGCACGTGTCCCGGCTGATCCGCCGCATCATCGGTCGGCTGCGCGAGGGGATGCTCGGCGAGTTGGGCGCCGCCTGACGGTCCGACGGGTGTCGGGTGGCGGCCGGTCCGGGCCGCCACCCGTCACCCGTCGAGCGTCATGACCGCGCGCACCCGCTTCCCCACGGGCACCCGCTCCACCGCCATGTCCGCGACCAGAGCCCGCACGATCTCCAGGCCGTGCCCGCCGATCCGCTCGGGATCGCGAGGGTAGACCTGCGGCACGACCCCGCTGCTGTCGTAGACGCACACCGAGACGGCGGCGTCGGTTCCCTCGAGCTCCAGGATGTACGGTCCCTCGCTGTGCCGGTCGGCATTGGTGACGAGCTCGCTGACCACCAGCAGCACCGCTCCGTCGACCCGCGGACCGATGGCGGCGCACCACTCCGTCCTGAGCTGGTCCAGGAACGCGGAGGCGAAGGCGCGCGCCTCGGCGATGCTGCCGGGCTCGCCGGTGTAGTGTGCCGCCCGCCGTAGCGGTTCCACGGGCACGTCGAAGCCAGTCGATGTCACTGCCCCGTCCAAGTGCTCGATCACTGCTCTTCTCTCTCGGTACCGACCGACCGGAGTCCGTCGCATCACTCTGGTACCCCGGGCTCGGTCGGTCAGTCCCCCGCTGCCACAGTGCGGGGAGCGTCACACTCCGGGAGTGCGTCCGCGAGGGCCGCCGGAGCGGAAGAGTACTGGCCCGCGAGGATCTCGGGCGGTCCACCCGGGGCACGGCTTCGGGTGCGGAACCGGGCGGAGCGCGCCGGGTCGCCGCGGTCGGAGGGGGTCCGCGAGGACCGGCGACCCGCCGCTCGATTCCCCAGTGGGGGCCACACGGACGGCCCTGTCGGCGGGCGGGGCGCGCCCGCCGTGCTTAGCGTGGCCCCGTGAGCCCACCGACCTCGCCGGCGACCGCCGCTCCGCGCTCCCCCGGCCGCGGCTGGCCACAAGCCGTCGGGGCGGTCCTCGCCGGGTTGTTGGCCATGGCCGTCGTCGCCGGCCTCGGCCTGTGGGCGGCCGGCGCGACGGACCTCCCCGACAACGCCTTTCCCCGGGTGGTCACGGCGACCATGGTGGCCTCCGTGGGCGGAGTGGTGAACGGATCGGGGGAGGCGGGCGGCCTGGTCGACACCGAGGCGTCCCTGACCGTGATCCCCCTCTCCGTCACGTTGACCGGAGCGCTGGTGATCGGCTGGGGTTTCCTGCGACCGCTGCGCCACCGGACCCGGGCCGAACCGGGCGTGGCGGCGGTGTGGGCGGCACGGCTCGGTGCTCTGTGGTTGATCGCGCTGATCGGCTTGTCCTTGGCCGCCCGACAGACCTTCGACGTGCCGTTGGAGGAGGCCGGGCCCGCCGACCTCGCCGACTTCTTCGGCATCGAGCCGACAGTGGGATTCGCGGCCGACGTCCCCCTGTCGGTGCTGTTCGGACTGCTGTGGCTCGCCGGGGTGCTGGTTCTCGCCCTGTTGGTCTCCCGCCGGGCACCTCTGCCGGCGTCCCTGGCGCGTCTGGAGACGACGGTGCGGCCCGTCGCCTACGCGATGGTGGCGCTTCTCCTTGCCTGCGTGGCCATCGGCGTGGTGATCGGGTTGGTCGTGGCGGGGACGCGGGGCCATCCGACGCGGACCCTCGCCGTGCTGCTCCTGGGATTGCCCAACGTGGTGTGGCCCGCGCTGACGATCGGCATGGGCGCTGCCTGGGACGGGCACGTGGACGGGCCCTTCGCGCTGCCGCTGCCGCACATCCTGGACGAGGCGCTGCGCGGTCCGGGTACCTCCACGCTCGACCTGGGCACGCTGGCGCAACAGGACGGCCGGGCCTGGTGGCTGCTGGTGGTCACCGCGGTGCTGCTGCCGGCGGCCGGGGCGGTCACGGCCGCCCGTACCCCGGGCCGGCCGTCGGCCTGGCGAAACGCCGTCCGCATGGCGGTGGCACTGTTCCTCACCGTACTGATGATCTGCTTGATGGGGCGGATCAGCGCCGACTACGGGTTGTCGGTGTGGGGCATCGGGGACCTGGAAGGAGCCCTGTCCGGGGACGTCTTCCTGAGCCCTCGGGTCTGGCGGGCGCTCGGCCTGGCCGTGGTGTGGGGGCTGGTGGCCGGCTTCGTGGGGGCGCTGCTCGTGCGGGCACGGCTGCGGCGGAGCCGCGACGGGATCGCCGAAGGCCGACCCGACTGACGGCGCCGGGATCACGGAACGGGGCGACGGGAGCCGAGGCGCCGCCGGCCGCCGAGGTCACCGCCGCATCACCTCGGGCTCGTGCCGGCGGAGCAGCCGGGACACGACGAAGGCGAAGACCGCGGACAGCGCGACGAGCATGCCGACGTCGAGCAGCCAGGTGCCGGCGGCGTGCTCGAACAGCGGGTCGGCGGTCCGCTCCCCCGGGGAGATGCTGCCCAGTCCGATGGTGCCGGCCATCGCCCCCAACGCCCACCGGGCGGGCACCAGCCAGGACAGTTGCTCCAGGCCGGGCACTCCGTCGAGTTTGAGCAGGGCACCGCAGAAGACCACCTGGACGATGGCCAGCAGGACCAGCAGCGGCATGGTCACCTCCTCCTTGCGCACCAGGGCGGAGACGAGGAGGCCGAGCGTCATCGCGCTGAAGGCCAACAGGGCGACCGCGATGGTGATCTCCAGAAGGGGCGGCAGCAGGACCCCCCGACCGTCCGGCGCGCTGAGATCGACGCCGAGAAGGGCGACCAGGGTGAGGACGACCGCCTGGACGACGGTGATGCCGCCCAGGACGATGATCTTCGACATCAGGTACGCCGATCTGGACAGGCCCACCGCCCGCTCTCGCTGGTAGATCACCCGCTCCTTCACCAGTTCCCGGACCGCGTTGGCCGCGCCGGTGAGCACGGCGCCGACGCAGAGGATCAGCAGCGCGTTGATGGCGGTCTGCTGGGTGAGCCGCTCGCCGGCGAGCGCGCGACCCATCGCGCCCATCACGAAGGGCAGCGCGATCATCACCGCGAGGAAGGTGCGGTCCGCCGCGAGCACGGAGGTGTAGCGGCGCACCAGAGTGCGTACCTGGCACAACCTGCTGTGCGGCCTGGGCGGTGGGTCGATCTCGACCGGGCCGGCGCGCGGGCGGTGCGGCTGTCCGTCCTCGTCGGCGACGTAGCGACGGTGCAGCGCCGACTTCGCGAACGTGCCCGCCCAGTCGCGTTCCCGGTCGGTCTCGAACGCCTCGAAGGCCTCCGGCCAGTGCGCGAAACCGAGGAACGGCAGGGCCCGGTCCGGAGGGCCGTAGTAGGCCACCCGGCCTCCGGGTGCGAGGACCAGCAACCGGTCGCAGACGTCCAGGTTGAGCACGCTGTGGGTGACGACGATGACGGTGTGTCCGTCGTCCGCCAGGCTCCGCAGCATGTGCATCACCGAGCGGTCCATGCCGGGGTCGAGGCCGGAGGTGGGCTCGTCGAGGAAGAGGAGGGACGGTTTGGTCAGCAGTTCCAGGGCGACGCTGACCCGCTTGCGCTGCCCTCCGGACAGGCTGTGCACGGGTTGCTCGGCACGTTGGTCCAGCCCCAGTTCGCGCATCACCTCATCGACCCGCGCCAGTCTCTCGGCCTTCGCCGTGTCCTGGGGGAAGCGGAGTTCCGCCGCGTAGGAGAGGGCGCCGCGGACGGTCAACTGCGTGTGCAGGATGTCGTCCTGCGGTACCAGCCCGATGCGCTGACGCAGTTCCGGGTAGTCGTGGTAGAGGTCCCGACCGTCGTACAACACGGTGCCCCGGTCGGCCGGTCGTTGACCGGTGAGGGCGTTCAGCAGGGTCGACTTCCCGGCCCCGCTGGGCCCGACGACGGCGAGCAGGCAGTCGACGCCCACGGGGAA